>JAFAWA010000550.1 GCA_019242155.1 Terriglobia bacterium | reverse complement strand
TCCGGCCACTACATAGCTCCCATCATCAAGTTACTTCCCACAGCCGCGGTAGCTTTGCTCGATCTCCTCGAACAGCCGCGCGGCTCCGTCTCCCGTGAGCGTGCTGATTACGTGGCTCTGTCCCTTCTCCACAGTCAAGCGCACCGTCATGCCCTTGGCCCGCAATAACGATGCCTGCTGTTCCATCTCTTCGCGCCACCCGGAGTCCAGTTCACCTACGTGCATGTGGATGCACAACCCGGCCAACGCCTTCAGTCGCGCCGGATCGGGATTCGGAAGATAGCCGGGAAATCCGGTTACCGACAAGAAATACTGAGGATAAGCTGCCGCCAAGAAAAAGGCGCTGCGTCCGCCATTCGACATGCCTGCTATATGAAACTTACGATCCTTTATTTTGTAATCTCTCAGTAGTTGGTCCAGAAAGGCCGGGAAAACGCGGCCGCCGCCCTCGAAGAATAGCTCGCCCCTGGGCGCCGCCGGAATCACCACGATGTACCCGCGCCTTTGAGCCTCACCCGCCCAGTTTTGCGTGAGCGTAACCATTACCATCTGCATGTCCTGCCCGCCCGGAGGGAAGGCCAGCACCGCAGGGTACGCCTGGTCCGCGTCGTAGTCTTTGGGAAGAACCACTTTGTAATGCAGAGTCAGATCGTTAACCGTAGAGGTCTGATCAACCACCTTCGCCGGCATGCTGGCGGCAAGCAGTAGCATTCCCACCGCCGCAAGAGTACACTGATGAGCCATGGTCGATTGTACTCTGGGAGTCGGGCAGTTACAGCCGCGCCTCGCCGTTAAGTCCGCCCCGCTTTGAAGGGAGAGCCGGCTTATCCGAGCCCGTTATAGAAACTCGGCCGCCCGCGTAACTGCAGCGCCAAATGCGCTATCATTTCGATGCCGATGAAGCCCAGGCCCGCGAGCCACCAGGCAGGCCAATGTGTCGGCCGGAACCCGGTTAGAGCCATTGCGGTGAAAGCCATGCCAACTGCCAAAACAATCCCACCGGCGAACCAGACCGCCATGCGAGATGCAATCTGCACACCACGCGCAGCGGTCAGGCGGGGACGAAGCCAGTTTAGGAACCAGACCTCCAGCCAGTGACCGCCCAAGGCGGGCCAGAGCGCTAAAAGAGCCGCCAGGGGCCAGCGCGGTAGCCCTCCCGAAAAGCCGGCGATCACGCCGCCGACAGCAATCGCGATCAGGCCGTTGCGCAGCAGGGTCATGCGCAATGGCTCCCAAAAAGGTTGCCATTCCGATTTCATCGGGCACCGCCGCGAGAGACGTGGCCGTCGTGCCGCAATCTCATGAGCCGCCATCCAAGGCTACACCACTTCGACCTGCGGTAGAATCACCGCTAACGGAAAACGAGTATGCGATCTACTACCCTATTGACCACTCTCGCCGCACTTCTGATGGCCGGCTCAGCCCGCGCTCAGCAAGCCGCAAACGCGCCCGCGCCGCCGCCGCTCATGGGGTGTGGTGTGCACGGCAATATTGAAGTGATTTGCGGCACACGCCAACCCGAAGACCTGGAACTCGCGCCCGGCGGCAAGTATCTCATCGCTACCCAATTTGTTAATGCCGGCCGCGGCAGTTCCGCAGGCGGCGGCATGGCGCTCTTCGACCTTCAGAAAAAGACGTTCAGCAAAATGACACAGAGCGCCCAACCCGATCCGTCCTGGGGCGATCCCGCCTGCCCCGGTCCTATCGGCGACTCCCTCGTCTCGCACGGCTCGTCCCTCGCCAAACGAAAGAACGGAGTTTGGGAACTCTACGTAGTCAACCACGGTGGCCGGCAGTCTATTGAGATGTTCGAGTTGAAGCCTGCGTCCGGAAGTTGGACTCTCGTATGGCACGGCTGCGTCGTAGGAGCCCACGACTACAACGACCTCGCCATCCTTCCCGACGATGGCTTCGTCGGTACATATCCGACCGGTCTAACCACACCGGGAAACAACGGAGCAGCATTCGCGGGCGGCGTTACCGGTTACGTAGCTCGATGGACTCCGGGGAAAGGCGAGTCCGAACTCATGGGTACGCGCGTACCGTATCCGAATGGCGTCGTCGCAAGCTCGGATGGCCGCTATATTTATCTCAACGTGTTCGCCGCGCGCGAGGTTCGCAAATACGAACTCAACGGCAATAATACAAAAGAGGCCGGCTCCGTGAAGGTGGACTTCATGCCCGACAACCTTACCTGGACCAAAGAACGGCGTCTCTTAGTCGCCGGTGTGAAGGGCGCGCGCGGTGATTGCCCCCAAGGCAGCGGCCGGCCCTGCATTCAGGGCTTCGGCGTCGCTGAGATCGATCCCGCTGCCATGCACGCCCGCACGATTTTCGATTCCGGCATCACGGACCCGCTCATATCCGGTGTGTCGGTGGCGTTGGAAGCCGGGAATTCTATTTACCTCGGAGCCTTCCAGGGCGATCGCATCGTAAAGATCCCCTATCCGAAGAAATAGTGTCGTGTGCGCCCCGGGAGCGCCGTACATTACGGCTTCTCAGTATAGGCCCGCCCGATGAAATCGCTTAACCTGTCGAGATTCGGCCAATCCGGATACTTCTGTTTAAGCTCCGTGGCGATCTGCTTGCCCGCGTCTTCCGCCTTAACACCTTGCCGCTTGAGCGCAAGCGCGCGCGTGTGTGCGTCGTTGATAAAGGTGCGCTCTGCCGTTATCAGTGAGCCATCGCCCACTGGACTGTGGTCCGGAAGCACGTGCCGTACATTCAGCCGCGCTATCTGATCCAGAACCGCAAGCCAGCTTGCCGGCGTGCCTCCGTCGCGGAATATCGCAGGCACAGTTTTGTTCTGGACGACGTCGCCGGAAATCAGGGTCTGATCCGGCTCGACCAGGGTCAGTTCGTCGCCCTTAGTGTGAGCCTCGCCGAACCATAACAGCCGCGCGGTTACGCCGCCCAGATCCACCGTAGCTTCCTTATCGAAGATGATGTCCGGCCGGCGAAGCATGACTCCCGCCAGCAGCTCTTTGTTCTGCGCGGATCGGTCGCGGAAAAAATCCAGCATCTCTATGCCGTGCTGCTGCATGTCCTGTTCCTGAACGGCATTGCGAATGAGAATAGTGGTCGCGGGGAAGCCTGGCTCACCCGCCGCATGCTCCGGATGAAAATGCGTCGTCGTGAGGTAAAGGCGCGTGTTCTTCGAAAGGCCGGCGGCTACCTTCGCCGCGGTAGCTCCGTTGCGTGGACCCAGCCCCGTATCGACCACCAGCGTGGCCCGGCTGCCGACAACTATGCCGATATTGGGGAAGCCCATGATTGCCCACACGTGCTCAGAGACTTTGACTGTGTTTTCGCCGACTAGCGGCTGCGCGAATGCGGCTGCGGAAAGCATCAGTCCGTAAACCAGCAGCGCGAGAGCGGTGACTTGAGACTTGGCGGGTCGTGGCATGGTTCCCAGAATATCAGGGCCGCCAATGCCGATACGAGGGCGCGTCCCGGCGGAAATCGATCATTCCCACTCGACTATAATGGATGCCGATTCGCGTGGCGGCAGTCACCAGGTCGTCATTCGCGAACGCGCGTGAGAGGGGATAACACACAATGAACGCGATCCTCCAGACTGTCGCGCTGCTGGTCCTTATCGGACTAGGAAGCCAAGCGCAAGAACCGCCAGTCACCAAGGAGAGAGTGGTCCTGTGGTAGCGCCGCCGCTTGCTGAAGGAGAAAAGAAGGGCCTGCGCGTGGCCGCAGATTTGCAGGCCGGCTCTCTCAGGGAGCTACGTGCGATCCCGGCGGAGAACCTTCAGAAGGCGACTGGCCAGGGCCTGTCGTTTCTGGGACCGCTTCTGGGAGTGGTGGTTGATGGTTGGGTTTTGCCGAAACCTCCTTTCCAGATTTTCCAAACCGGCCAAGAGCATCGCATTGACCTGCTGCTTGGAAGCAATGCGCGGGAACTGTCGAAGCCCTTCTTTCCAGTCGCTGGACTCAGTGAGGGAATCGCGGCTGAGTACGGCCCGCTAGCGTCACGCACCCTCGAAGTGTACGGCCTGAAAAACGGCGAGGAACCGAAATCCGATCCCGTTTTCGGGAGCGCGATCGCGCAATGGGCAACCGATTCGCAGTTTCGTTGCGGCACTATAGCCCAGCTAATCTGGCATGCGCGCGCTGGTAGTGCGTCTTACCAATTTCAGTTCTCCCGCGTTCCCCCGAGCAGGGAAGCGGCCGGTGCCGCCCACGGAAGCGAGCTCCCCTACGTCTTCGGTACTTTGCCGGTTGCCGGCCGAGCAGCAAATGCTCCCAGATACGACTCCACCGACGCAACAGTCTCCGATCAGATGGAGCAGTACTGGACGAATTTTGCGAAGAGCGGCAATCCCAATGGCGGATCCCTCCCACAATGGCCGAAGTTTGACGCCACATCGCGTGCTTACATGGACTTCACGGCCAATGGTCCCATCCCGCGTGAGGGCCTGCGCCGGGAAGCTTGCGACTTATTCATCGAGAACATAGGGCGCAAGTAAGCATCAGCGGCTTCAAAAACTAGCGATCGGGTTCACCGGTGAACCTGTTCCGCCCACGATGGCTAACGGCGCCGCCGTGAATAGAAACTCCCAGCGTTTCCGGCTTTCGGCCGCATCGGCCAACGCTTCCAGGTCGCAATTGTCAATCACATGCACTCCGAGGTAGAGCAACGCAAAATCATGTACGGCTCCGGGGAGATCCGAGGGCGAAACGTATTGCGGATGATCGCTGCCCAGGATCGCGATGTCCCTTTTCTTCAGCCAGGGATCACCGAAGGATCGAGGCCGGCAGACTTTCCGCCTGGCGCCCGTCCTCGGAGCCACGGACCCACCGCTTTCCGCCGCGCCCAAACGCCCGTTCGCA
Organism: Terriglobia bacterium; assembly: GCA_019242155.1. Lineage (GTDB taxonomy): Bacteria > Acidobacteriota > Terriglobia > Bryobacterales > Bryobacteraceae > PSRJ01. Next base: position 3,249 of record JAFAWA010000550.1, on the reverse strand, counting down.
CAAAAAGCGCATCACCGGCAGATACCTTTACGCCGGCTTTCTTTTCCCATGCTTCCAAGTCCTCCGCATAGATCGGTGTGCCGGGCTCCAGATAGGGAACGCCCTTGAGCCGTGGGATGTCGATCAGAATACCGCGCGTAAATATTCCGTTCTTCACGTTGTGAATCGAATTCTTTTCGTGTCCCCGGCTCAGAACCGCGTCCCGATCCGGTTTGTAGCCGTTATAGAAAACGCCGTTGTCGTTGAGATGCGCGAGCGAATCGAGATGCGTGTGAGCGATTCCGTGATAGTTCACGGCAATCTCGTCGGTCCCGATCGTGAGCATTTTTAGCTCGTAAGGATTCGGATTATCGACCGCCTTAACCGTATCGGCATCGCCCGACATCGATATGGAAAAGCCTTCCTTAACCAGGGCCGCGGCCTGTTTTCTCTTGGCCGGGGTAATCAGATGCAAGGCCCCGATCTGATCGTCCTTGCCCCATCGTCCCCAGTTCGATAAATCCTTCTTCCAACGTTCGTACTGATCCGGAGTGACAGTGTGGCCGGTAGCCGTCGAAATTTGACCCGGCAAGAGCACGCTCAGATACAAGGCCGCAGTTACGGGCATAAGCAGCACAGCGCGGAGAGTTCGCATGGATCCTCCTGGCCGGCTCAGAATATATCAGAGCGATTTGTGAGGCAAGCGCCCTGTACGGACCCTGTACGGACCGGTTAAGGAATAACACTGATGGTGACGCGGCGATGGGAGGGGTCTGTTTTTCCATCTCCCGGTTCGGGATCCGGCTTCCAATCGGCACTAACCCCGGCGACGCCCAACCCTCGCAATAGCGTTGCAATATCCTGTGCGCGCTTTTCCGCAAGTCCTGCCTTCTCGGTCAAGCGCTCTCCGTTCGAAAGCACTGTCGTCGCGCGAAAGCCACTTACCTTGACGGCCGATGCCGCTACCCTCTTAGCATAGGCGGCGGCTTTGCGAACCGTGGCAATGGATGCGTATTCGACAAAAGCGTCGTCAAAAGCAAACAGGACAGTGAACTCTTGCGGGCCGGTGAGAGGTTCCGGTGCCGCCGCGGGTTCCCTCAGACGATGCGACGCGGGACCTGCGCCGCGCGGTGCTGGGGGCGCATCGATTCCCGGTTCCGCTGGTAACAGAGTGTTGCAGGCCGGGTTCACCTCTTTCAATACCGAAATTGAAACCGGCTGTAGCGGAATGCCGCCGCAAACCCGTGGACCTTCGCTGACGCGCCCTTCTACAAGAACCTCGTGCTTCAGCTGCGGCGGATGAAAGTCGGCGGTGATATCCTGCTGAATGCCGAGATAATACAGTTCCCCTTCGTATTCCGCCAGAAAACAAGGAACGGTTTTCGTATCCCGCACCACGGGGCACGCCACAAAGCTCCGTTCCTGGGCCATGGCAACTGTGACTGCCACGAACCCCACGGCACACGCAAGGCGCACTACAAAACCCCCAGGAAGTTCATCAAATCGTCTTTTTCCGTTTCCGACAGCTTCATATCGAAACGGCGATCGTAGAAGTCCACGACCTCGCGCAGATTTTTGGCCGAACCACTCGCAAAGTACGGCGCCCGCGCGGCGAGACCCCGTAACTGCTGCATCACGATAGATCCCACGTCCACGCAACGTCCCGAAATCAACGCGCGGCCCGGGTCGGTCGTGTAGATTACTCGTCCAAGATAAGGGTGCGGATCGGCGTCGCGCCGGCAAGTGACTTTGAACACCGGAAGATCGGCCTGTTCTGCCCAGGTTCCGGGCTCCGTCCAGGTTGGGTAGTTGGTGGTGCCCACGTCGACCCAGCCGGCCGAAAGGTCCTGACCCGTCATCTGCGCGTTATGGCAAGTTGCGCACGTGCGTTTCAGGGGATTCCCCAAACCAATGGAATTGATATGGGTAGCATCGCGCAGCCAAAACTGGCGGAACATGAAGATATTGGCGCCGCGAGCGATCGAAGCGCGGTAATAATCATCCCCTTTCCACGCATCGAATAAACCGAACACCGGGTCGAAATCATTGTCGCCCAATACGCCGGCGCGGCGGTCACGGAGCGCGAGCGGCCCCAAACCAAACGGCCCCTTCGGATCGGCCACAGGGCCCGCGAATATATGCTCCACCTGGGCCATGTAGATCTGTGACTCGAACTCCACAATGCCGTCCAGCTCTTTTCGGGAAGGTGACTCGTGCGCCTCCTCGTGCCCCATAACGGCGCTCTTCGCCTGCGCCTTCAATGACGGTTCCCGGGCATCGGACATCAGATTCATACCCACCGGATTTGCCGTATCGGGATCGCGGTCGGCGAGCATGCCTGTCTTCAGCACGATGGCCTGCGCCCCGGAGGTCACATATTTCAGATTCGCAGCGGGGCGGGGCCGCCGGTACACTGATAGCGTTGGATTGGCGCTCTTCAAACCGTAACGTGAGCTTAAGTTGCAGCCCCCCGGATCGCGCACCACTTCGATCGAAAACTCAACCGGTTTGGGCGAGCCGTCCGCATTCCGGGGCGGCCACGCCAACGGAATACGGAACAGGCCGCGGTTGAGCAGCAGAGAATGCGATTTTTCTTGGTCCTGCGGCAAGTCGGGACAATTCGAGCCGTCGAACGCCGCAAATACCGGATCTTTCCCGTCGGTCTCATGCCAACGCTCACGGAGGCTCTCCGCCGAGACGCTCATTCCGTAGGCAGGCTGGTGGCAGTTCACGCAGGCGCGTCCGTTCGAACCGAGCGGCGTAAAAAACGGGTGCCCGGCAGTATCAACGGGCCCCGCAGCCTGGACAATTCCGAGCTTTCCCAGGTAATTCCCAATCGCGTCAAATTGCGGGATTATCTCTTTGGCTCCAGGCTCGATCCATGTGACTCGCGAATTTGCCTGGTACTGAGCGGCGAGGGTCACTGGGACGGCAACTGCTAGAAGAAATCTGTACATATATCGCAGGCGGCTTCCGTGTTATTACTGACTCGGAGCTTATCTGCTCTGCTCGTCCCTTGTCAATAACTCCACCGGATGGTGTCGCGGCTACTCGGTCACCGCGGCTATTGGGCGGAACTGTCATGGCGCTGTCGGCGCTGTCGGCTGTCGGCGCTGTCGGCGCTGTCGGCGCGAAATAGAAATGTCCTCTTGGTTGCGAAGTAGAAATGTCCGGTTTCCTCCCTGAGCTTGGGACGTACATGTTAATTTGAGCATGCCCGCGGGAGTCGCGTCCCGGCGGGTATCCTAGGCCGATGCGATGGACTGGCTC
>JAFAWA010000324.1 GCA_019242155.1 Terriglobia bacterium | reverse complement strand
ATCACGTAATGTCCGCAATCATCAATTGCGCCGCCCTCAACATGAGCTGCCAGCGGCTCGATCAGTTTTCGCAGGTTGTCGCCCATGCCGGCGCTTCCTCCTAATGCCAGCACCGGCATTCGCAGTTGTTTTTTCGACAATTCGACATTCTGCGAAGCGCTGAGCGCTGCCGCCCGGTAATATGCGAAGCCATTGCTCATTCCTCCTGGCCTCTCATAACAGGCAACGTAGCGATCTCGATTGGCTGAAGAAATACGTTCTGGATGTTCGGCTTTGTGGCGAAACAGCCAGTCGAACAATTCACGTTCCCGCCCTTGGGTCAGAACCTCGGGAAGTTCAGGAAGCGTGCAGAAAGAAAACTGCCAGAGTTTCACGTTCACTTCGAATGGCAATGGAAAACTCTGAGGAGGAGCCAACCCTGGAAGAGCTCCGTCGATGAGCGTGAGGCTTCTCACTCGATCTGGATATTGGGCGGCCCAGGCGTATGCAATCCATGCGCCAACGTCATGACCGACAAGATGGAAAGTCTCCTTTGTGCGTGATCGAAGAGACTCATCGAGAATCCTACCGACTGTCCCGGTATCGTAGCCGCTCTTGGATGGAAATGAGTCTCCTAGTCCCGGGGGATCGATACAGAGCACACTGTGCTGCTCGGCGAGAGAAGGAAATACACTCGTATACGCCTCTGCCGTTTCCGGCCATCCAGGAAGCAAGACTACGGTGGAGCCTGCGCCTCCTGCGAATGCGTGAATGCCACCGTCCAAGGTTTCGGAGTTCCAATTCGTCATATCTTCTCTTCCTCAGTTCCCGCTGGGTTGCTTCCCAAAGACCCATTGCACTCGGAGTACAAGCTTGTTTCCTTCCGGTCGATTCTGTGCGCCTACTTCGTGATAACCATTGGCGTAAAGAAAGCAGTGCTGTAAGTGCCACACAATGCCCGGACCGACAGCGCCCACCTGCTCTGGCGAATCAAGAAGACTCACTCCGTTCACTTGCGGGGCCGTTACTTGTTTCAGGTAATAGCCGTTGGCGCCAATCCAGAAGCCGTGGGGCAGTGCATACCCCACGGTTGCGTTGAAATGAATAGCCTGTCCGGCTTGCGTCGATTGAGCCCCGGCTGGCAACGAAGGCGAATTGTTTCTCGCATTCCAAAGGTAGTGAATGCGCCAGCTCGACTCCAGGTGTTTTATCGGAAATACTGTGATGGCGTAATAAGGATGAACGGTAAAGGCATGGCCGCTTAGGTTCACACCTGACGCTTGCCGGTACTCGCCGGTAGGCAAATCGAAGTCGAAAACCACTCTTTGATTCATTCGCACTTGGCCCATCTTCCGCTCCTTCCATTGCAAGATGAGTGGTGAGATCGTAATGTCGCCCCAGCCTCCAGCACTCCCTTTACCGCCGGCATTCACATGGGCCGCCGTTCCGACCACTTCAACGCCATACCAGGCCTTAAGGAAGCCTCCGCTGCTAAGCCACGCAATGTGCGTTACTCCGCTGATGCTGTTTACCGATGATGTGCCGCTGTGATATCCGTCGCCAATCTCTTCCACCAGCAAACCCGGACCCCCAAGAGCATCGAGAAAACTGGTATCACCGAGGTTCACGGCAGGCTCCGGCACATGAACCTGCCCCTTCGCGGCAGCTATGCAAATGAGCACAACAGAAAAGGCGGCGATTCTGAGCATCAATTCGGACCATCTGTGAGTGGCTCGTGCCAGCTAGAAAGGGGTCCAAATAGGCGCGAACGGGTTCCCTTCTCGTACGGCATATGAAGCGGGCGGTGCAGAATCTCCATCGCCATACCCCAAGGACTCATGAAGTAACGAATCTGCTGCCCTGCTTTTGGACCTTTGTCGCTTTGGAACGGGCCGTCCAACAGGCGGCACCCATGTTGCGCCAGGTATGTCGCAGCCGCATCCATGTCTTCCACCCAAAAGGCGATGTGTGCCACATCGATATCGCTGGTTTTCGGAATCGAACGATTCTGCCCAGGAGTCTGGTATTCCATGAGCTCGAGGTTAAGACTTGGACCGAGCCGCAGCATTGCTATTTTGAGTTTGCTGTTCGGATCGACCTCGAAAGTTTTCTCGAGGTCAGCGGGGTTCTCTGTGCCAGAACCTTCTTCAAAGCGGAACAGAAATTCCGCGCCGAGCACATCTCGAAAGAACGAGATTGCCTGATCGAGGTCAGGCACGGAAACGCCAACGTGGTCGACGTTGTGCGCACCAGGAATTCCTTCAGACATTTCTCTCCTTTCACTGATCACCACAAGGACGGAGCCGTCTAACCAAGAGTTCTCGGTGATCGGCTTAGACCTTTTAATAGAGTCATATCTACAGATATGCTGTTGTACTCAAGAGCCGCGAGCAGTACAGCGTATATAGCAGTGTAAGTAAGGTCAATGGCCACCGTGGGGAAGTCTGCTATCAGCGAATTACCGAAAATAAAAGAGGCCATCGTCAGGATTCCAACGACCAGCGCCCACCGGGTGCAACAACCCGTAATCAGCAGAAATCCAGTGATGGCTTCTATAATCGCGACGCTGACTGCGAACTGTCGGACGAGGAAAGCGGGCAACGGTGTGTCAGCGAATTGCTTTACGATAGTGTTCGCAAACATTCCGAGGTGCGGCAGACGCGTCACTCCATGAAAAAAGATGCTGACCCCGAGAGTGAAGCGCAGGAGAAAGTAGGCTAGCTTGCGATCGGACACTGGCATGAGTCACCTCCACCTCGCCGTTGCCGGCCCCGATCCGACGAAAACCCGGAAGAGCCCATACGGACGCCGACGTAGTTCCGCGCCACCGTGGAACTCGGGTCTGCGGTCGTGCTGGGACGTTGTAACGTAGAGGTATTTATCCGTTCCGATGGCTAACGTGTCAGGCCACATGAGCCTGGGATCAACCACCACGGCCTGGGTGCGGCCGTCCACCGCCCGTCGGAAAATAGCATTTTGCTCGATGTTTAAAAAGAACAGATCACCGCTCGCACCCAATGCGAAATGTCCGCCCATGCCCACATCACCGACTGCTGCGACTTCGCTGGCGAGCTTGCCATCGTCGAAAGCAGGGTTTGATAGGTCGTCAGCGGAAACAGAGTAGAGACGCCGACCGGTGAAGGCTGAGAAATAGAGCGTCTTGCCGTCAGCACTGAGTTCGAGTGCGTTCAGCCCAACCAGCCAGGGTTTAGCCGGACCTTGTTCATCTGCTTTGCCGGGTCGCTTCAACAGGGGCTCAAATCCCACGATCGGCGTGTGCCCTGGTTGCGCACTCACCGCTGGAATGCCAGTAAGGCGGCGTATCGCGTGTCCCGATGTCAAGTCAAGAACGATCAACGCCTCGAAACCTGGAGCGCTATCGGTGATGAAAATCGTTCCCCCTTGCCCCCTGTGAAAATCAAAACGGAAATCCTTCAACGCACTCTGGGGAACCAGTGCCTCTGACGGGAGAACGACCGTGCGGACAACCCGGTCCGTCCCGAGGTCCACGGCAATCAGTTTGGCGGCACCCTTTACCGGCGGTTCACCGAACTGAAGGGTGCCCGTATCCAGCATCCATAGCCGGTGAGAAGCATCGACCAGAAGGGTTTGAACGGAAAACAGAGCGTCGGCTGGCCGCGCTTTGGTTGGGTGATTGAGCTCGGCGTTCGGATACGGGACAACCTGCCCTCCCTTTACTTCGCCTACCGTGAACGCAACCGGGCCATCGTGGCGGGGGAATGTAACCAGCAACCGTCCCGAGTCCGTGATGGCGAGTCCAGCCGGTTGGTCGCTCATCAAAGAGGCAACTAGTTGGAGATCGCCAACCTTAGCCGGCCGCGATGGCGGCGCCTGGGCCACGGCATTTAGGGCGCCCCCGGCAGCGATTACCGCGCCCAGCAGCAGCAATAACCATCCGCGTTCATACGTACGTTTCATATTCTCCAATCGTTCGATCGTTTGCGTCATGTGGAGTCGGTGACAACCGCGGCGGACGTGAACAAGCTAGGGATAGACGAACGCTTGGTTCGCATTGGTCTGCGCGGCACCGCCATTCAGAGGGCCGCCAGCTGGAATATAGATCATG
>JAFAWA010000258.1 GCA_019242155.1 Terriglobia bacterium | reverse complement strand
AAGCGCCTGGAAGAAAGGCTCAAACGGCAGGCCAAACAACGTGGCTACAAACTGGTGCCGATTGAAGAACAGCCCGCCGCATAATCAATTAAGTCAAACGGCTCCCGAGTTGCGTTGCGTTCCTCAAGAGCGGTCCCTCAGGATTCGACGGCCCCAAAAGCAGCCATCGGTTCGCCTTGCTCCTCCACCGCCGTCTCGCCCTGCCCCACGTGTGACAATAACAGTAGTGCCCAAGCAAAAAAAAGAATTGAGAGTTCGCGTTCCCAAGAACGCGGGCTTGGCGCAATTCTTCTTCAAACCTGCCGGGCGGCTCCTGCTCCTCGCGTTCGCTCTGTTCACCTTCCTAGGGCTCGCCACCTTCACATATTTTTATGTTCGATACTCCCGCCTGATCGATGAGAAACTCCGGGCCGGCCCTTTTACCAATACCGCTAAGCTCTTTGCCGCGCCCGAATCGATTGCCGTCGGCGGCGTAATGACATCTGCCGAAGTCGCCGCGGAACTGCGCCGCAGCGGATATAACGAATCGCGCGGTAATCCGATCGGATACTACCTTCCTCATCCCGACTCCATCGAAATCTTTCCCGGGCCGGATTCCTACTTCGATCAGGAAGCCGGCGTGATTCACTTCGCTAACGGCAAAATTACGCGCATCGTCTCCTTAGAGGACAACACCTCGCGCAGCCAATATCAATTAGAGCCGCAGCTCATCACCAGCCTTTCCGGCCCGAATCGCGAAAAGCGCCGCATCGTGAAGTTCGCGGACATTCCCCAGGTCGTAATTGACGCCGTCACCTCCGCCGAGGACAAGCGCTTCTTTCAACACAACGGTTTTGATCCCGTCCGTATCATCAAAGCGGCTTACGTGGACCTCAAAGAGCGCCGCAAAGAACAAGGCGCATCCACCCTCAGCCAGCAGTTAGCGCGCGGGTTTTGGCTCGACCAGAACAAAAGATGGACCCGCAAGCTGGCCGAGATGATCATCACGCTCGAACTAGAACAGAAGCTTTCAAAAGAAGAGATCTTTGAGTATTACGCCAATCAGGTGTACCTCGGCTGGCGTGGTTCGTTTGAAATCCACGGCTTCGGAGAGGCCGCCGAAGCCTATTTCGGCAAGGACCTGAGCCAGATCAATATCCCTGAGGCCGCCACTCTCGCCGGCATGATTCAGCGGCCCTCGTATTTCAATCCTTACAAGTCCCCCGAGCGAACGCGGGAGCGCCGCAACATTGTCCTCTGGCTGATGCGCCAAAACGCGCAGATCACCGAACGCGACTACTCTCTCGCCACACACGCGCCGCTCATCGTCGCCAAGACCAGCTCTCAGTCCATAGACGCGCCCTACTTTGTCGACCTGGTCGATGACGATTTGCAGACCAAGTTGCAAGACGCCGATCCTCGTTCGAGTGCCTTACGCATCTACACCACCCTCGATCTGAACCTGCAGCGTGCCGCTTCCGAAGCCGTACGCATCGGCATGCAGGAGGTGGATGAACAGGTTCGGAAGCAGAAACGCTTCCGCGGGCAGCCCGCTCCCGAAGCCCAGGCCGCGCTCGTCGCCATCGATCCGCATACCGGCGAAGTAAAGGCGGTTGTGGGCGGACGCAATTACGGCCTAAGCCAGTTGAATCATGCCATGGCGAAGCGGCAGCCCGGTTCCATCTTTAAGCCCTTCGTATATGCCGCCGCCCTAAATACCGGAATCGAAAACAGCTCTAATATCCTTACCGCCGGCAGCATGGTCCTCGATGAGCCCACCACGTTCTATTTCGACGGCAAGCCCTACGAGCCGAGCAATTTCAAACACGAATTTTACGGCATGGTCACCTTGCGCGACGCGCTCGCCCATTCTATGAATGTGGCCACCGTTAAAGTCGCCGAGATGGTCGGCTATGATTCCGTGGTCGAAATGGCTAACCGCGCCGGCATGAATTACAAGATTCACCCGACACCCGCTGTCGCGCTCGGTGCTTACGAGATCACTCCCGTCGAAGCCGCCGGAGCCTACACCATCTTCAGTAACCACGGCGCTTACGTGAAGCCGAGCTTTCTTACGCTGGTTCGTTCCCAGGGCGGCAAAGTCCTTTACAAAAACTCCCTTACTGAAAAACAGGTTCTGGACCCGCGCGTGGCCTACCTCATGACCAACTTGATGGAGGAAGTGTTGCGTAGCGGCACTGCCGCCGGCGTTCGAGCGCGCGGCTTCACCGTCCCTGCGGCCGGGAAAACCGGCACCTCCCACGATGGCTGGTTCGCCGGGTACACCTCGGAACTGCTTTGCATCGTCTGGGTCGGCTTCGATGACAATCGCGAACTCGATCTCGAAGGCGCGCACTCAGCCGCGCCCATCTGGGCCGAGTTCATGAAACGTGCCCTCAAGTTTCGCGAGTATCGCGACGTCAAGCCCTTCCAGGCGCCGGATGGCATCGTCTCCGTTGAAATCGATCCGCTATCCGGAATGCCCGCTACCCCGTTTTGCCCCAAGACCCGTCAGGAGGTGTACATCGCCGGTACGCAACCGGTCGGCACTTGCCCCTTGCACGGCGGTGGGCCCCAAAATGTGACGAATGTCGCAGGATGGGATACTTCCAATCCCGCAGTCAAGCCCCAACCGGATGACGGCCTGCGCGCCGTTGCTCCGGCCGCCGGCAGCTCGGCCGCCCCGCCCGTGCTCGCCCAGCGCCAGGACGTACTCCCTCCCTCCGACCCCTCACAGCCACAGCAGCCGGACCCAGCCAAAAAGAAGGGCCTCTTCCGCCGCCTGCTGGGTGTGTTTAAATAGCACCGGGAGGCCTTTATGGTTTCCAGATGCCTTGCAATCGTTCTTGCCGCGGGTTGCGCGCCGCTCCTGCCGGCTCAGGCCGGAAACGCCCTCGTCGATCAAACCCGATCCGCTCCCCCTACCCGCGCGCTTACTCTCGAAGAACGGGGCGATATCATGATGGCGCGCAAAATGTATCGCGAAGCTATCGATACCTTCCAGTCCGAACCGCACAAGACCGCCGTACTCTATGACAAAATCGGCATCGCGTACCACCAGCTCCAGCAGCTGGACAGCGCCAAAAAGAACTACGAACAGGCGCTCAAAGTGAAGCGCGACTACGCCGAAGCGCTTAACAACATCGGTACCATCTACTACGCCAAGAAAAGCTACCGCCGCGCCATCGGCTACTACAAGCGCGCCCTCCGCTTCTCCGATTCCGCATCCATCTACAGCAATCTCGGCACAGCCTATTTCGCGCGCAAGGAATATAAGCTGGCCACGGATTCGTACCAGGAGGCCCTGAATCGCGATCCGGAGGTCTTCGAGCACCGCAGCAATTACGGAACGCTTCTCCAGGATCGCAACGTCGAAGAACGCGCCCGCTTTCACTATTACCTGGCGAAAATGTACGCCAAATCCGGGCGCACCGAACTGGCTCTTCAATACGTCCGCAAGTGTCTCGAAGAGGGATTCAAGGAAAAAGACAAACTGAACGTGGAGCCCGAGTTTCAAGCGCTTCGCGAGCTGCCCGAATTTAAGGAACTCCTGGCCCTGGAGCCGCGTGTATTGTAGACTGGCCGCGCTGGCTCTATGCCTCGGAGCCCTTTCCTGTTCCCGTCGCGCGCAGAATCCAGCCATTGAACGGATTGCCGTCCTACGCTTCGAAAATCTCAGCGCCGACCCGTCTATCGATTGGATGGGCCGCGCCTTCGCTCAGGTAATCAACCGCGATCTCGAAGGCGCACCCGGCGTTTACGCCGTTCCGTTTGAGCGGGTGCACAATCTCGACTCGACCTTAGGCGCCCGCCCGATTCAGGCCCCCGGTGTTTCCGCCGAATTCAATCAGGCGGTCGCCGCCGGCGCAAACCGTCTGGCATACGGCCAATACTACGTGCGCGGCGGGCGGCTGCGCGCCGCCGTCACCATCGAAGATGTTTCATCGCATAAGATGATTCGCACACTCTCCGCTTCGGCTCCTGCTGACGATCCGATAGAAGCCGCGAATCAACTCGCCCGCCAACTTTTCGCCCAAGCTGCGCCATACCCCACGCGCAACGAAGCGGCCATGCTGGCCTACGTAACCGGCCTCGAATCGGGTGATCCGCAAGCCAAGGCTCTGCACCTCCAAGAGGCCATTGCGGCGGATCCGAATTTTCCAGCTCCTTATTACCTCTTGGCTCAAATCGAGCAGGATCGGGCTGCGGCCCGGGCACTCGTCAACCAAGCTCTTGCGCCCGGCAACAAGTTTCCCGCGCTCGACCGCGCCCGGATGGCCGTCCTTGCCGCCGGCCTGCGCGGCGATCGCCCTGCCGCCGAAAGCGCTCTCGCCGATTGGTCCCGCTTAACGCCCAACGACCCGGAAGTCTGGCGAACCCTGGCGCAGGATGCCATGCTCCATCATCAATACGATCGCGCTCTTCAGGCGTTCCAAAGAGCGTCCAGCATCGAACCCGACGATGTGAGCATTCTCAACTCCCTCGCCTATGCCTCCGCGTACGCCGGCCGGTTGGATACAGCCATGAGCGCACTCGAGCGTTATCAGACCCTTCGTCCCGCCGATGCCAACCCGCTCGATTCCATGGGAGACGTAAATCTGCTGTTAGGCCGTCTCCGCGAAGCCGCGAATTTCTACCTCCAATCCGCCAAAAAAGACCCGAACTCGGAAAAGGGCAGCGGCCATGTTTTTAAAGCGGCTGTGGCGCGCCTCATGGGCGGCGATGCGGGCGGCGCCGACGCGCTTGCCAAGCAGTTCGTCGATGCTCACCGTGCGGCCAAGGATCCTTTGGCCGAATTTCTTGGCGCAGAGTGGTCGTGGATGAGTGGCCGGCGCAAGGAGGCCTACTCCCAAATGGCCGCCTTCGCGCACGCCTCCGACTCCGGTTCGCCCTCTGCCGTCGCCTCCGAAGCTTATTGCGAACTCGCTCTTTGGAGTCTGGTTTTGGGCGACCGCGCCGCCGCGGCACAAGCAGCGCAAAAAGGCGCCGCGCTGGCCGTACCCGCATCTGCCGGCCTCGCGGCGCTCGTCCGCTTCATTTCCCAGCCTTCCGCCTCCCCTTCCGAATGGACCATGCGAGCCGAACAGGCCTTCCCCGGACCTGCCCAGGAACCCGCCAGAAACCTGTTGCTGGCCTATGCTCTCCTGAGCGACAAGCAGTTTGCTCCGGCGGTCCCCGTTCTCCAATCTCTCTATGACCGCCCCGCGGGCAACCCCGAAGATAGCTTGCCCCGGCTGCTTGCATGGGCCGATCTCGAAAGCGGCAGGCCCAAAGAAGCGGCCGCTCTGCTGCGCTTCAATCCCATCCCCCCCGCGAGCGCCGTTTGGCCTCTCAGCGTTTTCGAGTTCCCGCGCATATTCTACCTGCGCTCCCGGATCGCCGCGCTTGCAGGCAACCCGCAGCAGGCGGAGTCGGAGTACCGCCTGTTCCTTCAACTCTCGGGTGATGCGCCCCTCGCCTGGGGCGAAGAGCGGCAGCACAAATAACCTCCCTGCGCGAACGTCTCCTCGCTCACAGTGAATCTGCGGGCGGCCTCTTCCGCAGCGCTGCCTCCCCCTTATACTGTTCGAGTGATCCTTGTGGTGGATGATGAGGACGATGTTCGCCGCTTCGTACGGCGCACTTTAGAATGGGCAGGTTATCAGGTCGAAGATGCCGGCGACCCCCAAGACGCGCTCCGCGTTCTAGAAAATACAGGACCCGACCTTCTGCTCACCGATATCGTCATGCCCGGTTTGGATGGGCTGAAACTGGCCGCCAAGGCCCATCAATCACACCCGCGCTTGCGCGCCATTTTCATGACCGGTTTCGCTTCCCAATTTGAACAGGAACTAACCGGCTCCGTGTGCCTCTCCAAGCCATTCACCGTAACCGCGCTGCTTTCCGCCGTCGAAGCTGCCATCGGGTTGCCCCGAAACAAGCCGGCGGGGTGACCTCGCGGAGGGGCCCCCCGCCGCTGGAGGGAAACGCTATCGGCTCCGCTGTACTTCCGGCACTGCGCGGCTGAACAGTTCCAGCATGCTCCGATTGAACGCCGGCAGGTCGTCCGGCTTGCGGCTCGATACCAGGTTGCCGTCAACCACGACCTCCTGGTCGTGCCATTCCGCGCCCGCATTGCGAAGATCCGTTTTGAGCGATGGCCACGAGGCTATCTTCCGGCCGCGCGCCGCCCCCGCTTCAATGATCGTCCAGGCGCCATGGCAGATCGCCGCCACCGGCTTCCCGGTATCGAAGAATGACCGCACAAAATCCACCGCCTTCGGCTGCATCCGCAATTTGTCAGGATTCATCACCCCGCCCGGCAACAGCAAGGCATCGAAATTCTCCGGCCGCGCCTCTTCGAGCGGTATATCGACCGCCACCTCTTGTCCCCACTCTTTCATGTTCCACCCGCGCACGCGGTCCTTTTGCGGCGATACCACGCTCGTCTCCGCGCCTGCTTGATCGAGTGCTTTACGCGGCTCCAGCAGTTCCACCTGTTCGAAACCTTGGTCTACCAAGATTGCGACTTTCATCCCGTTCAGGTTCTCCATCGTTCCGCTCCTTCCCATTCGTTAGGGTTCGCTGGGATAAGTGCAGGTGGCGTACCAACGGTTGCCGTTGCCCGAATCGGCTTCTGTCCCGCATGGTACAAAAAAGCGTATGCGCTCGTTCCGCGTAGAAACTCCTCAGCGCGTCTATGAAGCGATCGTCGAGCGAGGAGTTGCGCGCCGCACCGCCGAATATCTGCCCGCGAACGCCGGCAAAATATTCGTCGTCACAACCGCCGATGTTTGGAAGCACCAAGGCGGCACTCTGACCGAGGGACTGGCGGGCCGGCCGCACCAACTTCTCGAACTACCCGGCGGCGAAGACCGCAAGCGGCTCGCGCCGATAGAGGCCGCGGCCGAAGAAATGGTGCGCCGCGGCGCCGATCGCTCCAGCATTGTCGTTGCATTTGGCGGCGGTATCGTAAACGACATGGCCGGGTTTCTCGCGGCGATTTTCATGCGCGGCATCCCCGTTGTGCAGATCCCCACTACTCTGCTCGCGCAGGTCGATGCGGCCGTTGGCGGCAAGACGGGCGTCAATCTGGTGAGCGGCAAAAATCTTATCGGAGCCTTTCATCAGCCGCTCGCTGTGCTCATCGATCCCGCGGTCCTCGACACTCTGCCCGAACGCGAATACCGCGCCGGTCTTTACGAGGTCATCAAGTGCGGCATCATTCGCGATTCCGGGCTGTTTGATTTCCTCAGGGAAGAGCGTTCCGCGGTGCTTGCTCGTGAACCCGGGGCCGTCGACCGGATCATTGCCGATTCCGTTCGCATCAAGGCCGAAGTCGTCACCGCCGATGAGCGCGAAGGCGATCTCCGCCGCATTCTGAACTTCGGCCACACCTTCGGACATGCGCTCGAAGCAGAGACTGCGTACACCCGCTTTCTTCACGGCGAAGCCGTGGCGTTCGGCATGCGAGCCGCCATTTACCTCGCGCAGAAGACCGGCCATCTCTCCGCCGAGGATGCCGTCGACATGCTCGCGGCAATCAACGACTACGGGCCGATTCCATCGCTCGCGGGCATTTCCGTTGAGAACCTGCTTGGCCGGTTGCTGCACGATAAGAAAACCGTACAGGGCAAGGTGCATTTCATTTTGCCGGTGCGCATCGGCGAGGTTGCCATTGCCTCCGGCATCAGCGAGCGTGCGATAAGCGAAGCTATCCGGGCGGCGCTTGGATGAAGGGCACAACGCCCGCGGGCGCAAGCACGGAACGGGAAGCCGCTGCCTGGGTGCGCGGCATGTTCGGCCGGGTGGCGCGCCGCTATGATCTGGCCAACCACCTTCTCTCGTTCAATATCGACCGCTATTGGCGCGCCCACACCGTGCGCCGCTTGCGGCATATCCTGGCGAATCCCGAAGCCCGAATCCTCGATACCTGCTGCGGCACCGGAGATGTGGCGCTTGCCCTGGAGCACGCGCGCCGCGCGCCCGTGTTCGGGTCGGATTTCTGCCATCCCATGCTGCTATTTGCGCGCCGCAAAGCAGAGCGGGCCGGCCGCCGCTCCCAGTTTTTCGAGGCCGATGCGCTCGCTCTTCCGCTACGCGACGCCAGCCTCGACCTTCTCACCGTTGCCTTCGGGTTTCGCAATCTCGCAAACTACGCCGCCGGGCTTGCCGAAATGCGGCGTCTGCTGCGCCCCGGCGGCACCGCCGCCATCCTCGAATTCACCACACCGCCCAACCCTGCCTTCGCCGCTCTCTATCACTTCTATTCGCGGCGCATTCTGCCCCTCATCGGCGGAGCACTCACCGGCGACCGCGCGGCCTACACCTATCTCCCAGCGTCGGTCAAAAAATTTCCTGAAGCCGGCGAACTTGCGCGCCAGATGCGCCTCGCCGGTTTTGAGCAGGTCGAATACGAATACCTGACCGGAGGAATCGTCGCCCTTCATCTCGGCACTGCTTAGGAGCTACTCCACCAGCGCCCCGGCAGCCGTGAGTGCTCTCTCCAGATCCTTTTGCGTGAGACTCGTGCTGATGAACAGCTCCTGGCGCGCGCCCGCGCTGAGCGCGATTGCCTTCCAACCGTTCTGCACCCGGACCGTGACGCGCACGCGAACTTTCCCTTTTGCATCACGTACCGGCCGGATCACGCCCGGAATTACGGAGCGAACCTCCGGTGTCGTTGCCAGCAGCGTTTCGAGAATTTCACGAACCCCATCGATGATGCTGTGTTCGATCTTGAGACGGTCTTTCGCGGTGCGCAGGCGCATGTTTCAGTCCTCGTCCCTCCCCTTTTAATGCCAGCCGTTACCGCCCCGCAAAGGAACGAACCGGCAGAGCGTCACCACACGGGACTCCATCCTTCCGCCGCGCTTCCAAAACACGCGCAGCTCCTGGTCCACACGCTCACCGACAGGAATTACCAACCGCCCCGGATCGCTCAACTGCTCAAATAACGCATGCGGCACCTCCGGCGCTCCCGCGGCTACCGAAATCGCGGCGTACGGAGCCGCGGCCGGATAGCCGAATGACCCGTCGCCGCACACTACCTCCACGTTTCGGTCCGCTCCGATTCGCGCTAAATTCTGGCGCGCGAACTCCGCCAGTTCATCGATCAGCTCCACCGTAATTACCTGCCGTGCAAGGGCCCCCAAAACCGCGGCCCCATAACCGGAGCCCGAACCGATTTCGAGCACGGTCTCATCGCCTGCAAGCCGCAGCACTTCGGCCATGAGCGCCGTCATGTATGGCTGTGAGATCGTCTGATTGCTGCCGATATCGACCGGTTCATCCGCATTCGCCCGATGCCGCACGCCCACCGGGAGGAACTCCTCGCGCGGAATTGCCGACATCGCCTGGAGCACCCGTTCATCGCGGATTCCCCTGCGGCGAAGCTGTACTTCTACCATCTCCCGCCGCTCCGCTGCGAAATCCGGGGCCAAGAGAACCTCCGCCTCTATAATAGCTGTGTGACTCATCAGATCACCCTCATTCCGGGAGACGGCATCGGCCCCGAGGTGGCCGACGCCACAGTGCGGGTAGTCGAAGCCACTGGCGTCCAAGTCGAGTGGGAGCGTGTCAATGCCGGCCTGAACGCACTCGAGGAATATGGCGAGCTATTGCCGGACGAAGTCTTCGCCTCCCTGTCCGCCACTCACGTCGGCCTCAAGGGACCGACCGCGACGCCGGTCGCGAGCGGCCACCAGAGCATCAATGTGGCTCTGCGCAAGAAACTCGGACTGTACGTGAATTTCCGGCCGGTCCGCATGCTCCCGGGCCTGAAGACCCGATTCCACGACGTCCCGGTCAATCTCGCCATCTTTCGCGAGAACACCGAAGATCTGTACTCCGGTCTCGAGCACGAGGTCGTCCCGGGAGTGGTGGAGAGTTTGAAAATCATCACCGAAGCGGCCTCGACACGAATCGCCCGCGCGGCCTTTGAATATGCCCGCCGTGAAGGGCGCTGTAAAGTCACCGCGATTCACAAGGCGAACATCATGAAACAGAGCGACGGCCTGTTTTTGAAATGCTGCCGCGAGGTCTCTTCCCACTATCCGGGTGTGGAGTACAACGAGTTGATCGTTGACAACGCCTGTATGCAGCTTGTGATGCGCCCCGAATCGTTTGATCTGCTGGTAATGCCCAACCTTTACGGCGATATCCTTTCCGATCTGGCCGCGGGATTAGTCGGAGGACTCGGCATTGTGCCCGGCGCCAACCTCGGCGATAACACAGCGATTTTTGAAGCGGTCCACGGCACCGCGCCTGATATTGCCGGAAAGGGTCTGGCGAATCCTACAGCGCTCATACAGTCCGCCGTACTGATGCTCGCGCATCTGGGTGAACGCGACGCCTCCCGTCGCCTGGAGAGTGCTCTCGAGTGCGTGTATATGCAAAAGGACCGTCTCACCGGAGATGTCGGCGGTAAAGCCTCCACCAGTGAATTCACAGACGCGGTGATCAGCCGTCTGTAAACGGCTGCTGCTGGGCGGCGCGGGTGAGCAAGCGGCGTCCCTAGGTTGTAGGCCGCTCGACTACTCGAAGCACTGCCTCAATCTTGTGCCTGAGCTGCGCGGGCATGTAAGGCTTCTGAATGAAGTCATCGATCGATGCTCCGAATCGTTGCGCGGCTTCCTCGTGGCCATAGCCGCTGGTGCCCACAATCGGAACCCCGGGACAAAGTTTCCGTATTTGCGGTAGTGTCTCCGCGCCGCCCAGCAGAGGCATTGTGAGGTCTAATAAAACTACGGCAAAGTCATTCGGCCGTTCGGCCAGAATATTCAGAGCCGCCTGCCCATCGTTCGCGAGCACCGCCGTGTAGCCGGCCGCCTCCAATGCTCGCCGGGTGGTCTCGCGAACCACCTCCTCATCGTCGACTACCAGAACTTTCTCTTGTCCTTTTACCAGTCGTTCAGGCACTTCCGGCGCGGCTTCTACTCGGGTTGTCTTGACCGGGAAGAATACTCGAAACGTGCTGCCTCCTGCCGGCGCCGAGATCACTTGAATGCCGCCTTTGTGCCCGCGTATGATGCCCAGAACGGCAGCCAGGCCCAAGCCTCGCCCCGTGAACTTCGTGCTGAAAAACGGATCGAATATTTTGCGCCGCGTGGTCTCATCGATGCCGGCGCCGTTATCCGTCACGGTTAGGATTACGTGCGGGCCAGGCCGCGCATCCTCGGCCGCTTCACTCGCCGAAAGGGCCGTCTCGTCAATTTCTCCTACGTTCGTACTGATTTGAACCAGACCATGGCGGCCCTCGATCGCCTCAGCCGCATTTATGATCAGGTTCATAGCGAGTTGTCTGATCTGTGAGCGGTCCGCATCGATTAAGGGCAGGTCCGAATGAAGCGCCAATCGTGTCTCCACCTGTTTGGGTATCGACGCGGTCAGCATAGGTAGAAGTTCACGAATCAGGTCGCTCAGGTTGACCGGCTCCACATAAAAACGGCCCCGTCCCGCGTATGCCAGCATTTGCTGCGTTAGTTGAGAAGCGCGCTCGGCGGACGTCTGTATGCCGAGCAGAATCGCATCTGCATCGGGTCCAGAAACATAGTCCTTCAGCAAACTCGCATTTCCGATTACGCCATGCAAGAGGTTATTGAAATCGTGCGCGATCCCGCCCGCGAGAACACCCAGGCTCTCGAGTTTGGCGGCCTGCAGCACCCTCTCTTCGCCGCGTTTCCGCTCCGTGATGTCCCGGAACACCATCACTGCGCCCGAAATGGTTCCATCCGCGGCGTGGACTGGGGCGCCGCTATGATCGAGTAGAGTCTCCTGACCGGATTTGGAGAGGAGCAATGCGTGGCTTGCGAGCTTCACCGCGCGGTTCTCGCGCAACACACGGCGCACAGGATTCTCCACAAACCCTCGCGTCTGCTCGTCCATCATGGAAAATACAGACTCGATCGGTTTGCCCCGGGCATCCTTTTCGGAGCAGCCCGTCAACCGTTCGGCCGCCGGGTTCATCAGCCGCACTTTGCCGTCGCGGTCCGTCGTAACTACGCCGTCCCCGATGCTGTAGAGGGTTGCCTCCAGCAGTTCGCCTGCTTCCCGCTCCGACCGGTGCGCCTGTTCCAACTCTTCAATCAACACATCCCGCTGCAGCCCTGATGACCGGAGGGCCAAAAACCCGATACAGACCAGACCGGTTAACAGCACCGCGGCCCCAAGGGTTAAGCTCCGGGCTTTGCGCACGTTCTGGTCCCGTGTCTTCACGCCCGCCCTCACGCGCGCATTGGCCTCCGTTTCCAGGCTGTGTGAGACGCGCCGGATGTCATTCATCAGACGCCGGCCGCGATCGCTAAGGACCATGGCCAGTGCTCGGTCCGGCCCTGATGACCGGCGCGCCGCAATCGTCTGCTGGACTTCCTCCATTTTCGCGGTGATCAAAGAACGAAGTTCGCTGTATGCTTCCCGCTCGGCGGCGGATCGATACCGGAGGATAGCTTCCAATTCACTAAGCTGCCCCGGGAGCGTCTGTACCGCGGTGTTGTATGGGCTGAGATACTCCTCTCTGCCGGTTAGCAGAAAGCCGCGCTGGCCCGTTTCGGCATCCAGCACCAAGTCCAAAATGCCCCGCACTTGTTCGAGGACATCACGGCTCCGCTCTACTTCAGCTGAGAATGCCTGAAAGTCATTCCAGTCGCAAAAAGAAAGATATGTGATGAGGGCCAAAGTTGCCAGTGCCAGCAGGAGCGCGGAAAAGCCCACCTGCCGCAGGGTGCGATCACTCATAGCCAGCCGGGGCCCTAGAATGCCAATCGGTTTTTAACTGCCGCGATCTTGCGTCCGGCCACGCCATAGATCCTAAGCAGATCGCCCCACCCGCGAAACTCGCCGCGGCTTTCGCGGTACATCGCTACCGCTTCGGCTTGTTGAGGAGTTAACGTATCCAACTCTTCTTTTGTAACACGAGCGCCGCGCTCGCAGCGGGCATTTACAAGTGTGATAATGTCAAACACACGCTATGGCCGGGAGGACAGGCTGGGTTGTAACTTGACCCTTTCCTAACACGCCGATTCCAGCCGGGGCAAGGCATCCGCCCTTCTGAGCCGCGCGGGTAAGCAGTCGGCATTGACAACGGCCGTAGTCATTTTTATGATGGAAGGTCACTCGGTAATCCATTTCGACGCTCTTCCCGGAGCGTCTTTTAGAAGCCCAAATGGCATTTGGCACGTCTGTTGTGTCTGGGATTCACTCATATGATTAAAGTCGAAGGTCTCACCAAGCGATACGCGCGCACGATCGCGGTGGACAATATCTCATTCGCAGTTGAGAAGGGGCAAATCGTTGGTTTTCTTGGCCCTAACGGCGCAGGTAAGACTACGACGATGCGTGTCCTTACCTGCTTCCTTCCACCCTCGGCAGGCAAAGTCACCGTAGCCGGATTCGATGTTTTGGAAAGCCCCATGGAGGTCAAAAAGCGCATCGGCTATCTCCCCGAAACGCCGCCGCTTTACCCCGAAATGGAAGTGGTCGAGTATCTGGACTTCGTGGGCAGATTGAAGGGCATTGAAGCACGTAATCTGAGACGCCGCATCGGTGAAGTAATGGAGCGCTGCGCCGTCGCGGACGTTCAGAATAAGATCATCTCCAAGCTGTCCAAAGGCTATCGCCAGCGGGTCGGTCTGGCGCAAGCCATCCTTCATAATCCCGACGTTCTCATCCTGGATGAGCCGACCTCCGGTCTCGATCCGCAACAGATCATCCATACGCGCGAACTGATCCACTCACTGGCGGGCGACCATACTATCATTCTCAGCACCCATATTCTTTCCGAAGTGGAGCACTCCTGCGAGCGCGTGATCATTATCAGTTCGGGTAGGTTAGTGGCGATCGACTCGGTCGACAACCTGACCAACCGGCTGCGCGGCAGCGAAGCCGTGGCGGTGGAACTTGACTCTGCCGATGGCCGGCCCAATCCGGGCGAGGTACAGCAGCGGCTGGAGCAGATAGCCGGGGTCAGCCGGGTTTTGATGAAGGACTCGAAGAACGGACGCCTGCTGTTTGAAGTGGAAAGTCTTCAGGGCCGCCAGATTCGCCCCGACCTGGCCCGGACCGTTGTGAACTCGGGTTGGAGCCTCAATGAAATGCGCTCCGTAGGACTCAGCCTGGAGGACATCTTCCTGCAACTGACCGCCTCCGAACAGAGAGACGAGCAGAGGAAACAGCAGCGAGAAAAAGAAGTAGTCAAAGTAGGAGCTGATCAGTAATGTCACAAGTACTTCTGATTTGCCGCAAAGAGCTTAAGAGTTATTTCGCATCGCCCATAGCCTATCTGCTGATGGCCTTCTTTGGGCTGATTTTCGGCTTCGGCCTGTTTACCGCCACGCGCGATTTCGTGCGTTTCAGTTTTCAAATGCAGATGCAGGGCGGCGGGCAACCGATGAATATCAATCAACAGATCATCGGTCCGCTGCTGGGGTTCGCGAGCACCATCACTCTGTTTCTGATTCCGATGATTACCATGCGCCTTTTTGCGGAGGAGAAGCGGTCGGGAACGATCGAGTTACTGCTCACTTCGCCCGTGACAGACAATCAGATCATCATCGGGAAATGGCTGGGAGCGATGATGCTCTATCTCTGCATCCTGGCGATGTCGATGATCAACGTTGCGCTGCTGTTTGCGTGGGGCAAGCCTGATATTAAACCGGTTCTGGTCGCCTATCTCGGGTTGATTCTCCAAGGGGGCTGCCTGCTGGCTATCGGAGCGTTCATCTCGACGCTCACTCGCAACCAGATCGTGGCCGGGGGCGTCACTTTCTTTGTATGTCTCCTGCTGTGGCTGTTGAACTGGGCTACTTCCTTTGACACTACGGGCTGGGCCTCGGTCGTTAACTATCTCTCGATCGTCACTCACTTCGATAACTTCTCCAAAGGACTGATCGAGACTAAAGACATCATCTTTTACCTCTCCATGATCTTCTTTGCGTTGTTTATTACGTCGCGATCTATGGAATCGCTGCGGTGGAGGTCATAACATGGCGCAGAACTGGATC
>JAFAWA010000250.1 GCA_019242155.1 Terriglobia bacterium | reverse complement strand
CCGCCGCATCGCTTCAGCGAGGTAGATAAGGCGTTCGGCCAATGGGAGAACTCGGGCGTCAATACGATCCTGTATGGGATTGAGAACGAGATTCATCATCGCGGGCAGGGGTATGTGTACTTGCGCGCGCTGGGGATCGAGCCGCCTGCGTTTTGGGAACGGTGACCTCTTCTTACGCGAGAATCACCAGCGTTGCCGGCGGTGGTACTCACCACCCCCTAGGCCACCGACGTCAATGATGACCGCGACAACGAGCAGAATCAGATTCACGCCCTCGAGGGGAAGGTGCGAGTTGACGAGCCACGCGTAAATAATCGTGGTAAGCGGGAGGAATATGAAGCCCAGCAGCGGCAGCAGCAGCCCGTGATAAGCGCGCGTGAGGTAGTTCGACAGCAGAAACATCAAAACGAGAACGACGCGCGGAAACAGCGTAACCAGCAGAACGAGCAGGCAGGGCATTCAACGCATTGTCTCAAAACGCGCTGGGGCAAACTGTGGCGGGGAGCACGCGCCCGTCATTTAGGCTTGCGGAACCACAGCCAATACCACTGGGTTCCGGCGCCATCCTGGCGCTCTATAGCGAAGCCGGATTCCGCGGCAAGCCTTTCCGCTTCCGTTGGCGAAACCGGATAGCCGAGCCAGGTATCCATCTCCGATCTGCGCAGCCCGGTGTGGCCCTGCACTTGAAACTTGAAGAGCCCGCCGGGTTGGAGCACACGAAATACTTCGCGGCAGTAAGAAGCGATCACCGGGTACGCCGGGATGTGCTGGAACACGATAAAGGAAAACGCGAAATCATATGCCGCGTCGGGCAGGGCGGTCAGAGTGCATCCATCTCCCACCACCAGGTCTACATTGCTCAGGTCCGATGTGTTGGCGCGGGCCTGCCGGATCATCTCGTCGCTGATATCCACGCCGGTGACCTTGCCGAAAATCGTGGAGAGCATGCGCGTCATGCGGCCCACGCCGCATCCGATCTCGAGCATTCGGAGATCGAGCGGAGAACGCTGGCCGCCGCAGATGGCGACCATGTCGGTCATCACTTCGTTCGCGACGTTGATCTCTCCGGAGCGGAAGAAATCGCGCTGCTCCCATTTCTTTCGCTCGTTCTGGACGTAATATTGCGCGTTTTCTTTGGCGCGGTCCTCCCAGTCGGACCGCATTTTTTTCAGGATTCGTGGATCCATTGGCGGTTAGCGGCGGCGCGTCAGGGTAACCATGACTTCCATCGGCTTGCCGTCACGGATCACCTTCACCTTGACTACATCGCCGGGGGCCTTTGCGCGCAAGGCGTAAGTAAAGTCGTAAAGATTTTGCATGGGCTTGCCGTCGAACTCCACCATAATATCGGCAGCTTTCAAGCCGGCAGTTGCGGCGGGTGAACCGGGACTCACGTCGGAGAATTTAACGCCGTTGATCCCTTCGGTGAAATCAGGAATCGAGCCGAAGTAAGGCCCGTATCCGCCGCTTGAGGCTGCGCCGCTCAGACCGCCTGTAACATTCTCGGGCGGAGCCACGCGCACGAATCGCGGCCGGCCGGTCTCCTCGCGGAGATCGTCCACCACGTCTGCCACAAGCGCCAGGACCTTAACGGCATCAGGAGCATCAATCTTGTCCCATGTGTCGCTCGGCTTGTGGTAATCGCCATGGAGACCGGAGAAGAAGAACAGCACGGGCACCTGTTTCACGGTGAACGATGTATGGTCGCTCGAGCCATACCCGGCCGTATCCGAGTAATCGAGGTGCAGCCCGGACTTGGCGGCTTCGCGATCCAGCAGAGACCGAAATGTAGTGCCGGTACCGGCGCCGCCGATGTACAGCTTCTCATTCCGCACGCGGCCGATCATGTCCATATTGATCATCGCGACGCACTTTTCGAGCGGCAGATCCGGGTGCTCGGCGTAGAAGGTGGAGCCCAGGAGCCCCAGTTCTTCTCCGGCAAAGGTCATAAACAGAATTCCACGTTTTTGTTTCGGCTGCTTGGAAAACCAGCGCGCTAACTCAATTACTCCGGCAGTGCCGGAAGCGTTGTCATCAGCGCCGGGATGGATCGTTCCCGCCAGATCAGGCGCGAGGGAAAACTGTTCGCCTAAACCAAGGTGATCGTAGTGCGCTCCGATGACCACGTACTCATCGGTTTGGCCAGGCAGATAGCCGACGATGTTGTGCACGGTTTTTACCGCGCGCTCGACATCCAAATTAGCGTCCACGCGGATGGAATCGGCGAAGGCGAAGGATGCCGGCGCCAAGGTTTTGTCGATACCGGCCACGATGTCATCAAGATTTTTGCCGGAATCGGCGAACCAGGCTGCCACTTTCTCTACCTTCACCTGAACACAAGGAACACCGGCCTCCGCCGGGCCCTCCGTTCTGCCGAAGCTTTCGAGTTGGTCGGGTTCGGTGCGGTGGTGGGCGCGGTCGTTGATCAGAATCACACCGACTGCGCCGTGATTTTTGGCGTTGCTGACTTTGCTCGAGAACTGCGCGTGCTGCGTGTAGTTCTTGCCCGCGAAGACGCTATGTTCATCGAACTCCTGCGGCTCATGGCGCAGCATCAACACCACTTTGCCTTTTGCATCCACCCCCGCGTAGTCATCGTACCCGTACTCCGGAGCGGTGATTCCATAGCCCACGAACACAACGGGGCCGGTCAGCTTACCGGTGGAAGAGAAATTGAACGGAACGAAATCCTCGGGGAAGTGAAGAACGGTCGTTTTACCGGCTTCGGAAAAATGGAAACGATTGGTTTTACCGAGCCTGGCGTTGGTGGTCACCTGGAACGCCTGGTAGTAGCTTTTCCCATCCGCCGGCTTCAGACCGAAGTCATGAAACTTGCCCGCGATAAACGCTCCGGCCTTCTCCAGTTCCGGACTGCCCGTAGCCCGGCCCTTCAAATCTTTCGAGGCCAGAAATTTAATGTCATCCAGATAGCTCGCGGGATCCACCGGGGTGGTCGCGCCGAGCGCTATCCAGCAAAGAGCGAAACCCGCGGGCAGCAGCCCATACTTCCAATGTTTCATTGCGATACCCAGCCCTCGAGATGCGGTGGGGCCTTATCTCTTGGACGAATTCAGCAGCTCGCCGGGTTGCGGAGCCTGCTGGCCCACAGGGAGATTCAACTTGACGGTGCAGCCGCAATCTTCGCCGGCATTCTTGGCGGTCTTCTGATATTCGATTTCGAAGTCAATGATCGCGCGCAAGGTCTGCCAGTCAGCGGCGGAAGCCAGCTTCCGGCCGTTGATGAACAGAGTGGGAGTGGAATCGACGCCCAGTGCATGCCCTTCGGCAACATCTTTTTCTACTTCCGCTTCACCGGATTTGTTCTCCATGCACGCCGCGAGCTTCAGGGAATCGATCGACTTTTCGCCCTTGGCCCAGTCCTGCACTTTGTCTTTGAAATTTTCCGGCATGATGTCGTTCTGGTGATCGAAGATCCAATCATGGTATTTCCAGAACTCGTCATGATTCTGGTTATAGACACAGCGGGACGTGGCGGCGGCCGCTAGTGCCCATGGATGCAGGCTCGTCAGCGGGAATTCCTTGAAGTAGAAATGCACTTGAGTTGGATATGTAGATAAAAGATTTTCACGAATGACCTTGGCTTCACGCTGGCAGTAAGGACATTCGAAATCGCTGAATTCGACAATCACGACCGGAGCGCCCTGAGTGCCGAAACTCGGCGCCCCCTCAGTCTTCAATTTATCGAGCTCCTTCTTGAACGGGTTCTCGGCGGCATTGAAAACCGTGCCCTGCACGATTTTAGAGCCGTCCTTCGACACCAGAAATTCGAAATCCTGATGGGCGTTGGGCATCGACGCGCTCACGATTACTTGGGAAAATCCCGGCAAATCCGAAGGTTTCGGATCGCTCACTTGTACGGTGACCCGTGAGTCCATCACAAAGAGATGCCGGACATAGGCTTCCATGGTGGCCTTGTCTAATGCCGATTTGTTCTGGGCCGGGCCGGCCTGCGATAAACACAGGAGGGCCACTACGCAACCGAAAAGCGATCGAAACATAATCCCCTTATTGTAAATGAACGGGCTTCATCCAGGATTCGTTACATAATGAATTCGGTGGCCCGGAAAATACCGCATGCGGCTTGGCTGGCTGTTC
>JAFAWA010000194.1 GCA_019242155.1 Terriglobia bacterium | reverse complement strand
CGCCACACGCAACCAGGTGGCTGCGTACCAGTTGGGCATCCTGACCTCATTCCTACCGGGCTTTCTCCTCTCCGGGTTCGTTTTTGCGATTGACACGATGCCCAAAGCCATCCAAGGGTTCAGTGTCGTGTTCCCAGCCCGTTACTTCGTCACCATTCTCAAAGGAGTTTTCTTGAAGGGCATCTCCTGGAGCGTGCTTTGGCTCGAACTGCTGCTCCTGATGCTCTACGCAGGAATCGTGTTTCTGCTGTCGGTCCGAAAAATGAACCAGAAGGTGGCCTGAGTTATGTGGCAGCGAGTGGGCGTCATTCTGCGGAAAGAGTTCATTCAGATGTTGCGCGAGCCGCGCATGCGATTTCTGTTGTTCATGCCGCCGCTTCTGCAACTGGTCATCTTCGGCTACGCCGTCACTCTGGATGTGGACACCGCGCGCATCGCGTGGATGGACATGGATCATACGCCTGAAAGCCGGGCGTTACTCGCCCGTTTTGAAGGCTCCGGCCGTTTTGAGGTCGTGGCGCGTCCGGAGAATGAAGCCGAAGTTCAATCGGTTCTGGATCACAGCCGGGCGCACGCGGTAGTGCGGGTTCTACCGGGATTCGCCCGCGACCTGCTGCGGGGCCGCTCCACCGAAGTGCAGGTGCTGCTCGATGGAACCAACTCCAATACGGCCTCGCTGGTCTCCTCCTACGCCTCTCAAGTGATTGCGGGTTTTTCAACCGACCTGGTTCCCAACCAGAGGGTCAATGTGGTCCTTCGCAATTCCGGCAATGCCCCCGCGGCCCCCACCGATCTGGTGCTTCCGCGGACACGCGTATGGTTCAACCCAGACCTGTACAGCCGCAACTATTTCGTGCCCGGTGTCGCCGCCAATATCCTGCTGATGATCACGCTGATGTTGACGGCGCAGGCCATCATTCGCGAAAAGGAGATCGGCACACTCGAACAGTTGATGGTCACCCCTATGCGCCCGATCGAGCTCATGTTAGGGAAGACCCTGCCGTTCGCCGTGGTCGGTCTGATCGACATGCTGATTATTACGGGCGCGGCGCTTCTGATCTTCCACGTCCCGTTTCGCGGTAATTTTCTGCTGCTCATGTTTTGTGCCGCGTTGTTTCTTATGACCTCGCTCGGAGCCGGCCTGTTCCTCTCTACCATCTCCGATACGCAGCAGCAGGCCGTGATGATGTCGTTCTTCTTTACCACTCCCGCTTTCATGCTCAGCGGTTTCACGTTCCCGATCCGCAATATGCCGGTCGTCGTGCAGTATCTGACATACCTCAATCCGCTGCGCTACTTTATGGAGATCGTGCGCGGCGTGTTTCTAAAAGGCGTGGGCGTTGAGATCCTATGGCCGAAAATGCTGTCCTTAATGGTGTACGGCCTGGTCGTCGTTGGAATGAGCGCGGCGCGATTCCGGAAGAAGCTCGATTAGCGAAAGAGTCCTTCGAGCAATTTCGCGGTGGTCTGAAGATCGACCTTCACTTCTGCATTTTCACGCTGGATTTGAACCGAATCGAGCATGTCCGCGGTATCCGGCGCCTTGCTAGTCGCTCGCGCCAGTGACACCATAGCTCGCAGACTTTCCTCGAGTTGACGCGCAGAATCCGCCGTTGCTCCCTCGCCGCGCATTGCGATATGGATGCCGGGATTGAATTCGGCCCGCACCGTGGTGAAGGTGGTGAAATGAAGCAGCCGGTTGAGATTCGCGCCGTTCCCTGTGAGCGGCAGATGCGCATCCCCGCGCAGTACCGCCCATATTGGTTCATTCCCCGCCGGTTTCCGCTTCCAAAGAGTTTCCGCTCCGGGGCGGCCGGAGCGGTGCTGTTGGGTAGCTGCGCGAATCGCGGCGGGGGAGCCGCCGAGCACAAGCCGCGCCGTAAGCAGCACTGCCCCTGGTGGTGGGGTCGAAAAATTCCCGCTGCCAATAATCAGCAGGTCCTTATCGTTGTAGGCCACCAAAACCTGGGTGACGCTCTGCAGCGGTTCCAAAATCGAAAGCAGATTTGCCGGGAGCGTCCGATAAACTTCGGACGTGCGAAGCCGGTCCAGGTTCAGGAAGGCCAGGCCGGCCGTATCTGGCGGAACACAGCTCGCCATCTCGTCCTCAAGGAGCACCGGCCTCGGTGAGCATGCAGGCCCCGCGAGAACCACGCCGGCCAATAAGGCGGCCGCAAATTTCACGCGAGCCACAATCCGGCGAGCGCGATCGTGTGAACGGCGGCAACACCCAACCCTGCACTCAGGCCGTGGTTGGCTCGCGCCCACCGCCACATCGCGGCGCACCAGACAGCGAATCCGAACGCGCCCAACAGGAAGTAAATTTCAGTCCAGGTGGCGGACATCGGCACATCGTAACCGAACCCCGGAGGGTGTCCTTGCCGGTACACTAAGCCATCTACCTCGGCCGGAGGATTGTGCAAATCACAAAATCCGTACGCGCGCCAGGTTGCGCCGCGCACGCCTAGTGTACGGTAGGAGGCGGTTCGTGTCGCGGGACGCGCACACCAGGCAAAGGAACAGCCCAAGTGCACACGGCTGTGACGCCACCAGTTCACCGCTTCATCCGTATGGCGATAGCCGCGGGGTTGCGCGGCATGCACCAAAGCGCCGTCGGGGCCGAGCAAAAACAGGCCCTCGCACGCCAACGCCGCCGCGAGCACGATCCGCAGCACCCAGTCGCGGCGCTTCATGGTTTGGCTCGTTCCGGATCGTAGATTCTTTTGTCTACCTGTAGCAGCCGGTAACCTTCGGTATCCGGAGCAGCCTGGAAGCACCCGCTCGCGAGCGAGGCACTTGCTTCGGAGAGGTTCAGGTTTGGCGTGTGAAAGATCGCCGATACTGTCTTCAGAATTCCCGCGAGGCCGATATTCTCGTGGGCCACTGAATTCCGCTTGGCCCAGGGTCCGGCGCACAATGCCGGTGCACGGTCCACGTCGATATGGTCCACTCCATCACCGGCATTGGCGTCGACGATAAACACGGCCATCTGTTTCCAGGATTTCGTGGTCGAGAGGTACTCTAAGACCTTCCCCAATGCATAATCATTGTCGGCGGCGGCGGATTCCGCATATGGATAGCCCTCTTCCGGCCGGGCGGTAGATTGGGCTGACCCCGGTAACGCCAAATATAACAACTGAGGCAAATCGGCTCCGGTGGTACCGAATCGCTGTTCGAGGTCATGTATGAACCGGACGGCACGCTCGGTATCGGACATCGCCGGCTTGCCCTCATCGAATCGATAGACGGAAACTCCGTTGCTTGCGAGATGGCGTTCGAAGTCTTGCCAGAGTGTGCTGCCCGTCAGCCACTGCCGCGCTTTGTTCTCCAAGGTGGATTCGGCGTAGAAAT
>JAFAWA010000113.1 GCA_019242155.1 Terriglobia bacterium | reverse complement strand
TGACGCCGCTGGTGGCGAACTTTTTCGGCACCACCCGCGTCCACGTGCTGATGGATAGTAAAGCTTTCTCCGATGGCATTCATCAGCACACGTTCGAGGATACAAGGGACTGGATGGACGAGGTTTTCTGGGCCCGAATTTATGCCGGCTTTCATTTTCATCACTCGCTCGAAGTAGGGCGGCAACTGGGCGAGTCGGTCGCCGCTCATCTGGTTCGCAATAACTTTCGCGCTCGTTCGGGCAGCCGCTGAGCGCACACACGTTGTAAGTCCGGATAGTTAACGGGCCGGAAACAATTTTGAGGGTCCGGCCCGCGGGCGCCTACGGCGCTCTTCCGCTAAGCGATACAATGAC
Source organism: Terriglobia bacterium (assembly GCA_019242155.1). GTDB lineage: Bacteria > Acidobacteriota > Terriglobia > Bryobacterales > Bryobacteraceae > PSRJ01. Next base: position 8,436 of record JAFAWA010000113.1, on the reverse strand, counting down.
CTCTCGTGACCCGGGAACGCTGGCTTCAACTGGAGGAACTGTATCAGGCTGCGCTGAACCTTGCTCCAGGGGAACGAAGCGAACTACTCGAGCGAGCCGATCCTGAACTGGCCACGGCGGTCGCTTCGCTTCTGGCGCAGGAGAGCGCGCCTCCCGAGGGCGGCTACTCGCTCGACCGGCCCGCTTGGGAAGGCCGTGAGAGCCTGCTCGAAACCAATACGGTTCTCAGCGCGGGCACCCATCTGGGGCCTTACCGGATTGAAGAATCCATCGGACGCGGCGGGATGGGTGAAGTGTTCCGGGCCACGGACACTCGCCTCGATCGCATGGTTGCGATCAAGATGTCGCACGTGCAGTTCACGGAGCGGTTCGCGCGCGAGGCGCGGGCGATTGCGGCGTTGAATCATCCCAATATCGCTACGCTATATGACGTCGGATCAACTGCGGAGGGCCTTAGCTATCTGGTGCTCGAGTACGTGGAGGGTCCGACATTAGCGGAGCGGATCTTGAAGGGAGCAATTGCGCCCGAGGAGGTGAGGCGTATTGCTGTGCAGACGGCGGAAGCGATGGAAGCGGCGCATGAAAGGGGCATCGTTCACCGGGACCTGAAGCCGTCAAATATCATCCTGAGCGGGAATCGCACGGTAAAGGTGCTGGATTTCGGGTTGGCGAAGGCCGTAAATGAAGTTCAGGCCTCACCTGGGAACGAAGGGACGAAACGGGGCGTTATCCTCGGCACTCCGTCTTACATGTCTCCGGAACAGGCGCTGGGCGCGGCCGCGGACCGTAGGTCGGACATCTGGTCCTTCGGCGTGCTGGTGGGCGAGATGCTTTCCGGGAAGCGACTTTTCTCAGGTGGGACGTCGAGTGATGTTCTGGCCCAGGTGGTTCGGGGCGAGCCGGATCTGTCGGGCATACCTGCGGAGTGGATGCCGTTGCTGCGCCGCTGCCTGACGAAAGATGTGCGGCGGCGGCTGCAGGCGATCGGCGAGGCGCGAGTGATGCTGGAAGACGGGCTTCCATCTCCGGCGGGCGATGGGCGCCGCCCAGCGTTCCGTCCGTGGATCGCGTTGGCGGCGGTTGTGGTTTTGGCTTTGCTCGCGGCGTTTTTGTGGAGAACCCGCCCGGCAGCTCCGCCCTTGGAAAATCCTCTCGGGAACGCCACGTTCACGCCCTTGACGGACTATGAGGGAACCGAGACGGACGCATCCATTTCACCGGACGGAAAGTTTGTCGCATTTCTTTCCGACCGCGACGGCGTCTCTCACGTATGGCTGGATCAGATTGGTACCGGCAGCCCGGTTGACCTAACGCCGGGGCGGGAAGATATGCGCGGGCCGTTGCGAAGTATCGGATTTTCGCATGATGGAGCGGAGGTCTGGATCTCAGGAACCGAGAGGCGAAGGGTTCGCATGCTGCCTTTAGTGGGCGGGAAACCGCGCGTGTTTCTGGGCGAGAAGGCGGTGAATCCGATCTGGTCCCCGGACGGCTCAAAATTGGCTTACCACACGAGCAACCCGGGCGATCCCATTTTCGTGGCGGAAGCGGACGGCTCGAATCCACACCAGATATTCAAGGACACTCCCGATAAGCACAACCATTACCTCGCTTGGAGCGCGGACGGCAACTGGATTTACTATGTTCACGGCACGCCTGCAAGATATGACATGGACTTGTGGCGGATTTCTTTCGCCGGAGGCCAACCCGAGCGCCTGACCGAACAAAACAGCGAGATGCGCGATCCGACACCTTCGGGAAAAGAAACGGTTCTCTACCTGGCCAAAGAGCACGATGGCTCGGGGCCGTGGGTTTGGGCTTTCGATTTGAAACAGAAGGCATCTCGCAGGATCGCGTTTGGCTTGGAACAGTACACGTCGCTTTCGGCAACGGGGGATGGGCGGCGGTTGGCGGTAACGGTGGCCAACCCGGCGGTACGGCTTTGGAGCGTTCCGATTCGCGGCTCGGTAGCGACGGAGGCCGACGTGAAGCCGTTCCAGCCGGAGTCGCGGCGCGCGCTGGCTCCCCGTATCCGTGGGAACGCTTTGTATTATTTGTCGTCTCTGGGGCGGGGCGACCAGTTGTGGCGGTTCGATGCAGGGAAAGCCACGGAGGTTTGGGGAAACGCACAGAGCGGGTTGGCGGACCCCCCGGCGATCTCTCCGGACGGCAGTAGAATCGCGGTGGTGACGCGTCAAAGCGGACAGCGGCGGCTCCGCCTAATTACCGCGGACGGGACGGAAGGAAGCGCAATCGCGCCGGAGTTCGAGGTGGAAGGCTCCGCGGATTGGTCGCCCGACGGCCGATGGATCGTGACGGGCGGCAATAACGGTAAGGGCGAAGGCCTTTTCAAGATCCCTGCGGCGGGCGGGACGCCGGTCCGGCTTACGAACAGAATCGGGCGAAACCCGGTGTGGTCGCCCGATGGTTCGATGATCGCCTATTCCGGTGCCAACGTCTTCACACTGGCGGCGCTCGAGGCGATCCGCCCCGATGGAACTCCGGTGAAGCTGCCGGAGATTCGAACGCAGCGGGATGGCGAGCGGCTGCGCTTCCTGCCGGATGGCCGAGGCCTGGTGTACATGCAAGCGGCGGAAGCGACGCCCTGGCAAGATTTCTGGCTGCTAGATTTGGCGGCCATGAACACGCGCCGCCTCACGCAGTTCAGCGATCGAGCCACGATGCGCACTTTTGATGTCACGCCGGACGGTAAGCAGATTATCTTCGACAGGCAACGCGAGAATTCCGCGGTGGTCTTAATTGACACCCAGACGGCCATCCATCCTCTGTACTGACCCACATCTTTCCCGAAATCAATGACGTAGAGGTAGTGCGCGAGTTTATGAGCAACCTGCCCTCTCCGCGGCACAATCCCTATAACGATTCGGCTGCTGTGTAATTCGCGACCGAGTCGCACCCGAGACCACCAAAGGCGTATGCCGTTGAGCACGCTTAGAGCTCGGCTACCACAGGTTCGTAGGGGGCCTGGGGAACTGAATCTCCGGGGAGGGAAATCATGACAACGCTAGTGGAAGAGCCGGTGGCAATTAAGACCAAAGGCCGAATTCTGATCGTGGACGACGAGTTCCAGGTGCGCGATTCTCTAGGCAAATCGTTCACGAGAGAAGGCTATATGGCGCACACGAGCGCCGGCGGCCGCGATGCGCTGGACGCGGTTCGCGATCAGGAGTTCGACATTGCTCTCCTCGATATACACTTGGACGGCACGGATGCGGCGGAGCTTGCGGGGCTTTTGCGAGAGGCCGACCCGGACCTGATGATTATCATGATGGCCGGCTATGATTCGGTAGAGAGCGCCGCGGCGGCGTTCCGACGCGGAGCGTACGGTTACCTGACCAAGCCCATTGTTGCCGATGAGCTGTTCCATCTTGTGGAGAACGCGCTTGAACAGAAGCGGACGCGCGCGGAACTGGCGCGCCTTCGCCAGGAACTAGCGGCCGCGACGCCGATCGAGTGGATCGGAGTAAACGCGGCGAGCCAAAAGATCACAGAACGAATCGCGACGGCCGCTTCTTCCCAGGCCGCGGTGCTCATCACCGGCGAAAGCGGGACCGGGAAAGAGATGGTGGCGCGGGCAATTCACGCCGCCGGTCCATGCGGGCCCATGCCGATGCTGACCATCCGCTGCGGCGCGCTGTCCGAGGCCCTGCTCGAAAGGGAGTTGTTCGGCCACAGGACGGATGAATTTACGGGCGCCTCCCGCCGGAAGAATGGCAAGCTCGAGATGGCCGATGGCGGAACGGTTTTTCTGGACGAAATCGGCAGCTTGAGCCGGAAGTCGCAATTGGACCTGCTGCGCGTACTCGAAAGGCGTGAAATAGCGGCGGCAGGCGGCGAAGAGCCGATACCGGTCGATTTCCGGTGCATCGCGGCGAGCACACAGAGCCTGAAAACATTAGTGGATGCGGGAGAGTTTTTGCCGGACCTGTTTGAGCGGCTCAACGAATTCCCGATTGAGCTGCCGCCCCTGCGCGATCGCCGCGAAGACATCCCCTTCCTGGCGAACCATTTCTTGAATCAGTTCAGCCGGGAGACCAGCCGGCGGGCGCCGCAACTTTCGACCGAAGCGCTCGACGGGCTCGTCCGGTACGATTGGCCGGGTAATGTGCGGGAACTCAAAAACGCTATAGAGCGCGCGTTGATATTAACTCCGGACAGCGAGATCAGAGCTTCGGATTTCGCGTTCCATACGCGCCGAGATGAGTGGAAGGGCGGGCGAACGCTGGAGGACGTGGAGCGCCTACACATAGAGCGCATCCTTCGCGAGACACAGAACAACATGTCACGCACCGCGCGGATCTTGGACATAGACCGGACGACCTTGTACAACAAGGTCAGGCGTTACCGAATGCGGTGAAGTCCCGATTTAGGCCTGATGGTTCCCGGTGGTAGACTGTGCGCATGGTTCGCCAATGCTCTTTCACCCTGGGCCTCGTTGTCCTGTGGGCGGCGACGGGAATGGCTGATGTAACGCTCCGCCAGTCCGTAACACTGAATTTTTCCTCTCTTTTTCCCGAGGCTGTGCGGTCGGCAATGCAGGAAAGCGTGAAGAGCACCCTGCCGTCGGGAACCGTTCTACAGATCAAGAACGGCCGAGCGGTTTCTAGCTCCGCCACGCTTACGATAATGATGGAAGCGGACGGCAATAGGATCACTCTACTGAATCCGAAGAGCAAGCAGTACGCAAACACCACTTACTCCGAATACCTGGACGCCACCCAGGGGGTGCTGAAGAGCGTAGCGCCGCCGGCCCAGGCGCAGCAAGCCTTCCAGAACCTGCACCACGATGTGCAGACCAAAAAAACGGGGCAGTTTGCGATGATTCAGGGCGTAAGAGCTGAAGAGTCTCTGATCGTGGCCACGATGCAAATGCCCAGTCCAGCGGGTACCATGCGAATGGAGATGCATTACTGGATTGCTCTACCGGACGACATTCGCCGGGTTCCCGCACTGAAGGAGCTGGCCGATTATGCCGAGCAATCGCGGCGGAAATTGGATGCGGCGAATCTTGTGGGTAGCTTCACGCCAATGCCCGGGATGACCGAATTGATGGGGGCAATTCGCGATCTGATGAAAGACAACATCGGCTGGCCCTTGAAGTCATCGACCAAGATGTACGCGCCAGCGATGGTCCAGGCGTTACAAAAGGCTCCGCAACCCGGGCAAAGTTTGGATCCGAATGCGCCCATGATGGAGATACTAATGGACGTAGCGGAACTCTCGACGAATCCCGTTCCCGATTCGGTATTCTCTGTCCCTGCGGATTATCAGGCTGCACCGGTGGAAGAATTAGTGAAGGCATTGATGCCTGTGCAGTCGCGTCCGCCTGCGGGAGCGCCGGCACCATCTCACTAAGTCAACTCACTAAGTCAACGGCGGGTGTGCGACATAGAGTAGGCTTCGCCCGACTCAGAAAAGCGTACCGTATATGCTCAGAGCCGACGAATCGGCTTGAGTTTCAGACGGCTTGGCCGCAGTATCCTAAGACCATGGTGAGGTCCGGCCTGTTCGTCTTTAGTTTGGCTATTGCGGTGAGCAGTGCCCAAGCCGATGTGACTGTGCGGCAATCCTTGACGCTCAGATTTTCTCCTTGGGTTCCGCAGGCGGTGCAGCAGCAGATACTCGCAACGGGCAATGACGTCCTGCCGACGGAAAGTATGCTGCGTGTTAAGGGCGATCGGGTTTACGTGAGTTATGGGCCGCTCGGGGCCATTATCGAAAGCGGCCGCAACCAAGTTACGCTGCTGAATCCGAGAACGAAACGGTTCGCCACCTTACCGCTTTCCGAGTACCTGGGCCAGTTCGCCACTGCACAGAAAAAGGTGACCCAGCCCACCGAGGTGCGCCAGGCTCTTCAGAACCTGCATGTGGAGGCCCGGACTCAGAAAACCGGGCGAGCAGATACGATCAAAGGGATTCGGGCCGAGGAATCACTGATTGTACTTACGGTACGGACGCCCGAGGCGCAGGCCAACGCATCGACCATGCGCATGGAGATGCGGTACTGGATTGCTCAAGGCGCTGAGATTCGCAAGCTTCCCGCGCTCAAAGAACTGGCCGATTTTGTAGACGAGGTGAAACAGGGATTCGATCCGGTCCGGTTTTTGCACGGCAGTATAGGGGCCATGCCCGGATTCGAGCAGCTCAACGGCGCTTTAGAGGAACTGATGAAAGCCAGTAACGGGCTCGTCCTGAAGGTGCATACAGGCATGTACATTCCGGGGCTGGCGCAGATGGTGCAACTCGCGCCGGAGGGACCTCCGGCGGGCTTCGACGCAAACGCGCCCATGGTCGAGATGGACACGAGTGTGGCCGAGATTTCCACGGAATCGATACCGGATTCGGTTTTCGCAGTGCCCGCGAGTTATCAAGCGGCGCCGCTCGATGAACTCATCAAGGCAGTGATCCAGGTGCCGCAGCAGTTGCCCGCTCCGACGGGGCCGCCGGCACGCTGATTACCGGTAGTCTTCCTGCAATTCCGCTAAAGCCGCAGCGCCGGGACAGAGTTTTTCATACGGAATGCTGGTGAGGGCTACGTCCGGCGTTTGATTCATTTCGTGGAGGTCGGGGTCCGTCTCATCGATGTAGAGCAGGCCGGTGACGATCTCGCCTTTGGCCTGGCGCTCGTGGAGATAGGCAAACACGCGTTCCCGGTCCGTCGGGTCATAATCGGGCGGCACGGCCCGGAACGCGACGATGCTGCCGTCGTGCATTTTGACGCTCACTGCGCCGTTCTCTCCGATGTTGGCTAGAATTTCCGCCGAGGGCTCTACAAAATCAGCCTCGGTTGCGGCGCGCGCCTGCTTGCGAACGTGCATGTAGCTTTTGGTGGAGCCTTCATGGTCGTTAAAAGTAACGCAAGGAGACAACACGTCGACCAAAGCGAAGCCGCGGTGCCGCATAGCGGCTTTAAGAATCGGAACAAGCTGATCCTTATCGCCTGAAAAACTGCGGGCGATGAAGGTCGCGCCCAGGCTCAATCCCAGGGCGACGGGATCGATCGGCGAAAAGCGGTTGGATTCTTTGCGCTTGCTTCTGGAACCGACATCGGCGGAGGCGGAGAACTGGCCCTTGGTAAGTCCGTAGACGCCGTTGTTCTCGATGATGTAGAGCATGCGAACGTTGCGGCGAATGGCGTGGCAGAGGTGCCCGAGACCTATGGAGAGCGAGTCGCCATCGCCCGAGATTCCGATATAAGTGAGTTCGCGATTGGCGGCGTTGGCGCCCGTAGCGATGGGCGGCATACGTCCGTGCGCCCCGTTGAAGCCGTGTCCGCCGCTTACGAAATAAGCGGTGGTTTTGGAGGAGCAGCCGATTCCGCTGATCTTGGCGACCTGATGCGGAGGCAGATCGAGTTCCCAAATAGCGCGAGTGAGCGCGGCGGTGATCGAGTCGTGCCCGCATCCGGCGCACAAGGTGGACATTGCGCCTTCGTAGTCGCGAACCGTTAAGCCCAGCTCATTGCGGCGCAGGCTGGGATGAATGGCAACGGGTTTACTGATTGAGGGCAAGGATATTCTCTCCCACTTGACTGGTAATTCCTTCGATGACGTGGCGGGCACTTAACGGGAAACCGCCATAGACCAAGATGGAACGTAGTTTCTCTTTAGGCGCGTTGGTTTCAAGCGTCAGCAGGGAGCGTAACTGCGCGTCCCGGTTCTGCTCGACAACAAAGGTAACGGAGTGGTCATTGATAAACTGGGCGACACTGTCAGCGAAGGGGAAGCCGCGGACGCGGAGGAAATCGGCCTGGATGCCGAACTGGGGAAGCAGTTCCACGGCCTCGCGCACTGCCTCATCGCAGCCGCCTAAAGTGATCAGGCCGATCTGCGCTCCGGGGCGCTTCAGAATTACGGGGGCTGGGACGAATTGGGCAGCGGCTTTGTGTTTGCGCCCGAGGCGATCCACTACCTCCTGATATTCATCGGGAATCTCGGTGTACGAGCCGGTCTTGGTATGGCCGGAGCCGCGCGTGAAGTAGGCGGCTTTGGGATCGACTCCGGGCAGCGTCCGGGCAGCAACGAAGTTTTGGTCTTCGTTCGAATACCGGAAGAACTGCCGGAGTTGTTGGATCTCGTCGATACCCAAAACGCGGCCGCGGTCAGGGCGGTAAGAATCGTCCCACGTGAGATTCGGAATTACCCAGTCATTCATGCCTATATCGAGATCCGAAAGCATGAACACCGGGGTCTGGAAACGCTCGGCGAGGTCGAAAGATTGGACCGCAAATTCAAAGCACTCGCCGGGATTGGCGGGGAAGAGGAGGATGTGCTTGGTGTCTCCGTGGGAGGCATAAGCGCATTCGATGACATCGCCCTGCTGGGTGCGCGTGGGCATGCCGGTGGACGGGCCGACGCGTTGAATATCCATGATGACGGCGGGAATCTCGGTGTACGAGCCGGTCTTGGTATGGCCGGA
>JAFAWA010000394.1 GCA_019242155.1 Terriglobia bacterium | reverse complement strand
GCAGCAGTTAGGCGCGCAATTCGCCCAACTGGCGGCGGCCGGGCAGCTACCGCCGGGTTATCAACTGCGCGTTCCGGCGCACTCCCGCACACAGACCTTCGCCGTGGGGCCCCAACTCGCATACCGGCATCTCACGCATGCCACGATTTTTGTCAGGCCGCTGTTCGCGGGAGCGATTATGGAGCGCGCGACGCCGCAGCCCGCCGACCCGATTGCCTCGGCGGTTGCCGCGCAACTGGCGCCTTCGGGAAAGAAAACCGACGCCACCTGGTTTCTCGGAGCCGGCGCCGGGTTCGATATTCTGGCCACCCGCCACCTCGCCATACGCACCCAAGTGGACGTGGTATGGGACCACCTGTTTAACGACCTACTGGCGAACGGCCGATGGACCGTGCGGTTTTCCACCGGGCCGGCGTTCAACTTCGGCAGCAATATCAAGAAATAGACAATGGACCGAAAAGGCCGGCAGACCGAAAGGAGACACTCGCTGCGAATGCGAGAATAGGGAGGATACCCATGCGGTGGCCCTTTCCCATATTGGTTGTCGCGTTCGCGGCCCTTGCCGCCGCTGAAAAGCATGATGAGTTGATCGCGCTCTACGACTACGACGGAACCCTGCCCCTCGATGTTCATACGAAAGAGATTTCCTCACGAGAGGGATACAGGATTGCTGAAGTTTCGTTTGCGCTTCCAAAGACCGGCACGATGAGCGGCTTTCTCGTGACGCCCTTGGTGAAGGGAAAGAAGCCGGGCATTATCTGGATGCACTCTAGCGGTGCGATCGGGTTCCTCGGAAATGCTGTCCTGATGGGGAAAGCCGGAGCTGTGTCGATTCTGGTCGGCGAGGCCGACGGCCTCCCGGGTGGAACCGCCGAACAGGCGAGAGATCAGCTGATTGCTGACGTTGTCGGTCTACGCCGCGCCATCGACGTTCTTTCCTCCCGTGATGATGTCGACCCGTCTCGCATTGCCATTGTCGGGCACAGCTCAGGCGCCATGATGGCTGCCGTAGCAGCAAGTATCGATAAGCGTTTCACCGCAGCGGTCTATGAAGTTGGTCTGCTCGGAATGAGCGTCCATATCGCGACCAGTCCGGGAGCCTGGGCGCAGGGCGTTCGCAAGCAACTCGGAGAGCATCTGGCGCATTTCCTCGAGATCACTTCCGTGGTCGATGACGCAAACTACATTGGTCAAGCACCGGGGATCCCGAAGCTGTTTCAGTCCGCCTGGTACGATCCGGGCGTGCCGCGGAAAGACGCCGAAGACTTCTTCAATGCCTCATCCGCGCCCAAGGAACTGAAGTGGTATGACACCGGGCATGATATCGACGATCCACAAGCGGTGATCGATCGAATTCAGTTTCTCTCCAAAGCTCTTCGATTGAGAAACGGGAATGCGGTTCTGAAAAAACTTGCTACACGCTGACCGTCCCGCGCTCATGAGTGATGAAAAGCTAGGATGAGGTAGGATATGGCAACGCTCGATCGGTCTCAGTGCTCCGCCGTGGAGACGCTAAGTCTTAGAGCGTCAGTCGCCCCGCCGACTGCCGCTCCCGCCAATGCTAATTCTCTTTGGACCAGGAACGCCAGTTGCGCTAGCAGCCGGCCCGTGTACCGCAGCCAAAATCTCGCTCTTCGAAATCAAGCCGGGCGAGCTCTTTTGGATCGCACGTAAACATTGACGAGCAGGAGCGCCAAGGTCAGCAAGCGCCTGAACCGGGTGTGGTTCCATCGGAGGGACGCCGTGGATGACGGCGGGGCGCCTCAATCTACCGTGCGGCGCATGCCGATGTCCACACGGCAGATCGAGGCTGGTATGCGCCGTTAGTAATGCGCCGTGTGTCGCGGCAATGCGCCGAAACCCCGGCCCTCCTGGGGTACAGAGGTCTATGCGGTTGCACCGAAATGCATGGATGTGAAAAGATTTCGTCGGAGGTGGGCGTGCAAGTCTTCGGCAAGATCGCAGGCATCCTATTGTTGCTTTCAGGGTTGCCAGTGTTTGCGCACCATTCGGGTGCGGCGGAATTCGATCTCAACAAGAAGGTCGACCTGACCGGCGTGGTCACCAAAGTCGACTGGACAAATCCCCACGCCCACTTTTATATGGACGTGAAAGACGAGAGCGGTAAAGTGACCAACTGGAACCTGGAACTCGCGAGTCCGAATGTGCTGATTCGGAACGGATGGAGAAGGAATTCCGTGAAAGCCGGCGACACCGTCAGTGTCACCGGCGTACGAGCTAAAGACAATTCCACCTATGCCTCCGCTTCCGTAATCACGTTTCCCGATGGACACAAATTGAACTTCCTGTATGCCGAAGAGCCCGCAAAATAGCGCATCGAGGAGAAGCTCCGTGAAACAACGAATGGCTGGTTCTATGACCGCGGCCGCGGCAACACTCGCGACAGTGTTTTCGCTGGCGGCTCAGCCGCAAGCACCCGCGCGGGCGCAGAATGACGCCAATGCTAGAAACACCAATATCGGCCTCTATCGCAATCAGCCGGCACCGCCAACCGGCCCTGTCGTGAAACTTCCAGATGGAACGGTGGATTTGTCGGGAGTATGGCTCGGCGGGGGTTCGAGTGACGCAGACATCTCGAAGGCACTGAAACCGGGCGATAAGCTCATTATGCTTCCTTGGGCCGAGCAGCTTGTGAAAACGCGAAAATCCAAGGAAGACCCTGAAGCAAATTGTCTGCCTGCCGGGGTGCCGCGAGGTTCCCCGTACCCCTGGAGAATTGTACAGACCCCAACTCACTACTTCATTCTGTTTGAAGGGAACATTCATAGCTACCGCCAAATCTTCATGAATACGAAGCATCCGGAGGACCCGGATCCTACCTGGTACGGCCATTCCGTGGGTCACTGGGAAGGAGGCACGCTGGTGGTGGACACCATCGGTTATAACGACAAGTTTTGGTTCGATTACATGGGCCATCCACACACGGAAAAACTGCACACCATTGAGCGCTACACGCGGACCGACCAGGGACACATGTCGATTGAAGTAACGATCGACGATCCGGGCGCCTACACGCAGCCGTTTACGACCGTCGGCCGCGCGACGCTTATGGTCGGACAGGAGCTTCTGGAATACATCTGCCAGGAGAATAACCAGGATCTGGAGAAGCTGGAGGGTCCGGCGCGCGGCCCCGGGGATCGATGAGCCGCCGCGCCGCTCCGGCGAACAAATCAACTCTCCGACGCTCGGGGTAGCAAATCAAACCACCCTTGCGACCGGATAAAAGCTCGCCTGTTCCAGCGGCAACCCTAAGCCGGGGAAACGATGAGCACCAAATTGCGACTCGGGTTCTAACAATAAGGTGAGTGCCCGGCCGCCCACCTGGCTGGTCGGGAATAGAACGTACTTTGCGGCATCCAAACTCTTGCGTTCCGTAGTCGTAAATGGCGCAACATCGGAGCCCTCGGATAGCTCCGTGCCGGCTTCGCACCAGATGCGATAAAACTCCGCCTGGATGCGCCCTGGCCCAGAGCTCGGCGCTCTCTCCAAATTCTGTCTCGCCAGCACCTGCAAAAGCTTAGCAGCGGTGCGCGGAACCGCGTAGGCGCGCGGCGTGCGAACGGTTCTTACGGTTTTTATGGACGGCAGGTATTCCCCCGGAATGCCCACTACTTGGATATCGCCGAAGCTTGCCGATTGCATCTCCATGTATCTCGCCGGCGAATTGGAATGGATGTAGCGGCATTGAATGGGAACCGTGTCGTAGTACTGAGGAGGCCCCGGGCGCTCCCGCCGCATCTGTTGCCGACGCCTGCTAGCCCACTCCACCACCGCATCGATCGATTTCACAAGAGCCCGGTGCGGCGCCGTGAAAATTCGTGGATCCTCACGAGACGATCGCCGTCCTTCGAGCAGCACCGTGGGAGTCTCGTAACGCAACGCAAACATGTTCCGCGCGTCGAGGATGTCCAGAGTGCTATGGCGGACGATCCCCGGCGCGCGCACCAGCGTATAGCGGTCGCAGCGCAGCGACGCCTCCGCCATCCGCTGTTTTAGACGAGCGAACAGGCGATTCCTGGCCGCCGGCGTCCAGCCCGTTCGTATCGCCGGATTGGTCGGAAAATCGATCATCACGTCCTGAGGAAATACCATCCCGTGCTGGAGTAACTCGGGCCGCCATGGGCGGTAGGTGTGCACATCCACGATCAGATTGGGACGCCAGCGATTCACAAAGAGATGGACCGCCCGTGTTTCGGGAGCGCTCAAGAGCACGTGATCGCGGTTCAGGTCGATATCGCGCGCGTTGCGCCGGGTGCCCGCGGCCGAGCCGTCCGGGTTCGCATCCCACAAAACTGCCAGGCGCACCCCCTTCGGAGGGTTGGATGCAAACTCGGCTAAATACTCCAATGCCGCCTTGGGCGCATCGGATTCATCGCCATGTTGGCCCGCCAGAATAAATAGGCGCAGCCGTTCGCCGTCATCTCCGCAATGCCGAACGAGCAATGGGCGGCCTTCAACGGAATAGCCGATGGTTTCGGATCCGCCTGGCAGGGCCTGAAGCGAACACCCACCGCGGGCGCCGCGAGTAGGGCCGGCGCGATTCAACAGCTCGCTTTCGTTTCCCAACGGTATTCCTCGGATTTGGGCGCGCCCAGACGGCGCATGATGAGATTCGCCCAGTCGCCGCCGGAGCGCGAGGATACCATCGGAATCGGGCTGTTTTCCGCAAACTCGCGCATGAAAAGCGGGGAATTGGTGATCAGCCCGGAAACGGCCCACACGTCGAAACCCGCCCTTCGAATATAATCGGTCGCGCAGAGCGCGGATCCCGAACAGGCGCCGGCCACAATCACGCCGCGAATCTGATTACGGAATTCACCGCTCCTCAGGAGAGCTTGCGTTTCCGGCTGCAGGAACCCGTCCGCGATCTCCATGATCACCACCTGCGGTTCACTCAGGCCGCAGCCGGTCAACATATAAGTGAACAGTTGAAGCAGTTCTTCCAACGGCAGCCCGCTGGTTGACGGGAATCCGTATTCGCTAAAATCAGTTGTAAATAGAGCGCCGGTAGATTGCATTTCGTGCAGATCTCGGGGCGAAGCCGTTCCCGTCAACTTACATCCCGCTACCTCCAGTCCCGCCGATACCAGCGCGCGCAGAATCTTTCTCGTTACGGTGGTCTTCCCCGTATTCATTCCGGTTCCGATTACGGCAATGACCGGTGCCGATGCCGGTGAACTCGAGCACGGCCGGCACCGGAGATCCACCAGGTTGACGCGCCGCGCCGCACTGTCCGCCAAATAGCCCAAGAACGAGAGCGCAGTGGGAGACCCGATGCTGCGGTGCCGCGAGATTACTGTGCCGATGATGCCGCTGCCGCTGAGTAGATGCAGATCCTCGAGTCCAAGCGCTTGGCCTTCATATGCGCCTGTTGCGTACCGGTTTCCAAATACGCCGATCAGATGGTCGCCATGATATAGGCGTAACCGACGTTCCGGCATCGTTTCGAGATGACGGTGATGGCCCAGTTTCTCCACTCGGACCAAGGCCACGTCGCCGGGCCTCGGATTCGATGCGTCCTTCTGTAAGCGGTATGCCTCGCTGAAGCCGCCGCTTCTGAGATGACGGCACGCCCAGGACCACTTTGCAGAACTCAGATCGCCGGGTTCGGCCGCAGGCAAACCGCGGCTCCCGATTCGTGTCATAGGCTGATCCTCCTGCCGGTAAGTGCGGCCGCGGAAAGTCGGATACGGGGCGTCATCGCAGTTCCAGGCGTCCCCAAGGCCCAATTGTATGAGAGTTCCTTTTGCGTAGGTATATTTTTTTCGGATGTTAGGACCTAGCTGAGATCAATCGCCCAGATGAAACACCCTAACACGGGCGTCTCGCCCATAACTAATCGAGCAGGCTGCAATTGTAACGAAATGTTTTTTGTTCGATTCATCAAATCAAATCCATTGCGCCGGCCAGGTAGTCGTGCTTATAATCGCTAGGATTACTAAACGCCCAGTCCGGTTGAAAGGCAGGATGCGTACATGCGCGGAACAAAAATCGTAAAGAGCACGACCGTTGTTCGTCCCGATTCCCGGATCAGATACACTGTGTACCGCGTGAAGAGCCGTAGCCAGGCGAGGAGTGAAGCGCCTGCGGTGGAGACTTTGGGAAGACTGCAGCGCCGTCTCGCGCGCGCTCAGGGCGTTTTCGCCGATAACTATTTGGCACGGCATGAGCGCTCACGGCGTAAGAAGAGAAACGGCTGGATCCGGGACGAACCCTACAATTTCCTTCGGGCCCTTTCAAAGGCCAGCAGAAAGTTACGCGGTTTTTCGCTGTTTTAGACGCAGGCCTGCGAACTAACAAATCTGGCCCCTTGAGAAGCGTAGAGTCGAAATAATCCAAGCGAAGACACGGGAAGGAGTTTGAATGAGTAGTTCTACACAAATACCCGAGATTCCAGGTGCGCAGGAACCGCCTGCGCCGATCATCATCGACTTCGGCAGAAGATCGCGAAAGAGCGTGAAGCGGCTGCGCAGGGGCATTGATGGTTCGCTCATGCGCGAACTCAACAATACCGTACAGCAGATGCGTGAAGAAGGCAGCGTAAGCGCGTTGAGTCAGACGGTGGTTGTTGTTGTGCGTGAACGCAGCCGTCGCCGCCGGTTTGGACTGCTTTGGTAACTGACCTGTCATTGCCCGTACCCGTTATTTACTGCATCAATAGGACCTACAAAAGCTAACCAGCGGGATCCGCCGCCAGAAAGACGTTGGATTCTGTTACCGGCCATCCGGCCGGAGTGGAGGAGATTGCTCGTTGAGTACCTATCCGGCGGGAACAGCAGTAACGGCCCGAAGACCGGCAGGCGATTCGAAACCGGTGCCGCCGCTCATGGAGACACGCCCGAGTCATGAAGAGCAGCTTGATTCCGGCTCCGCTAGTGAGCCGCCGGCTCAAACGATCTCCGATTCAAGCTTCGACCCAAGATACCTACCGCGTCCGCGGCCGCTTGGCGACTTGGGCGCGGCTGCTGATATGGGCGTTGTCTTATCTTTGGGCCAGAACTTTCCCAGGGCTGTCCGGAACAGAAAAGGGACGGCGCGTTCGCGAGCTGTGCGAGGGCTTCGGCGGATTATGGGTGAAAGCCGGTCAACTACTCTCACCGCGGCAGGACATCTTCGGAGAGGAATTCGCCCGGGAATTGGGCAAGTTGCAGGACCGGTCGACGGCCTTCTCGCCGGTCTTGGTGCGGGAGATTATCGAGCGGGAATTAAAGCTTCCGTTCGATCGGATCTTCTCCGAGTTCAACTTCAACGAAGCGGCGGCGGCCTCGATCGGACAGACGCACGAAGCCCGGCTGCGGCTTCAAGACCGGCGGGTAGCCGTAAAGGTGCAGCGGCCCAACGTTGCGCGCCAGTTCCGGCGCGACGTCGCCATTTTACGGACGATCGCATGGCTTTTCGAAAAAGCGCGCGTCTATCCGTTCGTGAGGTGGACGGAGCTGGTAACCGAAATCGAGCAGACCTTCACCGAAGAACTGGACTACCGGCTCGAAGCCGCTTCCATACGAAAGATGCGGAAGCTGCTGCGGAAGCACAGGGTCGTCGCGCCCAGGGTATTCGGGAGATATTCTACCCGGCTCGTATTGGTGATGGAATTCATCGACGGCGTCTTCATGTCCGACTACATCGCGACCTGGCGGACCGACCCGGACCGGTTAGCCCAGTGGCGTGCGGAGAACCGGGTGGACCCGGCAAAGGTCGCGCGGCGGCTGTTCCAATCTCTGTGCCGCCAGGTTTTCGAGGACAACCAGTTTCACGGCGATCTGCACCCCGGCAATATCGTTCTGCTTCGCGACAGCCGCGTGGCCCTGATCGATTTCGGGTCCGTCGGGACGCTGGACACGAATTTCATGCAGAGATATGCGGGGTTCAGCGAAGCCATGGCGGGGCGGGACTACACCCGGGCGGCGGATCTGCTCCTGCTGCTTTCGCCTTCGCTTCCCCCCGTTGACCTCGAAGAGGTGAAAAAGGAGATCGTGCGGTGGCTGCGGAACTGGGTGACGAAGGCCTCGGTCAAAGATCTGCCGTATGAAGAAAAGTCGTTCACGCACGCCATGGGCAGCTTGTCCCGGATCATGACGCAACACCAGATACCCGCGGCATGGGAACTCCTGCGCATCAACCGGACGTGGCTGGCTTTCGACGCGTCGCTCTCGGTTTTGCAGCCGGATGCCGCTTTCATGAACATGGCACGGAGATATTGGGCCGGTTATCAGCGCCGGACGCTGCGGAGGATCCTGAGCTCCGGCCGGCTCAGACCGGCGCTTCAGAAAACGGCTTCGGTGCTGGTACAAGCCCCACAGGCGCTTTTGGAGCTGGTGGAGTTTGGCGGCGATATCCTTAGGCGCAAAGTACGCAGCTTCGAGGCGGAGGCGAGCAAAATCGGAATCTTGGTGGGAGCGATGTTCAGCCTAATGGTAGGCGGCCTCTTGCTGGGGAACGGGTTCGTGCTTATGCTGCTGGTTCGCCACATCTGGGGTTCGGGCGTTACCAACTGGATTGGCGGCTGGTTCGAGCGGGTCGCCGGGTTCCTGCATCTCGGGTTCGCTGAATGGCTCGTCGCGCAGATAATTCTGATTTGGCTGCTGGTGAGCGGGGTCCGCATCCGCCGGGTTATGCGCAGTAAGACCATCCATGAGTGGGTTGGACAAGGGGTCTGACATGACGAGGCTGATCCCGCATCCCGGGTCCGAGCAGGACGGGAACGAGACACAAACCCTGGTGACGGCGCTTCGTTCACGGGCCCAAGCGCACCCGGACCGCACGGCCTTTCTCTGGCTGGACGGGCAAGGCCGCGAACTACGGCGCGCCACATTCGCGGACTTAGACAGAGCGGCGTGCGCCGCGGCCGCGGTCCTGCAGACCGAAGGCTTCGAAGGAGAGCGGGTGCTTCTGAGCTGCCGCGACGGTCTGGATTTCATGACCGGCTTTCTCGGCTGCGCGTACGCCGGAGTAGTTGCCGTACCGGTGAATCCGCCGCAGCACGAAGGTGCCGCCGCCCGGTTGCGCAGCGTGGCCGAGGATGCGGCGCCGGCCGCATGGCTCACCGGAGAGGACCCAGGGGAAACGGCGCGATGGATCGCGGGCGCGCAACTGCCCGAAAGGCCCGTGTACGGCATCCGCGAGCTTGCCGCCGGAAGCCCCGCCCAATGGCGTCCGCCGGCCATCGGAGCCGGTGATCTCGCCTTTCTGCAGTACACTTCCGGTTCTACTTCCGACCCGAAGGGAGTCATGGTCACACACGCCAACCTGGCGTGGAACTCCCGCTCGGCCGCCGCCCGGTTCGAGCACTCGCCGGATTCGACCATGGTGACCTGGCTGCCGCTGTTCCACGACATGGGGCTGATTTACGCCGCTCTCGAGACCGTTTATAGCGGCATCCGGTGCGTGATGATCTCGCCGTACTCCTTTCTGAAGCGCCCGCGGGTGTGGCTCGAGGCGATCACACGGTACGGCGGAACGCATAGCGCGGCTCCGAACTTCGCGTATGATCTCTGCGTCCGGCGAATTCCGGAAGAGCAGCGGCGCGGCCTCTCGCTCGAAACCTGGCGCGTGGCCCTGAACGGATCGGAGCCGGTGCGCGCCTCCACGCTGCGGCGATTCGCCGATGCGTTCTCCGCCTGCGGCTTTCGGCCCCAGGCGTTCAATCCCGGCTATGGTCTCGCCGAGGCCACGGTCGTGGTTACCGGGCACCCTGTGGGCGGCGGTCCAAAGATCCGGAAGAGCGCGGAGGAAGGCCGTGAAGTGGTCAGTGTGGGCGCGCCCGCACCCCATGCGCGCATCGCGATTGTCGATCCATCTTTGCGCGTCGAATGTCCGGAGGGGGTGACCGGAGAGGTCTGGGTTTCCGGGCCCATGGTGGCGCGCGGATACTGGCGGCGCGAGGAGGCCACGCGCGAAACATTCTTTGCCCGCTTGGCCGACACCCGCGAGAGTCCGTTCCTGCGCACGGGAGATCTGGGTTTCGTCGATAAAGGCGAACTTTACCTGACCGGACGCATCAAGGACCTGGTGATTGTCGCAGGGCAAAACCACTATCCGCAGGACATCGAAGAGACCGTCGAGCGCTGCCATCCGGCGATTCGTCCCGCCGGCGTCATTGCATTTTCGGTGGAGGGGAAGGAGGGCGAGGAGTTGGTGGTGGTCGCCGCTGTCAGCGAACGGGAAGCGGAAAAGAAAGGCGTCATCGCGGAAATCACCTCCCGAATCCGGCAGCGCGTGGCGCTGCACCACGAAATCCGGGCTCATCGGGTGCTGCTGGCGCGCCCGGCCGCCATTCCGAAAACGTCGAGCGGAAAAGTCCAGCGGCGGTTGTGCCGGCTGCGATATCTGGCCGGCGAAATCGAATCGCTCGAAGAGAGATTTGAGCCGGAAGTCGCGCGCGCGATTTCCGCCGCCGATTAGGCCATGGACATGGATTCGCAAACCCGGGGAGCGCAACGAGAGCGTGGGATGAAGGTGGGTGCCGCGCAAGACTTCGATGAGATTTCGCGCTGGCTCGCAATCGCCGTCGCGGAAAAAATCGAGGTCTCACCCGACGACCTCGACCCGCGCAGGCCTTTCTCCGAATACGGCCTGGGTTCGGCCGAAGCGGTAGTGCTGGTGGGCGAATTACAGGAATGGTTAGGGCGCGAACTTCCCGCAACCTTGCTCTGGGAATTCGCCTCCATCGCCAAACTGAGCGCGTTTCTCGCCTCGCGGTAAAACTGATGGAGCCCGTCGCTGTTATCGGAATCGGGTGCCGGTTTCCGGGGGCGCACGGACCCGCGGAGTTCTGGCGGCTTCTTCGCAATGAAATTGACGCGATCCGCGAGATTCCGGCCGGGCGCTGGACCGATCTGCCATTTGCGCAACATGCAGAAACGATCCATCGCAGGGGCGGGTTCCTCGACCGCATTGACGGCTTCGACGCCGGCTTCTTCGGTATTTCAACCGCCGAAGCCGAAGGTATGGATCCACAGCAGCGCCTGCTGCTTGAGACCGCGTGGGAGGCGTTGGAAGATGCCGGCCAATGCCCCGAAAAGCTGGAGGGAAGCGGTACAGGGGTTTTCGCCGGGATCACTTATTTCGATTACGGCAATCTGCGGATGAGCGCCCTTTCGGGGGTGGATGGCTACCTCGGAACCGGCGTGGCTCTCGCCATAGCCGCCAATCGGATCTCCTACTTTTTCGATTTCCACGGCCCCAGCATGTCAATCGATACGGCCTGTTCCTCTTCGGGCGTGGCCGTCTACCAGGCTATGGCGAGCATGGATCGCGGCGAATGCGATTTGGCGCTGGCGGGCGGCGTGAGCCTGATGGTCTCACCGGCGAGCCAGATCTTCATGGCAAAAGCGGGCGTGCTTTCCCCACACGGGCGATGCAGCCCGATGGACGCGCGCGCCGATGGCATTGTACGGGGCGAGGGCGCGGGGATACTGGTGCTGAAGCGGCTTGAGGCGGCGCTTCGCGACCACGATCGCATTTACGCCACGCTTATCGGCGGCGCGGTGAACCAGGATGGCCGCAGCAACGGGCTCTCGGCTCCTAACGGAACGGCCCAGGAAGCTCTACTGC
This sequence comes from Terriglobia bacterium, assembly GCA_019242155.1. GTDB lineage: Bacteria > Acidobacteriota > Terriglobia > Bryobacterales > Bryobacteraceae > PSRJ01. The sequence continues at coordinate 4,969 of JAFAWA010000394.1, read as the reverse complement.
GGCAGGCGTACGCGAATGCGGCCGTTTCGCCGGCATCGCTGAGCTACGTGGAACTGCACGGTACCGGCACCCCCCTGGGCGACCCAATCGAGGCGCGCGCGCTGGGCGTCGTGCTTGCTGAGGGACGGGCCGCCGGTACGGCCTGCCTGGCGGGATCGGTCAAATCCAACATCGGTCACCTGGAGGCCGCGGCCGCCGCCGCCGGATTGATCAAGCTCGCGCTGATGTTCCACCATCGCGCCATTCCCGCGTCGCTGCATTTTGAAAACGCCAATCCGCATATCGGGCTGGAGCGGCTGCCGCTGCGCATCGCAAAGTGCACCATGCCGTGGACGGCAGAGCCCGGCCCGGCGGTGGCGGGAATCAGCTCGTTCGGTTTGGGCGGCACGAACGTACATCTGGTGTTGCGGGAAGCGCCGCGCTGGGGCGGTCCGAGTGAGCCCGCGGCGCATCTCCCAAGGCTACTGCCGCTGTCGGCGCGAACGCCGGAGGGGCTAAGCGAACTTGCGGGGAGATTCGCCGAGTATCTCGAACAGATCGAGGATTCGCCGGCATTGCGGGACATCTGTTATTCGGCAGGCGCGCGACGGGGCCATCACGATCATCGCCTGGCGGTGATCGGGCGGGATTGCCGGGATCTCGCGCAACAGTTGCGCGCCTGTGCCGCGGGAGGTGCGCCGCCTGCCGTAAGTTGCGGGCAGCGGCGTCTGTCGCAGCCTTTGAAAGTTCTTTTCGTTCTTACCGGCAGTGACGAGGCCCAAGCGGAGACGGGCCTGCGCGCATTGGCAGAGGAACCGGCCTTTGCCCAAGCGGTGGAATGTTGCGGTCCCGTTGGTAATTTGCGCGCCCTGCAGATCGGGCTTACGGCGCTTTGGCGCTCCTGGGGAATCGTTCCCGCGGCGACCATAGGTCACGGCACGGGAGAAAAGATCGCTCCCGCCCCCGGGGCGATAACGCTGGAGATCGGGCCCGACGCGGTTCTGGCCAATGCCTCGTCCGTTCCGGTGCTGCCCTCGCTTTGCCATGGCCGTGATGCGCTCGAGACGTTGCTCGCTTCGCTCGGTGCGCTCTATGTTCGCGGGGCGCAGGTGAACTGGGAGGCATTGGAGGAGCCCGGCGCGCGTTTTGTGCCTCTGCCGTCGTATCCATGGCAGCATCGCTCGTATTGGCTGCCCCAGTCGCCTGAGCCTACACCGGCGGCCAAGACCTTCGTTGCGGAAACCCTTGTCGATCGCGACCGTACGCCCTATGTGGACGATCACGTGATCCGGGGCGCCTGTGTGTTTCCGGGCGCCGCTTTCATCGAAGCCGTGGTCCGCGCGGCGGCGGAATGGCTCGACGCGGATTGTCTCGAACTCACCGATACTCATTTGAGCCGCTCCCTGGTGCCGGCCGAAGCGCGTCAGATCCGGCTGCGGGTAGAACTCGAGAGTGTCGACCGAGGGGAAACCGCCTGGCGGATTGCGAGTCTCTCGAGCGGCGAATGGATCCTTCATGCGTCGGGTAGATTGCGCCCGGCACCTGCGGCGTCCATTGAAAGAGAGAGTTGGGACGCGGCGGTATTGCGGTGCAGCCGGCCGGTCGATGCCGTTCAGCACTACGGTGCCCTCGCCGCGTGCGGCTTCGAGTACGGGCCTTCACTTCGCCCTGCGAGGGACATCCGGAGGGGACAAGGCGAAGCGGTCGCCGTGGTCGCTCTTCCCGAGGATGCGAAAAATTCACCGATGCCGCCGCCGCTCGCCGATTCCAGCCTGCATCTTCTGACCGCGGCGTTTTCGGAAGCTCAATGGCGGGAAGCGGCCGGAGGCACGTTCCTGCCGGATGCGGCCACCCGCGTTCTGGTCCGTGTTCCGCTTCCGGCGCGCCTGCGGGCGCATTCCGTGCTCACCGAATCGGGCTCTGGGGGTTTCGCGGGAGACGTCACCTACTTCGACGAACAAGGCCAGTGCATGCTCGAAATCCAGGGTCTTCGCGTGCGCCGTCTGGACCGCGGAGCGGACACGGTGCGCTGCTACCAGACCGAATGGAAGCCCGTGAATCTGCCGCACGGGCCGGGACGCGAGATAGTTTTCGCAAGCGAACCCGCCTGGCGCGCGGCGATTGCCTCCGGCAGATCCTCACCCATAATTTGGGTCGCGCCGTCACGCGCGGCGGAGCCGGCCGAAGGCGCAAAGCAGTGCGTTGCCTCATTCGCGGCCTTTCTGCGCGATGTGCGCGGCTCGGGCGCGGATGCTGCGATATGGATCGTGACGCAAGGCGCCCAATCCGCGGGCGAGGAGCAGATCCGTCTGGAGCATGCGCCGCTGTGGGGCCTCGCGCGCAGCCTCTCGCAGGAGCACCCCGAGCTTTGGGGCGGCATTCTCGATGTGCCGCGCGGCAGTTCGGCCGAAACCATCGCCCTGTTGGCCCGGCAGGCGGCCGCGCAAGACGCCGAAGACATGATCCTGTTTCGCGGGGCGCAGGCGTATGCCCCTCGGCTGTCCCCGTCCGACCGGGATGTGATCGAGCCGCCACGGTTGCGGCCGGATGCGAGTTATCTCGTTACCGGCGGCACGGGCGGGGTGGGCTTGGCACTCGCGCGCAGACTGGCGGAATGCGGAGCCCGCCGTCTTTTCCTGCTATCCCGCCGCGGACTGCCCCCGCGCGCACAGTGGAGCTCGATCCCCGAAACAACATTCGACGGTGAACGAATCGCCGGGGTGCGGCAGTTGGAAAGCCTCGGCGTAGACGTTCACGTCCCCGCCGTCAACTGTGCTGACGCCGGGGAACTCAAGGCCTTTCTCGATCGTTTGCGGGCCGAAGCCTGGCCGCCCATCCGTGGTGTTGTCCATGCCGCCGGCGTAGCTGTTGGCGGCCCCCTCCGCGAGTTGGACGCTCCCGCGCTCGACGCAGTGTTCGCAGCCAAAGTGCGCGGCGCGTTCCTCCTCGACCGCCTGCTGGCCGAGGCTGAACTGGATTTCTTCGTGCTGGTGTCTTCCGCCGCTTCGCTTTTGCCGAGCCATGCGGAAGGCCTCGCCGCATACGCCGCCGCCAATGCGTTCCTCGACGGGCTGGCCGTTCATCGCCGCGCTCTGGGCAGGCGCGCGACGGCCATCAACTGGGGACCTTGGGAAGACACGGGCGTTTCCAAGGGGCATGACCAATTATTCCGTAGCGGTGAAATGGGGCTTCTCGCCCCTCTTCATGCCGCCAGCCAGTTGGACCGGGCGCTTACCAACGATTCCGCCCAGTTCGCCGTCTTGAACATCGAGTGGCCCCGCTGGCAAAAGTCGCATCCGCGCGCCGCGTCGCGGCCTTTCGTTTCGGGTCTGGTACGGCCAGGTCTCGGACGGAATAGCTCGAACGGTGGCGGCGCCGGCAGGCTCGATTCGATGGAAGAGTTTCTGGCCGGGCTGGTGGCCGAACATCTGCCGGAGGAAGGCAAAACGCTCGACTGGGGCGAACCGTTGTTCGCGCTGGGCGTAGATTCGCTCGCCGCGGCGGGTATCCGCAACCGCATCGAAATCGAGTTGGGAATCTCTTTTTCCATCGTCCAGATCATCGAAGCTCCGAGCATTCGCGCGCTCGCCCGTCAAATCGCCGCGAAAATGGAGACGCAGGGCGTGCGCGGCGCCGCGATGCCGGCGCGTCCTTCTCCCGAGCAGATCGCCGAGCTTTCCTCCGAACAGCTCGACAGTTTAATCGAACAACTCCTTGAAGAGCAGGAGACCCGAAATTGAACGGACCGCAGCCGCAGCTCCAGGACTTAACCATCGAGCAGAAGCGGGCGCTCGCGGCCGGGCTGCTTCGCGAAAAAGCGGGGCGCGAGGCTTCGGCGTGGCCGCTCTCTCAGGGCCAGCAGGCACTCTGGTTCCTCGACCGGCTGGCGCCGGAGAGCGCGGCCTATCACCTTCACTTCACCGCGCGCATCCGTTCCCGCTTCGACACCGCCGCGTTCGAGCGCGCCTGCGCGGGCCTGCTCGCGCGCCATTCCGCGTTGCAGACCGTGGTCGTCGAGCGCGCAGCCGGATTGACGCAGGAAGTCCGTCCCGGCGTCCAGCCCCATTTCCACGTGATTGCCGCAGAGGGCTGGACCGACGAGGAGTTGCATGCGGCCGTGACCTCCGAGTACCGCCGGCCTTTCCGTTTGGAAGAAGGACTGCCATGGCGCGTGCGTCTGTTGCGGAAAGCGCCCGATGACTGCATTTTCCTGCTGGTCATTCATCACATCGCGAGCGACTTCTGGGGATTGCTGATCCTCCTCGAAGATCTCTCGCGTCTACTCGCCGGATCCCCTGCCGGCCGGCCCGGCGCCGCTAGTTATGGCGATTTCGTCCGCCGCGAAGCGCGCGAACTTGAAGGAGCCGAGGGAGAACGGCTTTGGGAATACTGGCGCGAGCAGTTACACGGCTTGCCGCGGCTCGATCTGCCGTTTTCCAGGCCGGAGGGCGTATCTCAGCCGTTCGCCGGAGCGACGCACGCGTTCTCGCTCTCGCCGGAGCTTTCCGCGCGGGTCTCCGCGCTCGCGCGGGCCGAGGGGGCGGGCGTCTTCGCGGTTCTGATGTCCGCCTTTGCGGCGCTGCTCGGCCGCTACAGCGGACAGACCGACTTTCCAATCGGCACCATCACCTCCGGCCGCGGCCACAGCGACTTCACCGAGATCGCCGGTCACTTCATGAACCCCGTGGTCCTGCGCGTGCATCCGCATGCCGCCACGCCGTTTCGGGAGTTTCTGGCCGAGTCCCGAAAGACCGCCACCGCGGCTATGGCTCATGACGGCTTGCCTTACCGGCTGCTCGTAGATCGCTTGCAAACCGCGCGTGATTCCGGCAGCCCGGGCATTTACGACGCCCTGTTTCTCTATCAGCAGCCCGCCAAACTGCCCGAGCTCGCCGGGTTCTTCATTCCGGGTTATCCCAAGGTGGCGCGCCGGTTCGGCGGCCTCGAAATCGAGCCGTTCTTCCATCCGCAGCAGGAGGGACAGCTCGAT
>JAFAWA010000191.1 GCA_019242155.1 Terriglobia bacterium | reverse complement strand
TCATCATCCGGCGGCGTTACCTGCCGGCGATTGCCGTTCCCACGCGCCTGGGCAGGCGCCTTGGGCATATAGGTGGTGGAAATATTTACCACCGAAGGTTCTACACTCTTGGCAACTTGTGAAAATGTATTCGACAGCTCCACTGGGTTGGGGATAACCAACGGCGTCGCGCCGGGCGCTACCGTGGCATCCTTAGCTGCTTTCACGCCAGAGTTGATCAACGTGCCGATCACAATGCCGATCGACAGCGTGAACAGGATCAGCGTGAACGAAAGCAACTTCTGGCTGCGCAACTTGTCAAAGAAACTCATGTGTTTGCTTCACTCCTCAGCGTTATTGCAGTCGGCCTCATTATATCGCCGCTCCCTGCAACCTGCTATTTTGGTGGATGTGGCCGCGGATTCAACGGTTTCGCTTCCACCAGTAAAACCCCTCCCAGGATGAGGGCCGCCCCCGCGGCAGCTCGCCTTGTAAGGCCCTCTCCAGCCAATATATAGGATGTCAGCCAGGCAACTACGGGTTCGAGCATATAGATCAGGGCCGTCCTGGTGGACGTGGTGTACTGCTGCGCCCAGGCCTGGACGGTGAACGCCAATGCTGTAGCCAGCAACCCCGTAACCACTACCGTGAAGATCACTCCCGGCCGCCAGGCGACTCGAGGGCGTTCGATCCACCAGAATAGTGACCCGGCCCACAAAGCCGCCGTAGTCACCTGAAATGCCGACAACGTCTCGAAATGCATTTTTCCGGAAAAGTGGCCGACTGTCACGATGTGACCGGCAAACGCGATTGCGCATGCAAGCGTGAGCGCGTCGCCCCGGTTCATCGATCCAAGCGGACCTTCCAGGGTCATCAGACCCATTCCTGCGGTGGCCACCAGCACTCCCACCAACTCGGAGAACCGCGGCCTGCTCTTATAGACGAACGTGGCGAGCAAAGGTACCATCACCGATGTCATGCCGGTAAGAAAGGCGGATTTCGGGGCGCTCGTGAACTGCAACCCGACCGTTTGGAACGCATAACCCAGGAAAAGCAGCGAGCCGGCCAGGATTCCGGGGCCGAAATCACTTGCGCGGACCGGCATGGGTAGGCGAAACAGCAACGGCAACGCGGCGGCAGCCACAGAGAATCGCAAAGCTAAGAAGAGGATGGGCGAGATGTTGGAGAGCGTACCTTTGACTAAGACGAAAGTGGCTCCCCAGAGGATCGTGTTAACGGCCAGTGCCGCGTCCGCCTTGCGGCGGGTCACCTCCGGCTCCCTGCCGTCTCCCGCATTAATAGGATCAGAAGCAGCAGGATTCGCTTCAAGCCGAGATCGCGGCCTTCGGGCCGGTACCACTCCTGCGTGGTATGCGCTCCCCCGCCGAGGCCGCCCGCTCCAATAGCGATCGAGGGCACCCCCATTGAGATCGGCACGTTGGCGTCGGTCGAAGAGCAATCCAGGCGGGAACGAATCCCCAGGTGCGCATCCACCGCACGAATATATTGCAGGATCGCAGCGTTGTCGGGAAGAGCCGCGGCAGGGCGAGACCCGATCTCCTTCACCTTGACAGACACTTTGCCGGCCGCCGCTCGCTGGTTCTCCAGGTCGCGCGCTCGATCCACGGAGGCGGTAAGCATCTCGACCAGTTCTTCGATTCTGTCGTTGCTCTCTGACCGGATATCGACCTTCGCCCGGGCGGTTTGCGCGATTGCATTGACGCTCGATCCGCCCTCGATGAGGCCAACGTTCACCGACGATTTGGGCGCGCCGTCCGGCCGGTTTTCGGTAAACAGGGCCATGGCGCGGCAGAGAGCGTGCACCGGATTGCCTAGCCCGTAATCACTCCAACTGTGCCCGCCGGGTCCCGTGAAGGCGACTTCAAATCTGCGGCTTCCCAAGGCGCGGGCCGTAACATGGTCGGTATTCGCGCCGTCTACCACAACGAAGGCTTCGACTTTGCGTCCGATAGGAGACTGCCGGCAGAAGTGCCGCATGCCTGCCAGATTGCCTTCGCCCTCTTCGCCCACATTGGCAACGAGCGCCAGCCCGTTCTGCAAATCCCGGATGCGTCCGCAGGATTTCCAGGCGCGCGCCATTGCGAGCAGCGCCGCCAGTCCTGCGCCGTTATCGGACACTCCGGGACCGCGAAAGCGGCCATCGGCTTCAACGCTGATGTCCTCTTTACTTCGAGGGGCGATTACCGTGTCGAGGTGCGCGGTAAGAGCCACGTAAGGCCCTTCGCCGAGAGTAGCAACGACATTACCGGCGCGGTCCATCGAAGCTTCCCAGCCCAAGTCGCGGAACTGGTCGGCAAACCAGGCCGCGCGCTCCCCCTCGAGAAAAGTCGGTGCCGGAATGCGGCAGAGCTGCAGGTGGATCTCGTTGATCCAGTGCTTCTCGCGGGTGAACCATTGGAGACACTCCCGCACTTCGCGAGCTTCCGCTACTTCGTTTAAGTTGATCCCTGCCGGCGAAGCGTTGAGCGCCATCCTTTTGCCAGTGTAGCAATCGGGCATTCGGCGCCCGACGCTGCTGTTCCACTTCGGCGCTGATACGGCCCCCTGATGTCGGCACACACTTCGGCCCCGAGCCACGGGCACGAGCCACGGGCACGATTGACACTCCAATCCGATTAAAGTACGATGCCGTTCATCTTTCGTTCGAGGTGAGTCGATGCTTTGCCGACGAGCACACAGAACGCCGCGGCGTTCCGTTGTACGCGTTTTCCAGGGGGTTGGTGCGTTTCTGCTCTTCGTCTGTCCCACCATATTCGCCCAAAGCGATCGCGGCACCATTACCGGTAGTATCTTTGATCCGGCAGGAGCTGTGATCGCCGCTGTACCGATTGAAGTTCGCAATACAGATACGGGGGCCGTGTACCAGGCGGGCAGTTCCGCTACCGGTAACTACGTGGTCCAAGTGCCTGCGGGCACTTACGAGCTATTGATATCCGCCGCCGGTTTCAAAAGGTTCATAAGGCCCAATATCGCGGTGCCTGTCGCACAGACCCTCCGCATCGATGTGAACCTAGAGGTCGGCTCTAACTCGGAGTCGGTTACTGTTACGGAAGCGGCTCCATTGCTCAAAACGGAGAGTGGTGAGTTGGCCCACAACGTCACGTCCGATTCGCTCAATGCTCTGCCGATACTCGGAATCGGGTCCGCCGCGGTCGGCGCCACGGGCATCCGCAGCCCTTACTCCGTAATGAACCTGATCCCTGGAGCAGAATGGCAGGCCGACAACACCATCCGCCTGAACGGACTCGAAGGAAACTCGGCAGCCCTGCGGGTGGAGGGACAAGATGCCACCCCAACCATCAGTTTGGGGCAGACCTCGCAGACTGAACCGAGTGTGGAGGCCGTCCAGGAGGTATCTATCCAGGCGAGTAACTTCGCGGCGGAATTCGGACAGGCCGGCGGCGGCTTATTTAACTTCACCATGAAGTCCGGTACAAACCAGTATCACGGGAGCGGCTACGACTATTTCGTTAATGAAGCCCTCAATGCCGGCACGCCGTTCACAAACGACGGAAATGGACATTTGCTGCGGCCCCGCCAACGCCGAAACGATTACGGAATTAGCTTCGGCGGGCCGGTGCGGATTCCTCACGTGTATAACGGCCACGACCGCACGTTCTTTTTCTTCAACTGGGAGCAGTTCCGCGAAAAGAATGTCATCAATAATTTTCCAACCACCGTCCCCACGTTGCAGTATCGCCAGGGCAATTTTCAGCAGGCGCTCACCAACCGCAATCTGGGGACCGACGGGCTGGGCCGGCCTATCATGGAAAATACCATTTACGATCCCAAAACCACTCGCTTGGTAAATGGCGTTCCCTACACGGATCCATATCCCGGCAACACGATTCCCATTACTTCCCAAGATCCCGTGTCCCTCAAAGTTCAGTCTTACATCCCGCTGCCCCAGAACTCCGCATTAGTGAACAACTACATTCCGGTATATACAAATCCGCGCTACACCGAGATTCCTTCCATCAAAATCGACCACTCCATCAGCGCCCGCGTGAAGCTCTCCGGTTATTGGTCCCGCACGCAGACTGATTCCCCTAATTACTCGGGTTTACCCTACCCGATTACCGTCACCGTCGGCAGCCACGTGATTGCCGACACCTACCGCGTCAACTTCGATTACACCGTCAAGCCGACGCTTCTATTACACGTGGGCGCGGGTTATCTGTTCAATCGGCAAGATCCTGAAGTGCCGCGCTTCGACAACAACCTGATCGGTTTCAAGGGAACCAACACCGATCTCTTCCCATACTTTTCCGTATTACTGGTGGCCCAGGGGGGAATGACCAACTTCGGCCCGCCATCCGATTTCCGGATTAAGAACTTGAAGCCCACGGCGAACATATCCACTACATGGGTCCACAACAACCACACCTATAAGTTCGGTGGAGAGGTGATTGTAAACGGCTATCCATCTTTCAGTGAGACATACTCTTCGGGAAACATGCTGTTCAGCCCAACACAAACCGGCCTCCCCTCACTCAATGGCGTATCCCTTCCTGCTTCGGTGGGTTTTAACTATGCCAGCTTTCTGATCGGCTCGCCGAATACCGGCTATGACAGCGTCCCGGCTGCCATGCGCACCGGAAACCATTCGCTGGCCGGGTTTGCGCAGGATAGCTGGAAAGTGACCCGCAAGCTCACGCTCGATTATGGTCTGCGCTACGATTTTCAAACTTACCTGAGAGAACACGACGGCTACATGTTCAACGTGTCCGTTTCCACCCCGAACCCGGCTGCGGGAGGCCGGCTGGGCGCCATCATTTTCGAAGGATACGGTCCCGGGCGCTGCGACTGCGAATTCGCGCATAACTATCCGTGGGCATTCCAGCCCCGGCTGGGCGGTGCTTACCAGATCAATTCCAAAACCGTACTTCGAGTGGGCGGGGGCATTTCGTACGCGAAGACGAACAACGACGCTTCGAAGGCCAGCAACTTCGGTTCGACCAAACCGTTTGCCGGGCCGGCCTACGGAGTTCCGCCATTCACGCTTGCCGGCGGAATGCCTTACCAGATCGCGTTTCCAAATTTCGATCCAGGTCAGCAACCGTTGCCCGGAACTATCGGCAACCCCACCAACATGGTGGACCGGAATGCCGGAAGGCCGGCCAGAATCGTTCAGTGGAGCGTTGGGCTCCAGCGGGAGATCTCCAGCAACTTAGTTGTGGAGGCCTCCTATGTTGGCAATCAAGGCGTATGGTGGGCGGCGCAGACCATGAGTCCCTACGCATCTGATGCCATCCCTGATTCGACGTTCGCCGCATGGGGACTCAACCTGAACAATGCCGCCGACCGGACCTTATTGGCCTCGCCGATCAATTCGCCTGTGGCCGTGTCGCGCGGCTTTTCCGGTTTGCCTTACGCCGGTTTTCCGGCCGGACTCACCGTCGCCCAGGCTTTGCGGCCTCTGCCGCAATTCAGCGGCGTGGTACAGACCTGGACTCCGCTAGGCGATACCTGGTACGAGGCATTGCAAGCCAAGGTGATCAAGCGCCTTTCCCACGGGCTGGATTTTAACGTTACCTACTCCTGGTCCAAGTCGCTGACTATAGGCTCGGAGGAGAACAACAACTATGGGTCGATTACCTTACCGGTAGTAAATAACGTATTCAACCGGCCAGTAAATAAAACTTTCTCCGGCTTCGATCAGCCGCAATCCGTGGTGATCGCTGGAAACTACACCACGCCCCGGGTTTTGGCCCAGGCGTCCGGCCTAGCGAACAAAGTATTGTCGAGGCTGGCGCGAGACTGGACCTTGGGCGCTGTCCTGCACTATGCCAGCGGCTTCCTGATCAAGGTTCCCCAGGCAACCACCAGCCTGGCTACCTACAATTTTCAGAACACGAATGTGGACCGCGTGTCCGGCGTCCCTCTATTCACGGCGGATCTCAACTGTCATTGTTTCGATCCCAATACGACATTTGTGCTGAATCCGAATGCCTGGGTGAACCCACCGCTCGGACAATTCGGCACTGCGAACGCCTATTACAGCGACTACCGCCAGCAGCGCCACCCGCAAGAAGCGGCAAGCGTGGGGCGGGTGTTCCGTATCAAGGAGCGGGCCACCCTGCAGATCCGGGCGGAATTCACCAACATCTTTAACCGCCTCGGGCTCAACGCACCCACCAGCACCAATGCGTTCGCTACGCAGACGCGCAATGCTCAGGGCCAAACCACAGGAGGGTTCGGCTGGATTAACCCGGCTGCAATGAACGCCACAGCGTTCAACCCCGCCGCCGCTACCCCGGCAGCCTTCCCGACGCCATCGCCGCGGCAGGGAACGCTGGTGGCGCGCTTTCAGTTCTGACGGCGATGCTCTCGGGGTATTTCACAGGGTCGAGGTTTCGCTGAATAGCGCACGATTCCGGACTATTTACGCCCGATTGCCGTCAGCAGCGCACTACGATGCCTAACGAGGTCCGACAGCGTCCAGCGATCAAGTTCTCGTACAAATGCCTGTGCCGCTTGGTCGAGAGCTTCGCGCAACACGCACGGCCTGTAGATTGGGCACTCCGCGTTGGTTGGAGACATGCATGGCGCGATTTGAAAATCCGGCTCCGTCGCGAGTACGATCTGACCTAGTCGAATCTTCTCAGCCGGCAATGCGAGCCGCAGGCCGCCAGAGCGTCCGCGCACCGTATGTAAGTATCCGGTTTCTGCCAGCGTCTGGGCGACTTTGTTCAGGTGCGTCAGTGAGAGTTTGAAATCCTCCGAAACCGCTCCAACGGTCGTCAATTCAGGAGCGCGCAACGCCGCGTGAATAAGCATGCGCAGAGCATAGTCGGTATGTTGGGTGAGGCGCACTTTAGAAACCTCAAAAGATCTATTGACAGCTTACCAGACGCGTGCGATAACTGGAGTTCTAAACTCCAGTTTTAAGGAGGAGACCTTGCGTCGATCTAACTTTTGTACTTTGGCTTTTCTTTTTGCTAGCGCAACAACTTACTTGCAAGCAGCAGATACCAGTAAATCGCTTTACGAGCGCCTGGGTGGAATGCCTGCCCTGCAGGCAGTTACCAGTAATTTCGTAGATCGGATTCTCGCTGATGGGCGTGTGAACAAATGGTTCGCTCACGCCGCCGCCACTCCCGAGAATGCACAGCATTACAAAGCGTCACTCGCCACGTTCCTGTGCCAGAGTTTAGGAGGTCCCTGCAAATACACCGGTCCGGACATGCTCACGGCCCACACGGGACGGCACGTAACGGGCGAAGCATTCGACGCCGTGGTACAGGATCTTGTTGCGACGTTGGACGCATTCAAAGTCCCGGAAAGGGAGAAAACTGATCTGCTCAAAATCCTCGGACCGTTGAGATCTGTGATCGTGAACAGATAGAGGCATCTACCAGTAACAAAGGGACGCTAAAAAGCCATATGACCATCAACAGCCGTCGTCGGCAAAACCGTCTGTTGATGGTGACTCCGACGTCTGTGCCGAGGAGCCTTACAACAATCTCCCTGCTATTCTTTACAATTAGAGGGACTTGATGGAATGGTGTTTAGGCCCGGGGCCAAGATCGATCAGCGGTCGACCAAAATAGCGAGGTGCACATATGATAATACAGATCAGACTTACGCCTGATGTCGAATCAGGTCTCGCCACGCTCGCTAGGATGAAAGGGTTGCCCCTCGACGAATATATTCGAAGGCTTTTTGAATCGCTCGCGATTCAAAAAGTTCCAGAGCCCAGCGATACGACTCCAACGCAGAGGGCCAAGAAGATCCGCCATTGGGCTGAACAGTTTCCATATCGACGATGGACATCACTCCGCGACGATGCGATCAGTCGCGAAAGCATCTACGACCGCGCTGGCAACGAATAGTCTTAATGGATTGCCTCGCGGACACCAATGTGCTGGTCCGGTCGATTGATCGTCTCCATCCACATCACCCAATCGCACTCGGGGCTCTGGAGCACATCCTGAGCAATGGTGGACGTGTCTATATCGGCGCACAGAATCTAATCGAATTTTGGTATGTCTGTACGCGACCGGTCACTCGAAACGGCCTTGGGCTTGCCCCCAGCGAGGCCGAGAAAGAGATAGGGCAGCTGGAAATGCTGCTTCTGTTATTGCCCGAAGTGCCGGCGATCTTCCCAGAGTGGCGTCGCATTGTAACAAGTCACGCTGTGACAGGCATCGACGTCTTTGACGCGCGCTTAGTGGCGGTTATGCACATCTACGGTCTGACAGATCTGTTGACGTTTAACGGCGAAGATTTCAGAAGGTACTCGGGTATTAGCGTTGTAGAGCCATCGACGGTGCGCTGAACGGTTGGCGGTTCCCGGGGAGCATCGCCGGAATGGCGAGTAACATTGGTCGCAAGTAAAACAAAAGGTTTCATTATCGCCCAACACTTCCCGTCTTCAACTTTTCTTCACCTTTGTTCTCGATGGAAACGCAAGCACTCTGCGATCCCCTTTTCCTTCTAAGCAAACGGTCGCTGCTTCGACTCCAGCCCCGCCTTCCAACTAAGTCCGCCTCTATCTTTCGTCCACACGCCCGGCCTGCTGCTAAGCCACTTCCTCCACATTGTCAACACCCGGGCGGATCTGCTTTTCCGCATTCACGATGTCGGCTTGCTCGATCATTATGAGCTGCTCTCGTGTGACGTCGTCGAACGGTTGGCCTGCTGTTGCTGGATATGTTCGACCAGATTTCGGATCTCTCGGCCGTTCCCAAAGTGCTCGTCGGCGCTCCGGCGCAACCGTCCGACGACTTGTCGTGCCCGCTCCTCTGCGTCCGCTGATAGCGTGAATTTCGCCCGCGCCAGCATGTTTCGCATAATCTCTAAAAGTCGGTCCGAGGCGTAGTCGTCGAAGTGAATGAACTTGTTAAAGCGCGATTTTAATCCGGGGTTGCTGGCCAAAAACGCCTCCATCGGCCGGGTGTAGCCCGCCACGATCACGATCAAGCGCTCCCGGTAGTCCTCCATCAATTTCAAAAGGGTGTTGATAGCTTCGGGGCCGAAGTCATTGCCCTCGCCCGCCAGCGCATATGCTTCGTCAATGAAGAGAACGCCATCCAGCGCCTGTTTCACTACATCTCTGGTCTTTAGGGCAGTGTGACCGACATAGGCCCCGACCAGTCCGGACCGATCCACCTCGACTAAGTGACCCTTCTGGAGCACTCCTAACGCGCGGTAAGCACGAGCGAGCAGGCGGGCAACGGTTGTCTTTCCCGTGCCTGGATTGCCCGTAAACACGAGGTGCAGGGATATCGGATCGTTGACTAGTCCGGCCTGGGTGCGCCGCTGGCGTATTCGAAGCAGGTTGGCCAGCGACACGAAGTCTCGCTTGACAGCTTCCAAACCCACCAGGCTCATCAGTTCCGCTTTGATATCCTCCAGGCGTTCTTCCGGCTTGGCCTCTTCCGCTTTCGGCCCTTCCGGCAGTTCGGCCGCGACTGCACCTGTCGGCAGGCCGGCTTGACGTTCCGTCTCGCGGTCAACGAGCGTGCGCAGTTCCAAGCACACGCGGCGAATCATGTTCTCGCCCTTTCCCCTTTTTGTTGCCGAAGATCTTCGCGATGTAGCTCCCGAGGTTTTCAAAGTTTCTGATTGTGGAGTCGCACGGGTCAAAAATTCGGTCCTGTTCTGCCGCTTGCAACCGCAAAAGCGTTGGGAAGTACCTATCGAGTTGCTCCTCCGTCGCGGTGCGCAACTGCTCTTTGACGGCGTCGAAATCGCTGGACGGGATCGGAAATCCCAGTATCTCCTGCAGCAGTTGCCGGTCTTTCTCAGTGAGTTCGCGCTGTTGGCCGCCAATGACTCGGCAACAAATCAAAACGATAGATCGTTGCGTGTCCACCCGGCACGCACTATCTACGCGGTCGCTGCGCCGGTCGAATCGGCGGGCCTCCTGAATCAGAGATCGTACGGAACTCCGAACGCCGCTGATGTAGGTCAGTTGCAGGTTGTCTGCCAGCAGATCTTGCACTTCTTTGTATACATCTCGGGCGTCCTCATTGCCTTTATTTGCCGTGGCCGACGCTGGCGCAGGCAACGGTCGCGCATCAGCAGTTTCCAACTGCGCACGTACTTTGGTCGCGGTGATGCCCCGCTTGCCTAGCAGTTCCGACGCCAAGCTGGGTATTTCGAGCAGTGCAAGAAGCAGGTGCTGGGTGCTGAGATTCGCCGATTGCAAGCGCACGCGCTCCTGCTTTGCTCGCGCGATGACTGCCTTGGCGGCCTTACTGAGCGGCAGGTCGACGGAGGTCAACTCCTCTTCCGCCGGTGCCTCTCGATCCGTGATCTCTTTCCGAATCGCTTCTGCGGTGGCGCTCGGACCTATAAAGCGGCTGGTCAGTTCTTTGTCTTCGCGAATGACGCCAAGCAACAGGTGTTCCGGCTCAACATAGGGGCTGCCGAGTACGCTCGCTTCGTATCGGGCAAAAAACATAGCCCGGCGCGCCCCTTGCGTCCATTCCCTAAACATATGGAAAACTGCATTCAACAAACACAACGGTAATACACCTGGCGGCGTCGGCCGCACCAAGCGGCTCACCCCGTATCGCACACGATCCCATTTCACCTGCTGCGCTCGAGAAAATCCTGGTGAATCGATGAGTCCGAAATCTTCCTCTCACGCTCACGGGGCTCTTCCGAAATCCCCTCACGATCAAAGGAGTTTTAAATGGCCACTCAGTATGCTGCCGGCATTTTATTTCTGTTGCACAGCATAAACAACGGTGATCACGGCCGAATAGCACAAGATGTACAACACCAGCGCTGGACCGAAGAGCGCGACGCTTGGCCGCACCCCTTTCCGCTCTTCCAGCCACTTCGCTAACTTGTACAACCAGTTCCCCAATAGCACCGCCCCGCCACAAACTACCGAGAGGCCGACGGCGGAAATGAGAAACACTAAGGCAAGCTTCACGGCATCTCCGAACGGCAGCACGCGGCCTGGCCCTGCCGCGGCATCGGTATTTCGCAGTCCGGCCGATTTCCCTCCGCCGAGTACGTCATCGGTTTACGCTCTCATAGCTCGAGCGGAACTTCGCGGAATTTCTCCGGCGGGCGAAGTCCGGCGGCTTTGGCTGCCTGTTCGAAGATATCGGGAGGCACGGCTCCCTTCATCGCGTCGAAGTTCTCGAAGACTTGGAGGCGGGCTTTGCGCTTTCCGGTGGCAGATTGATAAACGACCAGCTTTCCATTGTCGGCTTCGATCACAAACCAGTCTTCATAACCCCACTTCTTACTGTCCAGCGTGCACAGTCCAAGTAACGGGGTTCCTTGCTTCGAATCGAGCATACCGATCAGAAGGCTGCCGCGCAGAGTCCGCCAGATCTTCTCCCCGTCCTCTTCCATTGGTAGTCGGATTTTCTCGTATGTATGTCGCTCTGCGCACATGCCACTGATTCCTGATGCCCGTTTTGCGCTCACTGGCGCGGCTAACCCTTGCGGCCATCATAGCTGTGAGGTGTGCGATCTACCGTCACAGTCTCGGGTACTGGTAGAACCGGAAATGTGGCACTTACAATATTCGCCAACTTGGCCGATATGTCATCTAGATGCGCTTCCGTCAACCAAAGCGGCAGGGTCAAGCACCGCGTGAAGGGCAGCCCGCCGAGCCCAACCGGCGAGAACGGCAAATCGTGCGCATCCTGGCCCTCCTGCGCGTCTTGGCGCAAGGGCGCAAACCAACCGTACACCAGTTGGCCGCAGAGTTCAAAACGCGTCGGGAGACGATCTACCGCGACCTGCGTGTGTTGCAGGATGCGGGTTATCCCATTGCCGGCGATGAGCGCGGACGGCTATCGCGGCCCCGCTTGCTGGCAACCAGTATCCCGAACATCCGCTTCTCCCCACCCGAACTGGAGTCGCTGCTGCTCGCGGCGCGCCAAGTGCAAGCGGCTCTGCCACGCGCCGAAGCATTAGCGTCGGCGAGCCTGAAGCTGCAAGCATTAGCAGACTCCGAGCCGAATGCGCAGCCGGCCCTGAGCGGGATTTTTGACGCGTGGACCTGCGGCGCAAAGGACTACCGCATCCACGAGGGACGTATCGCTGTGCTCATTGAGGCCATCCTGCGGAAACGGCGCTGCGCGGTTGCATACCGAACGCCCACGCGGCGGACGGCGAAGGCCTACGATTTTGACCCGTACCGGCTGCTGTTTGTCGGTGGTGGATTGTACGTCCTGGGGCGCGTCCCGACCCACTCCGGGACGGCCACCCTTGCGATCGATCGATTCGTCTCCATTTCGCTCTCCAAGAACACATTCGAAGTGGATCCGGCATTTGATCCGAAAGCGTGCCGCCAGGATGCATTCGGCGTCTCCCGGCAGGACCCGCAACAGATCGTCCTCCGTTTTCGAGCGGATGAGGCGCCCTATG
>JAFAWA010000296.1 GCA_019242155.1 Terriglobia bacterium | reverse complement strand
GGAGGCCGAGCAGGCGGTTTTCAGGTATTCAGGGTATGAACCTGACAATATAGCCTGCCTGATCTCACGCATGATGTCAAGATACCGGCGGACGTTGTGCCGGGTGGCCAGCGCCGCGTACAAAATCTCCCCGGAAAGGAACAGATGGCGGAGGTATGCTCGGGAGTAACTCGTACAAGTATAACACCGGCATTTTTCATCTAGCGGCCTGGAATCCTCCTTATAACGGGCATGTTTGATGATTACGCGGCCCTCGGAAGTGAACAGGCATCCATTGCGGGCGTTGCGGGAGGGGAGCACGCAATCCATCATGTCGATGCCGCGGGCCACATACTCGGGCAACTCGGCGGGCATACCGACTCCCATGGCGTAGCGCGGCCGGTTGCGGGGCAGGATCGGTTCCGTCACTTCGACCATTTCCAGACTCATGGGCCTCGGTTCGCCCACCGAGAGTCCGCCGACGGCGTAACCGTCGGCCTCCAATTCGACCAGCGCTTCGGCACAGTGCCGGCGCACGTCGGCAAACATGGAGCCCTGAACGATCGGAAAGAGCGCGTGCCGGGTATCGCTGTTTTCGATGCGCGCGGCATGGTGCGCTTGCGCACGCCGCGCCCATCGTACGGTGCGTTCCATACTCTGGCACGCGTACTCGCGGCTGACCGGATACTCCGGGCATTCGTCCAGAACCATGAGGATGTCGCTCCCGAACGCGAGTTGGATATCGACCGTAGATTCGGGCGTGAACCGGTACGGTGTGCCGTCGAGATGGGACTGAAACAGGACGCCCTCCTCGGTGATTTTGCGCAGGCCGCTCAGACTGAACACCTGGAAACCGCCGGAATCGGTGAGAATGGCGTTCGGCCAGGACATGAACCGGTGCAGGCCGCCCAGGCTGCGAATCAGCTCATGACCAGGACGGAGAAAAAGATGGTAGGTATTGGCCAGGAGGATTTGGACGCCGAGGTCTTCGCCCAGGTCGCGCTGGCTGAGCCCTTTGACGGTGGCTTGCGTGCCGACCGGCATGAATACGGGTGTTTCGATGATGCCGTGCGGGGTGTGCAGCAGGCCGGCTCGCGCGCGGGTGTGAGGGCACTCCGCTACCACTTCGAAAGTGATCTGTGGCAACTTCGATTGTAAGGTAGCCCGAGCCGTATACTGCCGCTTGCGAGGCGCTGCGGGCCGCGTAAGTAAACCTTGCCCGGGGGCTTTGCGGAGGCCGTTGGAAGAGTGCTGTGAGCGAATTTTCGTTCACACTTCGGGGCGCCTGTTGTCCCCTGCAGCACTGACGATTGGCGGGTGTTGACACGTGAACAATGGTTCTACGCTTGTCGTGCGAGACTGCTTGATGAGGGTCGGGGACCGCCGCGATAATCCTGGCGGTGATGCGGGAGACAGCAGATGAGGAAAGTTCGTGTCTGGGCGCCAAAAAGCAACTCGGTGAATATCGATTTAGGGAGTGGACGGGTTCCGATGACGGCGCAGCCGCGCGGCTGGTGGTCGGGCACGCTTCCGGACGGGGCTGTCGATTACACTTTCGTCTTGGATGACGGTGTGCCGCTCCCGGATCCCCGTTCGCCGCATCAGCCGTACGGAGTGCACGGGGGCTCGCGAACCGTCGACCATGCCGCGTTCCCGTGGACTGACTCCGGGTGGCAGCCGGCTCCACTCGATACGGCAATCGTTTATGAACTGCACATCGGCACATTCACTGAGGAAGGAACGTTTGAGGCCGCCATCGAACATATCCCCCATCTTCTCGATTTGGGGATTACACATGTAGAGCTGATGCCCGTAGCCGAGTTCCCGGGCGATTGGGGATGGGGATATGACGGCGTTGACCTGTTCGCTCCGCAGCACGCGTATGGCGGGCCGGAGGGGCTGAAGCGTCTGGTGAATGCGCTCCACGCGGCCGGCCTCGCGGCGATTCTGGACGTAGTCTACAACCACCTCGGGCCGGCTGGAAACTACCTGGGCAGGTTCGGCCCGTATTTTACGGATCGCGTGCGTACTCCCTGGGGCGATGGAGTCAACTTCAGCGAAGGCGGCAGCGACGAGGTGCGCGGCTTCTTCATCGAGAACGCCCTGATGTGGCTCGGTGATTATCACTTCGACGGCTTGCGGCTGGACGCCGTCCACGCCATCACGGATTCCTCCGCTGTGCATTTTTTAGAGGAGCTGACGTCCGCGGTAGCCGGCCTGGAAAATCGCTTAGGACGGCCGCTGTGTATGATTGCCGAGAGCGATTTGAACGATCCGCGCCTGATTCGCCCGCGCACGCGCGGCGGCTACGGGCTGTCCGCGCTGTGGAGCGACGATTTTCATCACGCCCTGCACACCGTGCTCACGGGCGAACGCACGGGCTACTATTCGGATTTCGGTTACGTGAGCCACCTGGCGAAGGCTATCGAAAACGGGTACGTCTACACCGGCGAATATTCGGCATTTCGAGACCGACGCCACGGCCGGCCTCTCGAGTACGGCGAGAAAAGCCGGCTATTGGGCTATATACAGAACCACGATCAGATCGGAAACCGCGCCAACGGCGAGAGAATCGGGCAGCTGACGGGTTTCGCGCATGCTCGCATCGGCGCCGCGATGACATTGCTCGGGCCATTCATCCCGCTGATCTTCCAAGGCGAAGAGTGGGGAGCAGGCACGCCGTTCCAATACTTCACCAACCACTCCGATCCGGATTTGGGCCGAGCCGTATCGAACGGCCGGCGGCAGGAGTTCGCCTCCTTTGGCTGGTCGCCCGAACAGGTCCCCGATCCGCAGGACCCCGAGACTTTCCGGCGCTCGAAGTTGAACTGGCGCGAACTTAATGAGGAGCCGCATCGCGAGATGCTGTCGTGGTATAGCCGGCTGATCCGGTTTCGGCGGGAGCATCCGGAACTCGCGTCTGCCGCGGCCAAGGTGCGCTTCGACGAGGCGCAGCAGTGGCTGGCAATGGAGCGCCCCGGCATCGAAGTGATCTGCAACTTTGGACGGTCACCCGTGCGCGTGCCGTACGGCCGCCATAGAGGGACCGTGCGATTCTCGACTGCGGACGGCGCCGGCGCTGACGGCGCAGTGCCGCCCGCGGCTGTGCTGGTGTTCGAGAACCCCGGGAGCTCGGAAGGCTCGCCTCGGGCCGGGGAACTAGAAAGCGTGCCGGTCAAGAAGTGAGGACTGCGTTCCCGTACTTGTCTCTCAATAGTTCGCTCTGTACTCTCGCCGCTGCCGTGTACCACTGTCAGCCTGCTCCCCCGTAATTCCGGTCTCCGATGCCCTCCTCGCACCATCGTGGGATAGAATTAGTGCCTAACGATGGACGGGGCGGCACAAGCCGATCTGGCCTGCGCAGGCGAGGTTACCAAGTTGCTCCTGGCCTGGAGCGCCGGAGACCAGCGCGCTCTCGAAAAACTGGCGCCGATCGTATATGACGAACTGGCCCGCCTCGCTCATCAATATATGAGACGCGAGCGCCCGGGTCACAGCCTCCAGAGCACGGCGCTGGTGCACGAAGCCTACATCCGGCTGGTGCATTATCCGCGCATGGATTGGCAAGGTCGGGCTCACTTCTTTTCGGTAGCGGCACAGGCCATGCGCCGCATTCTGGTTGACCATGCGCGGCGGAAAAATCAGAAACGCGGCGGCGGCCTGAGGCGCATGTCTCTGGATGATGCAATTGACCTGGGTGGAGGCCGGGGGCGCGATTTGGTAGCGCTCGATGAAGCCATGAACGCGCTGGCGCGTGTCGATGCGCGCAAGGCCAAAGTGGTCGAGATGCGTTTCTTCGGCGGACTCAGCGTGGAAGAGACGGCCGAGGTGCTCAAAGTCTCGGCGATAACTGTGAAACGCGAATGGAGCACGGCCAAGTTGTGGCTCTACCGGGAGTTGGCAGCGGGGTGACCCATGGCCTCTGATCGGTGGCGGGAGGTGGATGAGCTGCTTCAATCGGCGCTCGAGCGGGCCCCGCGAGAACGGAATGCGTTCTTGAAACGGGCTTGCGCGGGTGATGAGGAGTTGGAGAGAGAAGTCCGTTCGTTACTAGGTTTAGAGCCGGCCGCCCGAAGCTTTCTCGAAACCCCCGGCATCGAGTTGGCCGCGCGCCATCTTGCCGCCGAGCAGACCGATACGTCGGAAAGCAGCGGTTTCGAGATGAGCCCCGCGATTTCGCACTACCGGATCGTTGAAAAGTTGGGGGCCGGAGGCATGGGTGTCGTTTATAAAGCCGAAGACACCCGGTTGCATCGTTTTGTGGCGCTCAAGTTTTTGTCCGGCGAGTTCGCCCGCCATCCGGCGGCTTTGAGCCGGTTCCGGCGCGAGGCGCGCTCGGCGTCTGCCTTGAATCACCCGAACATTTGCACCGTCCATGATATCGGGGACCACGAAGGCCGTTCCTACATAGTGATGGAGTTTCTGGATGGGGTCACTCTCAAGCAGCGCATCATTTCCGCTGCCGGCCCGCTCCCCCTCGAAATCGAAACGATTCTCTCACTCGCGATAGAAACTGCCGACGCGCTGGACGCGGCACACTCCGCCGGGATCGTGCATCGCGATGTCAAGCCGGCCAATATCTTCGTCACCTCGCGCGGGCACGCCAAGATCCTCGATTTCGGACTGGCCAAGGTTCATCGCGCGGCGGGACCGGCAATAAATGACGAGGGAGCGCTGCTCGCGACGGTCACGATGGACGACCCCGTCACGGATCTGGGCAGCGCAGTAGGGACCGTGCCCTACATGTCCCCCGAGCAGGTGCGCGCCCAAACTTTGGACGCACGCACGGATCTATTCTCCTTCGGGGTGACGCTGTATGAAATGGCAACCGGAGTGTTGCCGTTTCAGGGCGAAAGCTCCGGCGTGGTGTTCGAGGCGATTCTGAATCGCTCCCCGGAGCCGCCGCGGCGCCTGAATCCCGATCTCCCGGCCGAGTTAGAGCGGATCATCCACAAATGCATGGAGAAGGATCGCGACCGGCGATATCAACATGCCGCGGAAATCCGCGCCGACCTCGAGCGCCTAAAGCAGGGGGACAGAACTCCCGGCATGCCGCAAGCGCCAGACCCGACCGTAGCACGATTCCGGAAGGTGGGTGTTGCGGCTACTGCCGCGACAGTCGTACTGTTCGCGGCGGGCTACCTATATGTACACCGCACGCCCAAGCTCACGAACAAAGACACCATCGTGCTGGCCGATTTCGAAAACAAGACGGGCGATCCGGTCTTTGACGAAACTCTTCGGCAGGGGCTAGCGGTACAGTTGGCGCAGTCGCCCTTCCTCAGCCTTCTGTCCGACGAACATATCCAGCAGACGATGAGTCTTATGGGACGGCCGAACGGTGCACGGCTGACTCCGCAGACCGCTCGCGAGGTCTGCCAGCGTACCGCCGGCACGGCCGTTCTTGATGGTTCCATTGCCGCCGTGAGAAGCCAGTATGTATTGGGCCTTCGCGCGCGAAACTGCCGCACCGGAGACGTGCTGGCCCAGCAACAGGAAGTAGCCGCTAGGAAGGAAGACGTCATCGGCGCCCTGACTCACATGGCCAGTAAATTCAGGACTCAGGTTGGCGAATCGCTGGCGACGATTGAGAGTCACGACACGCCGCTTGCGCAGGCCACCACGCCGTCGCTCGACGCGCTCAAAGCCTATACCACTGGTTTGAAGCTTTATTCCTCTAACGGCGTTGCCGACGCGTTGCCTCACTTCCAGCGCGCCGTACAGATCGATCCGCGGTTCGCTGAAGCGCAGGCATGGCTCGGACAGGTCTACGCGGACCTTTGGCGGCCGGAACTCGCGGCGGAGAGCGGCCGGAAAGCTTACGATCTGCGGGAACGGGTGAGTGATTTGGAGCGGTTCGGGATCATGGTCCCCTACGACGTGAATGTTACCGGAAACCTGGAAGAAGCCCAGGAGACGGCGGAAACCTGGGCGGCAATTTACACTCGCGATGCCACGCCCCGCGCCTACCTGTCGTGGATCGACCAGATGCTCGGTAACTTTCCGAAATCTAGAGACGAAGGCAAAATGGCGGTGGCTCTCGACCCCACCTTTCCGCCAGGCTGGAAAAATCTTGTGTGGAGTTATGTTATTCTCGGCGACCTGCAAACGGCCGAAAGCACCATGCGCCAGGCCGCCGAGCACAAAGTGGATGCCCCCGAGTTCCTCATCTGCCGCTACGTGATCGCATACCTGAAGGGCGATCAGGCGGCCATGGGACGCATAGCATCACAGGCCCAGGCCAGTTCTGAAGTGCGTCTCTGGGCGTTGCAGGCACAATCCGCCGCAGCGGCCGCTTCGGGCCACCTCGCAGAAGCACGGGCTACCTCCCGCGAGTTACTGGACTTGGCGCTGCAAACGGCTCACAAACGCGAAAATGCGGCGGAGTTCCAAACGGGCGCTGCGGTGCGTGAAGCCTTCTATGGTAATCGGAAGGAAGCGAGGACGTATGCCGGAACCGCCCTGGATCTCTCGCACGGCCGCAATGTAGAATACGGTGTCGCCTTTGTCCGTGCACTTACGGGCGATATCGCCGGGTCGGAAGCGCTCGCGCAGGATCTGGATAAACGATTCCCCGAGGACACCTATGTCCGATTCACTTACCTGCCCACGCTGAAAGCGCTATCGGCGCTGAGCCGGGCCGACGCATCAGCGGCCCTGGATGAACTACAGACCGCCGCGCCCTATGAATTGGCGGCCTCGGGCAGTGGAAACGGTTTCTTTGGGGCCTACTCCGCAATCTACTTACGAGGTTGCGCATACCTGATGGCCCATCGGGGCACGGATGCAGCCGCGGAATTTCAGAAGATCGTGGATCATCCCCTCGATCCAGTGCAGGTGCTGGCACACCTGCAACTGGCCAGGGCCCTCCGGGTGGCGGGAGATAAAGCCAGAGCCAAAGCCGCCTATCAGGATTTTCTCAACCGATGGAAGAGTGCGGACTCGGGCATTCCGATCCTGAGAGAGGCCAAGGCCGAGTTCGCCAACCTGTAGTGAACTGCGCACCTCGGCCGCCGAGAGCCGTTCGGGCGGCCCTCGGACGGGGATGAGCCGGATTCACCTCGGAATGGCTACGAATGCGTGCAGTACGGGGCAGTTGCCCTGGTTATTCAACCATGCCATCGCTGCAGCGCCTCCGCCGCACGCGCTTTTCAGTATGGCCACGCCCGTGATCTCGCCGAAATCGTTGACCGAGTCCGAGGACTCCAGATACCAAGGTGAATCCGCGGGAATGAGCGTGTTGAGGTCGACCCATCCCCCGTTTTGCCAAATGAGCGCGGTGGAATTGAAGTTCGCATCCAAGGAAAAGCCGACGATCTCGCCCAGATTATTGATCGTATTACAGCAGGGAGGCCCCGTTCCATTTAACGCTCCCGGAAATCCACCCAGGTCCTGCATGCCGGTCTGCGGAGTCCACAGGAAGCCGTGTTGCGTCCCATCAGAGGCCTGTGCGAATCCGACCACCTCCCCACGGTCGTTGATGCTGGTTGCAAGATTGTATACCCCTGGGGCCACTCCTTCCAGATGTAGTCTTTTCTCATAGGAGATGAGCCTGGGGAGAGGGTTCGTTTCTCACAGGAAATGAGCCTGGAGCGGTATTTCGGCATGCTGGGAATTGACCATCAGCGTGGAGGCAGGGGAACGGTTGAGCCTGGAACAGATCCGGGCGTTTTT
>JAFAWA010000240.1 GCA_019242155.1 Terriglobia bacterium | reverse complement strand
CCTCCCTCGGGGTCGATCATCCAAATCTGCTGCGAGCCGCCGCGATCGGATACAAACGCGATGTGCTTGGAATCCGGCGACCAGCGGGCCCGCTGGCTGTCCTCGTCGGGGCGTGTGATGCTGTGCGGCGTGCCCCCCTGCAACGGCACAATCCAGACGGCTTGCGGTCGTTTATTAGCGGCTACATCAATACTGCGCACGGTGAATGTAACCCATCGGCCATCCGGAGAAATCTGCGGGTCGCTGATACGGCGTAATGAGAGCAGAGCATTTACGTCGAATGGCGGTTTCTGCGAGTACGCAAAAGGAACGGCAACAAACAGCAGTGCGAGGCCGCGAAGCATACTGCATGATTATCTCATTCCACCTGCACGGCGCTCGGTAAACGCGACCCGGCCTAATTTGACGCTAGCGCCTGCGGCGATAGCGCACCGCGCCCAACGCTAGCAGGCCGCTCCCGCAAAGCAAAAACGCAATCGGCTCGGGCACGTCCACCGCACCGGTCGTGAACTGGTCGGTGACCGTGGAAAATTGTGCCGCGCCCGCAATATTATTTTGGGCGGTGAAGGCATTCAACATCAGCGTCTCGGAGATGTCCAGTGTTTTAGAGTAGAGCCCGCTTAAGGACTGGCTTTGGTCTCCAAACCCGAAAACCCCCAAGCCTTGCTGGCTGGTGTATGCGTCAGCCCAATAGCCGGAGATAGGCGGGTTCACGCTGCCGCCGTCCACCGTCAAAGTCTCATCTTGAAAGAAGCTGGGCCCCGTGATTGTGTAACCAATCTGGTACTCCGCGTTGATGAAATTGCCCGGCGGTGCGGTACTGGCCGTAAACTGTCCGTTATTCACCACAGACAGATTGATGCTCACACCAATGTTTCCCGGAACGGCCGACGCGGTTAGAAGGATATCGCTGGCCGTCAAGGGGTCCGCAATCGTGGAATAGATGTTACTAAACGAGTTGACTTGAATCGAATAATCGTCAAAGTTGCAAATGCCGGAACTGATTACCTGTTCCAATGTTCCCGTGCATAAAGCGCTTGCGAACGATGCCCACGATATCGATCCAGCCAGGAACAGCAGCCATCCAGCCCGCTTCATCACGTCTACCCCCGAACACCTATAGTACCTTACGGACTAAAACTTATGGTACTACATGGCTAGTCAACGCGTAAGGGCCGAGTGCGTCAGCTATGCCCCTCCAAACCGATTGGATTGGAGTTCTCCGGCGCGGCGGAGCGAAATCGGTGGTGAGAAAAGTCTCCCGGGTGGGTATCCAGGACGCAATAATCACAAGATGGGCTCAGCACCGGATCAGGCTCAAAAACGAGCCTTCCCTTGGCTTGCCACCGCCGTTTTCACGCTATTTGTTTATTGGATCTGCCTCCGCTTCCTTTTCCCCGGATATTTCGCGCCGCTCTCGCCGTTTCACATCGACTTTTACGATTACGCCGGCGCCGCCGCCCTGAAGTTGATCCAGTTGCTGACGCGCTACCCTCGTCCGGTGGCATATTTGGCCATGCATTTCATGGGGACCGCCGGGTTATCGGGCTTAATGGCGGGCGAAGTCGCTCTTGCGCTCGGGAACGTGCTGCTGACCGCTTGCCTGGTTCGATTCGTTTTTAGGGTCGATTCACTGTGGATGCTGGGCGCCCTGCCCGCCTATCTCATTTTGCTGTTCGCCCATCCGCAATTCTATTTTGAACACCGGCATGACCTGCCTGCCGAGGTCTCGTATCTCTTCTTGATCCTGAGTTTGCTCGCTTGGATATCGGCAGTGCACATCCGAAACCCTCGTGGATGGCCCAACCAACTTCGCCGCTCGGTTCTTCTGGCCGGGTCCTTCCTATCGGCTCTCCTGTTCGCGTTCTCTAAAGAGACATATTTTGCTTCCGCGCTGGTGCTGGTGGCCGGGCTTGCTCTCGTCGACACGGAAAACCGGCGCCGGCACCTCGGTTTCCTCGAGTTTTTAGCCATAGCCGAGCTTGCCAGTATCTCTTGGACGAGGCATATCAACAGCCCCTTTATCGGGGCGGGAACCGGCGCCGAGGGTTCGTATCACGTCAGTTTAAGTGTTACTTCCCTCGCAGACACCGGCTGGTTTTACCTCTCGCATCTCTTCAACCCGGCGCTCGTTTTGCTCTGCCTGATGACACTGCTGGTTGTGAAATGGAATCGGTCCGGTCTGGTGTTTGCTGGCGCCTGCATGGCTGCGGGTTGCGCGGTTCTGCTCCCCCACGCGGTGCTCCCGAATCATCGCTTCGAAGAGTACGCATGGGCCGCTTTGCCGCTGCTATTGGCGCCTGTCCTGCTGGTCGGTTCGACGGCCACTGCCTGGCGCCGGGCGGCTCTTCAGTTCGGTTTGCTCGCGGTTCTGACTATCGCCGCGGTGGCCGGGCCCTTCGGCTACGAAAGCGCCTACTCCGACCCGACCTTAACGTGGCAAGTCGGCCAGGATCGTCGAGGCGCCGCTCTCGCTGAATCCTTGCACGTGTTCCGGGAGCTTCCAGAACCGGCGCATATCTTGATCGTCGGACTCGACGATGCTGCCGTTCCGTGGCAGGCGAGCGGTTTTATACTGGCCGAGTTCGGCGATCGCCGCTATTGGACTGTAGTTCTTCCGGTAGCTGCGGACATGCGCCATCAGAGCAGTATCGTTCGATTCGCGGAGGCGAATTCGATTCGGCTGGAGAACTACGAGTACGTCGCAACCTACAAGCCCGACGGGAATCTGGCCGCGTTTGAGAACGCTCGTGCTCTGGCGAATCCAGCGGCGGTGGAGGTCGTAGTGCCCGCGCTGAGCCCGTTTCTCGCCTCGGCCCGCGCACAGCCTACTGACCCTGGTCCCTGGCTGAATTGCGCCCAATTGGCCGTCGAGTGGGGTCTGTGGCCCGAAGCAGGCGAGTACCTCGGTCGCGCCATAACCGCCGGCGCCCGGGACGCGTCTAGAATTGCGCAACTGCGCGCGGCAATCCGCGACCGCCCCGCTGGGGCTGCTCCGGCCGGTGAACTGAGCGCGAACCCGTCGCATGTGGTCGCGCCCGATGGCCTAGCGATGACAGAATTATCGTGGAAAGCGTCGGAGAATACCGCGGTGGAGATTCATATCGATGCGCCCGATGGACCGCTGTTCGCTGCAACCCGCGGGCCCGGTCACGCGCGCACGGATCGATGGGTACGCAACGGGATGCGTTTTTTCCTGCAGGACGTTAGCCAGGGGCGACCGCTTACACCGGAGAACACGCTGGCATCCACAAAAATTGACGTGTCCCCTTGACCGTATTTGCCCGCACAGCCCGCGCCGCGAGTGGATCGCCTTCCGGACTCCGCCACCAACCGAGACTCGCGGGACATAGCCGAGGACGTGAGGATCGGCGCTGCTACGTGACATGGCGGCAGGCCGTCTGCTGGCAAACGAACTACCCTCGTTCGCCAGCAGGGGCCGAAAAAACTTACGACTGCTGGGCGGCTGCGCTCGCGCCGCGAACCATGGAACTCATCCTCGCATAGGCCTCAGGCCCCATGCGCTTGATCGCGGTTTGCGCTACGGTTTCCAGGTTCTTCATGTAGGTGGGATTATTCATCCTGCTGCGCGCGTTCTCCACCAGGCCGCGAGACTTCTCCCAAACGAACAGCAGTTCCCCATTATTTTGCAGGAACAGATCCTCGTTGAGCACGCCGGATGTAACGAACGACGCCGCCATGTCCCAATAACTCATTACCATTCGCAGATACGCGTTTTCCTGGCTGCCCATGGCAGATACTTTCTCCACCTGTTCAGGGTTATCTACCGCGAAGCCGAAGAACCACTGGCGGGCCTTCCGCATCAGCTCCTCGCGCCGCAATTCGTAGAGGCGCAAGATCAGGTTTGCATCGTCAAACGTAGCTTGGTTTGCCATATACCGAAGATTATAAGACCGGGCTCGGTTACAAGAGCTTCAAATACGTGTGTTGATTTGACGCGGACGGTTCCCCACCATGCCTGCCGTTTTGCGGCCCGGCCTTCGAAGCAGCTTATATTGTGGAGTATGCTTCGTTATTCCCGGGCGGACCTGTACTCTGAGGACGTCCCCCTGGCCGACATTGCCGCGCGCGTGGGCACTCCGGCGTTTGTTTATTCGAGCCGCGCGATCCTCAACAACTACTGCGCCTACCACGAGGCTTTTGCCGAACTGCCGCACACGGTCTGCTACGCCGTCAAGGCAAACTCTTCACTGGCGGTTCTCCGGCTCCTCGCCGATGCGGGCGCAGGTTTCGACATAGTCTCCGGCGGCGAACTCTTCCGCGTACTGAAGGCCGGCGGCAATCCTAACAAGGTGGTGTTCTCAGGCGTGGGGAAGACGGCTGCCGAGGTAGAGTACGCGCTCGAAAGCGGGATCCACAGCTTCAACTGCGAATCGGAGTCGGAGTTGGCGCTCATCAATGCCATGGCCGCGCGCCGCGGCACCACTGCGGGTTTTGCCATTCGGGTCAATCCGGATGTAGACCCGTCCACCCATCCATACATTTCCACCGGGCTCAGCGAGCACAAATTCGGCATTCCCATTGCGGACGCCATAGCGGTGTACGAGCGATCCCGCGATCTGGGCAACCTTTCGGCTGAAGGGGTCAGTTGCCACATCGGGTCCCAGATTCTCGACCCCACGCCCATACTCGAGGCGGTCGATAAGGTCGTCGCACTCGCAGGATCGCTGCGTAACGCAGGCTTCCCCATACGTCATCTGGACTTGGGCGGCGGTCTCGGTGTTGCCTACCGTCCCGGCGAAGAGGCTCCCGGGATTCGCGAGTTCATCCAAGGCCTGCGTACGCGTCTCGGCGCTAGCGGACTTTGCATTATGGTCGAACCCGGACGGTCCATTGTGGGCCAGGCGGGCGTTCTCCTTACGCGCGTGCTTTATCGCAAGAAGAACGGCGACAAGGAATTTGTTGTGGTCGATGCTGCCATGAACGATCTCATCCGGCCCTCGCTTTATCGCGCTCACCACGAAATTATCCCGCTGCGCCGGCGCAATCTGCCTCGGATCACAGCCGATGTGGTCGGCCCAATCTGCGAAACCGGCGACTTCCTGGCGCGCGACCGCGAAATCGACAATGTCCTTCCCGGCGATTTCCTCGCGGTCTGCACCACCGGTGCATATGGATTCGTGCTCTCTTCCAACTACAACTCCCGCCCCCGCGCCGCCGAAGTTTTGGTCGAAGGCGACAGGAGCCGCATCATTCGCAACCGCGAAAGTTACGAGGACTTGATCCGCGGCGAAACTATCTAATGCATACCGGCCGTTTCCAGCGGATGCGATAAACTCTGAAGTTACTTTCCACGCCAACCGGAGGAAGAACCTCATGAGCCGCATCCGACTCCTGATCCTTACTTACACCGCATTCATTTGCGTGACCAGCGCGCAGCAGGGCACACCGGCTTCGGGCGAGTGGCGCGTCAATGGCGGCGATACCGGCAGCACCCGTTATTCGCCCCTGGAGCAGATCAATGCCGCGAATGTGAAAGATCTGCAGGTTGTTTGGCGGTGGAAGTCCCAGAATATGGGTCCGCGTCCGCAGGCCGCTTGGGAAGTGACGCCGCTCATGATCGGCGGAAGGCTGTACTTCACCGCCGGTACCGGGCGCACCGTAATTGCCGCCGACGCCGCCACGGGTGAAACGCTCTGGACGTATCGCGGCGACGACACAGCGGAGCGCGGCGCGGTTCGCGCGAATAACCGCGGCGTTACTTATTGGACCGATGGCCGCGGCGGCGAGCGCATCCTCTTCGTTACCCCCGGTTACCAGCTTGTCGCCCTCAATGCCAAGACAGGCCTTCCCATTCCGAATTTCGGCGCGGACGGCTATGTGGACCTCTGGAAAGGCCTGGACCGCCCGGTGGTTGAGAAGGGGACCATCGGCGCTACATCGCCGCCGATTGTGATTCGCGACGTGGTCGTCGTGGGTGCAGCCCTACGCGTGGGTGTCGCCCTGCCGAAAAAAGAGAATGTGCCCGGTTATGTGCGCGGCTTCGACATTCACAGCGGCAAGCTCCTGTGGACGTTCCATACCGTTCCACAGGCCGGCGAAACGGGTGTCGAGACATGGGGCAAAGACTCCACGGGCCAGGACTCCTGGAAGTTCACCGGAAATACCGGCGCATGGGGTCCGCTCACTGGCGATGAGGAACTCGGTTACGTCTACATCCCTGTGGAAGCACCGAGCGGCGATACCTACGGCGGACAGCGCCCGGGCGCCAATCTCTTCTCGGACAGTATCGTCTGTCTCGATGCCAAGACCGGCAAGCGGATCTGGCACTACCAACTCATTCATCACGAGATGTGGGACTACGATATCCCAGCGGCGCCTATTCTGCTGGACGTAACAGTCAACGGCCGCAAGATCAAAGCCCTCGCGCAAGTGAATAAGACGGCGTTCACCTTTATTTTCGATCGCACCAATGGACAGCCCGTCTTTCCGATCCAGAGCGCCCGGTCCCTAAAGGCAACGTGCCCGGGGAATGGTATTCGCCGACGCAGCCGTTTCCGGTCAAGCCCGCTCCTTTCGACCGGCAGGGCGTTACCGAGGCCGACCTCGCCGATTACACTCCCGAAATCAAAGCCGAAGCTTTGAAGCTTGCGGGGCAATATGTGATGGGACCGATCTATACGCCGCCCATTGTGAAGGATGCGGGCGGCAAACTGGGCACCATTCAGTTGCCGGGCGCGGGCGGCGGCGCTAATTGGATGGGTGGATCGGTCGATCCCGAAACCGGCATTCTCTACGTTCCCTCCGTCACCACGCCATATCTCTCTTCGCTGCAGCCGGGCGGTACGCGATCCGAGATGCCCTACATCGCCGCTGGAGGCCTGGGCGGTCCCACGGTGATGGGCGGGATCCCGCTGATCAAGGGCCCGTATGGCCGCATTACCGCCATCAACCTGAACACCGGCGAGCACGTCTGGATGACGCCGAACGGCAAAGCCTCCGATACGATCGCCAACAATCCTGCGCTGAAAGCTGCAAACATAGATACGGGCAACTGGGGCGGCTCCCAGCGTTCGCCCATACTCATCACCAAAACGCTGCTCTTCGAGGGCAGCAACAACCTCCGCGTGCTTGATAAGAAGACCGGCCGGCAGATACACGCCATCGAGCTGGGCTCGAACTTGACGGGTGGAACCATGACTTACCTGGCTAACGGCCGCCAGTTCCTGGTCGCGGTTGTCGGCGGCCGGCAAGGCGAAGGCGCGGAACTGGTCGGTCTGGCCCTGCCGCAACCCGGCGAGGGCGGCCGCGCAGGCCGCGGTGGACGGGGCGGTAACCCAGTTGCGGATCAGGAGAACTAATAATTTATAGTTCTGATAGGATGTTTCCTGTCCGATGCCGATTTACGACTACCAGTGCCGCCAATGCGGGGAAGAGTTCGAGCTGATCGTCCTCAAGAATACGGCTGTCGAGTGCCCGTCCTGTCAAAGCACGGATCTGGAGCAGCTTGTATCCGGATTTGCCGTCAGTTCCGATTCCATCCGGCAGGCGAACCTGCAAGCTGCCAGGCGCAAATATAAAACCAGCAGCAACTACCGCGACCAGAAGGTTGCCGAAGCCGAAGAGATTCGGGAGCACTCCCCGCCGCCGCCTCCCCCGCCGAAAGCCAAGTAAGCATGCACGGGCGCGCCTTCCCGTCTGCACCCGTCTGCACCACCCGATTGACGCTCACGAGCGCATAAGTTAGTATTTGTGCAAAATGGCGTCTCGATCCACCTGGGCCTGTGTTGCAGCCGGTTTGTTTGCAGCCGCTCCGATCGTGCGGGGCGCGGACGGCGACACACCGAATTCCGCGGCGCCGCACGCTCAAGCCATGATCGAGCAGTATTGCAGCGGCTGCCACAATCAGAAGCTCAAGACCGCGGGCCTAGTCTTGGACATCTCGGACCTCGAGCGCATCGCAGATCGTCCCGCCGTTTGGGAAAAAGTGGTCCGCAAGCTTCGTACCGGTGAAATGCCTCCCGCAGGCATGCCGCGGCCGGACAAAGCTACATACGCCAGTGTCACAGCCGAACTGGAAACAGTCCTGGACGCTGTGGCCGCAGCTAAACCGAATCCGGGGCGCGTCCCGGTGCATCGGCTAAACCGCGCAGAGTACGCCTCCGCAATCCGCGACCTGCTGGGACTCAAAATCGACGAAAAGATACTGCTTTCGGCCGACGAGAGCGATCAGGACGGCTTCGGTAATGTAGCGAGCGTACTCTCGGTATCGCCGGTTCTGCTCGAGAACTACCTGGCGGCTGCACATACCATCAGCCGTCTGGCCGTCGGCGATCCTACTCTGCCGGCAAGTGTGGAAACTATAAAGTACGCGAAACTGCTTCCGCAGGACGATCAGATGAGTGAAGACCTGCCGTTCGGCTCGCAGGGCGGCGGACTGATCCGGCACTACTTTCCAATGGATGGCCAATACACGGTCACGGTTCTCCTCCGCCGGCAATACTACGATTACATTGTCGGCATGGGTGAGCCGCACCAGATGGATATTCGTCTGGACGGGGTCCGGCTGAAGCGTTTCACTCTGGGCGGCGAAGACAAAGGCATGACCACGCCGGAAAGTTTCGCCGGCAATACGCAGGGATCTCCCGAGTTCGAAGTCTACATGCACACTGCCGACGCGGGTCTTGAAGTCCGCGTGCCCGTGAAAGCCGGCGAACACGAGGTCGGCGTTTCTTTTGTTCGCCGATTCTGGGAAGAGGAAGGTGTTTCGCAGCCCGCCCAGATCGCGTTCGCGCGCACCACCAATGAGTATTACCACGGCAATCCCGCAGTCGAGTTCATAATGATCGGCGGGCCTTACGGCGCAGTTTCCCATGGTGATTCCGAGAGCCGGCGGAAGATATTTGTCTGTACTCCGAACGCCCCCGCGGCGGAAGAGCCTTGCGCGCGCAGAATTCTTTCCTCGTTGGCTACCCGCGCATATCGCCGTCCTCTCAACCAAGAAGATGTGAATACGCTCCTCGGATTTTATCGAGCGGGCCGGGCAGAAAAAGACTTCGATACTGGGATCGAGAGAGGTCTCGAGCGCATTCTGGCGGCGCCCAGTTTCCTGTTCCGGGTGGAGACTGCGCCGGCCAATGTAAAGCCCGGTTCTGTCTACCGGCTGAGTGACCTGGATGTGGCGTCGCGATTGGCGTTCTTTCTTTGGAGCAGCATCCCCGACGAGGAGCTGTTGAATTTGGCTATCCGCGGCCGGCTAGGCGATCCTAAAATTCTCGACCAGCAGGTACAAAGGATGCTGCATGACCAGCGTTCGCAGGCCCTGGTAGACGGCTTCGCCAACCGCTGGCTCGGCTTAAGCAAGCTGGCCGGAATTGTTCCCGACACGGATCTTTACCGGGAATTCGATGAGAGTTTGCGCGACGCTATGGCGAAAGAAACGCAGCTATTCGTCGCCGATCAGCTACACCAAAACCGCAGCGTCCTCGAACTTGTCACCGCAAACTATAGCTTCCTCAACGAGCGGCTCGCCAGGCATTACGGCATACCGGATATCTACGGACCGCGTTTTCGCCGGGTCGAATTTCGAGACGGCGTGCGCGGCGGCCTTTTAGGGCAGGCCGGCATTCTCGCGGCTACATCCTACCCGAACCGGACATCGGTTACTTTGCGCGGCCGGTGGTTGCTTGCCAACCTGCTGGGTGCTCCGCCGCCTCCGCCCCCTCCCGATGTTCCGGCCTTGAAAGAGCCGGGTCAGGACGGCCAGCCGCAGTCGCTGCGGAAGCGCATGGAACTCCATCGGCGGTCTGCAGTCTGCGCCTCCTGCCATCAACGCATGGACCCGCTGGGCTTTTCACTCGAGAATTTCGACACGCTCGGAAAATGGCGCACGCAAAGCGACGGTGCCCCGATCGATGCCGCTGCCTCCCTGCCGGACGGAACCCGTTTCGAAGGAATCACGGGGTTGCGGCAAGTGATCGCGAGCCACCAGGAAGATTTCATCCGCACCTTCACCGAAAAACTCTTGGCATACGCAATCGGGCGTGGTATCGAAGCGTCGGACTATCCTGCCGTGCGAACGATTTCGCGCGGCGCCGGTTTGGAAGACTATCGCTGGTCAGCCATCATTTCGGGAGTCGTCAACAGCCCGGCGTTTCGCATGGCAGTGGCCACGAATGAACAGGTTCTGGCGGCAAATAACGGAGATCGAAAATGATCAACACCAAGAAGGCACTTTCCCGCCGTGCGATGCTACGAGGCATGGGCGCGGCTGTGGCACTGCCTTTGCTTGATAGCATGACGCCGGCGCTATCGGCAGCCGCCAAACCCGCCAACCGTTTCGGCGTGGTCTACGTGCCGAATGGCATGATCATGCAGAAGTACCTGCCCGCGAAGGAAGGGCCGGCTTATGAGATCACGCCGACCTTGAGCGCTCTCGAACCTCTGCGCGGGCATTTCCAGGTCCTGAGCGGTCTGAACTGCATTCCGACGCCTGGCAGGCCCGGCGGCGCGCATGCCAAAGCGAGCACTCGGTTTCTGACCGATATTTCACCTCCTACGAGCGAAACCTGGCTCGACGCGGGAATATCGGTAGATCAGATTCTGGCCCAGGAACTCGGCAAATCTACGCAACTCGCCTCACTCGAACTCGCGATCGAATCGGGCGAAACGGCCGGCAGTTGCGACACCGGTTATGCCTGCCCTTACACGAACACTCTGAGTTGGAAGGGCCCCAGCACGCCGCTTCCGACGCAAAATAACCCGCGCCTGGTGTTTGAGCGCCTCTTTGGCGACAGCAGCAGTACGGATCCAAAAGAGCGCCTCGGGCGCATGCGCCAACAAAAGAGTATCTTGGATTCGGTGACCGAGGAGGTTCGGCATCTACAGGGCGCTCTTCCGCAAACGGACCGGACCAAACTTACCGAGTACCTCGATGCCGTCCGCGGCGTCGAACAGCGCATTCAGAATGCCGAAAGAGACAATCGGCAAGTCCCTTTAGTCGATCACCCCGCAGGAATTCCGGCGAATTGGGAAGATCACATCAAACTGATGTTCGACTTGGTGGTATTGGCGTACCAAACCGATCTCACTCGCGTCATCACGCTGATGGTTGGCCACGAACAGAGTGGCATGACATATCCGCAGATCGGTGTACCGGATGCGCATCACCCGATTTCGCATCACCAGCAAGAACCCGAGAAGGTTGCAAAGACCGCTAAGGTCAACGCGTATCACGTCAAAATGTTCGCTTATCTGTTGGAGAAGCTGCGCGGCACACCCGACGGCGACGGCAACCTGTTAGACCACGTGACCATGATCTATGGCGCGGGCATTGCGGATAGCAACTCGCACGCCCCGGTGAACATCCCGTTTCTATTAGCCGGTGGCGGCGCAGGCAATCTGAGAGGCGGCCGCCACACGAACCTGAGGGGTGTTCCGCTGGCCAATCTGCACCTCACGCTGATGGATCAATTCGGCGTGCACTGGGATCGCATCGGCGACAGCACCGGAAGGCTCGACCCCGCGCTGCTCGCGATGGGCCGGTCATGAGGCTCGCGTTTCTTCTCGAATCGATTTTCCTAACAGCCATTACGGCCGCCTGGGGGCTCACGGCAACTCCGGACTTACGTCTGCTTCAGGCAGTAAAAAGCCAGGATGAAGCCTCGGCGCGCGCACTGCTCGAGCATCATGCTGATGTGAATGCGCAGCAAGGCGATGGGACGACCGCGCTCCATTGGGCGGCTTACCACGACGACATTGCCATCGCCGACGCATTGATTCGCGCGGGGGCACGCGTGAATACCCCGAACGATCTCGGGTCAACCCCGCTCCACCTGGCGTGTAATAACCGGAGCGCGGCAATGGTTGAGCGGCTCCTGGCCGCGAAAGCTAATCCGAACGCCAAATTACTGAACGGCGAAACCGTGCTCATGACGTGCGCACGGGCAGGCAGTGCCCAAGCCGTGAAGGCGTTACTCGTCCACGGCGCTGATCCGAAGGCCGCCGAACCCGAGCATAACCAAACGGCGCTCATGTGGGCCGCGGCTAACCGTCATCCCGAGGTGACCGCGCTGCTGATTGAATTCGGCGCGGAGGTCCGGGCCCGTTCCCGCTCCTACTCGCAGACCGTGGTGGGTGAGCAGACGCAACGTGCGGGGCGCGAGGAGTTGAATTATACGGTGGCGCGGGGAGGTAGCACACCGCTGCTGTTTGCGGCCCGCTCGGGCGATGCCGATTCCGCCAAGCTGTTGCTGGCCAGGGGCGCGGACCCCAACGATTCCCTGCCCGACGGCACCAGCGCGCTCGTGCTCGCGGCCCATAGCGGACAGAGAGGTGTAGCAATCGCACTCCTTGAGAAAGGCGCGAATCCGAATGATCTGGGCATCGGCTATACGGCGTTGCATGCGGCGATTCTCAGAAGTGATCTGGAACTCGTGAAAGCGCTCCTTGCGCATGGCGCCGATCCGAATATTCGCATGACCAAGGCAACGCCGGTACGCCGCAACTCTACCGACTATTTCCTCCTCGCGCCTCTCATCGGCAGCACCCCCTACCTGCTCGCGGCGAAATTCCTGGAGCCTGAGATGATGCAGGCTCTACTTGAAGGCGGGGCCGATCCCAAACTGACTATGCCGGACGGCGCGACGGCCCTGATGTTAGCCTCCGGTAGCGGTTCCCCGAACAATGCGGACCGGCGGGGGATCAACGTAATCGATTTTGGAAAAGTGGAACCGGAGGCCAAAGTCCTCCCTGCGGTTGAAGCCGCATTCAGCGCCCATGGCGACGTGAACTCTTCCGATAACGCCGGGAACACCGCTTTGCACTCTGCCGTAAGTCATCTCTATCCGTCGGTAGTGCGGTTTCTGTTGGAGAAAAATGCCGGCGTGAATGCGCGCAATAAGGCAGGACAAACGCCTTCGGCGCTGCTGACCGCTCCGGCACGACCGACCGAGAAACCCACAGCGGCAACCTCCGCGAGCCCCGTGGACTCGGGAAGTGACGGCACGGATCAGGCCGCATCTCAGATTGCGGAAATGCTGGCCAAGCACGGCGGCACGAAGTAACTGGTCGAGCATTTCCGATCAACGTCCGTTGCCGAGCTGATGAATCGGAACTATACTCTAGCAACGATGCCGTATAATTCTGCTGCCACCCAGAAGTACGTTGAAGATGCTTTCAGGCGATTTGCAGCGGTAAAGGATCCAGGCGAGCGAAACGGAAAAGCATTCGCGTATCTGCGGGGAATCCGCCGTCGCGGGGACGAGCCCTTGCTTACTCAGCTAGGGATCGGGCCTGTCCCGGACGATCCGAACGCACCATTCGACGTGAACCTGGCTGATGCCGAACACTACCTTTACGCTCGTTACCTGGCAAGTTCCACTGGAGACCCGTCCGTGAAAGCCCTGGTTACTGGCTACGAACTCAAAAAGGTCATCGATTCAATTCGGGGTGCAAGGCAGAATATGCGGACAAACCCAAAATATCCGGTTCTGCCGCCTTCGGTGGAGGCCGTTAAATGGGGTTTGAAGGGTGCCGAAGATGGGCTAGCCGAGTACAAGGCTTCCCATGGAGGCAAAACTGGAAACATCGGGGATGCAATCAAGGCAAACCAAGACTTTATCACCGGTCAATACAAGCCTGGATACGGTTTGACATCTAGAACGGCTACGTAACAGGTGTCTGTTCGTTTCGTACCCAATTGCCCTTCCCCTGCCGGTCGCGCGAACTCTGTTGAAATATCATGAAAAAAGTGGTCCCAAATGACGCTCCATGTCGTTGACTACGCCATCCTGGCGCTCTACTTCGTTTTTGTCCTGGGCATCGGCTGGTACCTGAAGCGGACCGTATCGTCCAGCGCCGATTTCCTGACGTCCGGGCATTCCGTCCCGGTGTGGATCACCAGCCTCGCCTTCGTTGCCGCCAATCTGGGCGCGCAGGAACTGATCGGCATGTCTGCTTCGGGCGCCAAATACGGCATCATGACGGCCCACTTCTACTGGGTCGGCGCCATCCCGGCCATGGTCTTCATGGGTGTGTTCATGATGCCTTTCTATTTCGGCAGCCGCGCCCGTTCCGTGCCGGAGTATCTGAAACTACGGTTCGACGAGAAGACTCGCGGCTTGAATGCCATTGCGTTCGCCATCATGACCGTCTTCTCCTCCGGCATCTCCATGTACGCCCTCGGCCTGCTGCTCGAATTGGTGCTCGGCTGGAGCTTCAACGTCTCCGTTCTCGTCTCCGCGGCCATCGTGCTTGCGTATACTCTCGCCGGCGGGCTCACCAGCGCCATCTACAACGAGGTGCTTCAGTTTTTCCTCATCGTCATGGGTTTTGCCCCGCTCGCATTTCTTTCCGTTTCGAAAGCGGGCGGTTGGAGCGGTATCGCGAGCCGCCTGCCCCCAGTAATGACCAGCGCCTGGCAGCACCTGAGCCATGCGAGCGACAACCCCATGGGGGTCGAGGTGTTCAGCATGGTGGCCGGACTCGGATTTGTCCTCTCCTTCGGATACTGGTGCACTAATTTCCTTGTGGTCCAGCGCGCCATGGCCGCGCGCAACATGGCTGAAGGCCGCCTCACCCCGCTGATCGGCGCGTTCCCGAAAATGTTTCTGCCGTTCATCGTCATCCTGCCGGGTATCGCGGCGGTCGCACTGGCACAGATGGGCCTGAACTATGCTTTGCCGCGCAAAGGCGGAGGCTACGATTACGATCAGGTCCTCACCACGCTGATGGCGCAGTTCTACCCTTCCGGTCTGCTCGGTGTCGGGCTCACCGGCCTCATGGCGTCCTTCATGTCGGGCATGGCCGGAAACGTCACCGCCTTCAACACCGTCTGGACTTACGATATTTACCAGAGCTACATCCGTAAGGACGCGCCGGACTCTCACTACCTGAAAGTCGGACGGATTACGACCGTCGCCGGAGTGCTTCTCTCCATCGGCTGCGCCTATCTGGCGACGCTCTACAACAACATCATGGACCTGCTGCAGTTGGTCTTCGGGTTCGTGAATGCGCCGCTCTTCGCGACGTTCCTTTTGGGGATGTTCTGGAAGCGCTCCACGCCCAACGGTGCTTTCTTCGGCCTGCTCAGCGGGACAATAGCGGCCGCGGCTACTCACGGCCTCACCGTAGCCGAAGGCAAAGGGGGCTGGATTACACCGCTCACGACGTACCCTTCCACCATGGCGCAGAATTTCTGGATTGCTATTTGGGCTTTTGCCGTCTGCTTTCTGGTTACGGTCGGCGTCAGCCTGGTTACGACGCCGAAGCCGGTCGCAGAGCTAAAAGGCCTGGTCTGGGGTATTACGCCCATCCCCCGCGAAGAGAACGTGCCCTGGTATGAGAGACCTGTGCTGCTAGGCGTAGTTGTCCTGGTTGTCTGCGTCATCTTGAATTGGAGTTTCCGGTAACTACCGATGGACCTGCGTGTACCTTCCGGCGCGTTCTTTCTGTTGTTGGGAATTTTGGTCGCATTAGTCGGTTTGGTCTCGCCCGATACGCGAGCCCCGCTCACCGCCGTAAATATCAATCTCTATGCGGGCATCGCCATGCTCCTCTTCGGTACGATTCTTCTGCTGTTAGCCCGGCGCGCGCGCCAATGAGCTCCGCTGAAACGCACATCACGAGCGCA
>JAFAWA010000237.1 GCA_019242155.1 Terriglobia bacterium | reverse complement strand
AGACACGCATCCAGATGGTCGAACGCCTTGTTGAGATAGGTCTCCTGTACGCTTTGAGTGTCGTTTTTCGCCGTCCCCAAGAGGCCGGTTGCGGATCTGAAGAACTGCCCCACTGCGTCCGAGGCCTGAACGACGCGGCCTAGGGCCGCAACTATTCTGTCTCGCGATTGAAGTACCGCCTCCCGCCGTTTTGTAATATCCGATGACACCCGTCCCAGCGTCGCCGCCGTGCCGCCTGACCCCTCCCAGTTGAAGATCGTCGAGTGTTCCCTAAGTTCCGAAAGAACGGTTTGCACCGGTTTGTTTGAATAGAATGGCGGTATAGGAGCGAAAGAGGCCTTCAATTCGGCGACCGCATGGCCGTTCGAAAGAAAGCCTTTCAGCGAGTCCGCCGCCGGCCCGCCGAACAGGTCAGCCAACTCCTTAGTATCCGCCTGGGCCTGCTCCACAGCCTTCCGGAAGTTTTGGACGGGGTAAGCAGTAGGCTTGCACTCAAACGCTGTCTGTCCTCGGGCGCCGGAGTACATGAACAATGCGCCGCTGCAAAGTAAGATGTATCTCACCTTGGCTCGATTTTAGCCTCGACAAATAGTTGGATATCCTAATCCCAGAGACCCGCATCTTTTAGGCGGGCCTCCCTCTTTTCCGCGTACATTTCGTCGATCAGTCCGCGTCTGAGATTACGCCAGAGCTCTCCAGTCACTTGCGGCCTTCTGAAAGCGTTTCCGGAAACTTTCCCAGATGGCCGAGTCGAACTCGATGTACTGAGAAGGATTCTCATCGGCGGGTAGCGCCTCTAACTTCTTCTCAAGCCGATCCAGGATCGGCGACAGGTGGGCGTTGAAAGCTTTCAAGCTGCCGACGGAATCCTTCGGATCTGCCCACAGCCGCTGGTTGAGGTCGGTTTCGCAGGAGTTCTGGAAGCGTTCGAGCGCGGCTTTTGCTTCACCAGGAACTCCGTTCTCTTTGGCTTTGCCTGTGAGCCTTTCGAAAGCGGTCTTGCTTTCGAGAAGAAAACTTTCAATGGCGATCTTGTGCCGATTGAGGTTCGCGGTGAGATCCTTGCAGACATCCAGTGTCTCCGTACGCGCTGTTGCCTGCTCGGCGGCGAACTGCTTCGATGCCTGCTGTTCTCTTCCTCGCGCCGCAGTTTCTTCGCTTTGCGCCTGCATCAACTCGGCCTGCGCTGCGGCCACCTGCGGGTCATTTCCTCCCTCGCCCATTTCCAAGGTACTCATCCTCTCCAAGAGTAATTGCCCCGCCGCTCCTACTTTTTGCACTGCGGCATCCACGTCGCTTCGCGCCTGCTGCCACTTCGCCTTGGCTGACTCCACCTCGGGCCTCCTGGTTCGAATCTCTTTCCAGCCCGTATTGAAGTCATCAGTGAAGCTGAGCATACCCACGTAGGCCTCGCGTATGCCCTCGTTCACTTTTCGGCAATAATTTAAGCACGCCTGTTTGAGCGAAGCGTCCAGCTTCAGCTCGCCCGC
The DNA here is from genome assembly GCA_019242155.1 of Terriglobia bacterium. GTDB lineage: Bacteria > Acidobacteriota > Terriglobia > Bryobacterales > Bryobacteraceae > PSRJ01. The sequence goes on along the minus strand of JAFAWA010000237.1, from coordinate 24,763 downwards.
TAATTTGTGGGCGCTTTGAACGGCCGCTATGAGATCCTCCGGGACCATGCGCGGCGGCGGCTCGATCTTGTCTTTAAACCCGGACCACAAGCGCCTGGGCAGCAGCGCCAGGTCGGGCGGCGCGGGAATCTTCGAGATTTTCTCATCGGGATTTATTTTGAGCTTGAGGTCGATCTGGTGTATGTCTTCGATTAAGGTCACCATCCTGCTGCGTATGGATTCGAGCTTTTCCCGCGAATCGCTGAACTGCGGCGCACCCTGAACCTCGAGCGCATAACTCACCGAGTTCAGGATCAGTTTGGCGTTCCGGTATGCGCGATCCAGCCGCTGATAGATTAAATCGAGACGGTCCGTATTGAAGTTTCGCCCATTCAATGGCGAATTCGGCAGTACGGAATAGGGCATGATCAAGGCATACAGGCTTTGGCCGTATTTAACGGCCTGTTCTTTTGTTTTCGTGGCCGCTTCGATCAACACATTGATGCAGTCGTCATAGGCGTCCAGCGTTCGTTTCCGCGCACGGCTGGGCGGTGGAGGGACCTCGCTTTTGGCCGGAGGATTCTTCACAGCATCGAGTGCCTCCGTTTCAGCCTTCTCCATATCTGTCTTTAATTCCTTGGCTTTCTTCTCCGCTGTTTCGACCGAGCTCTCGAGCTGTTTAGCCGCGGCATCGGCGCGGTCGAATTCCTGCTGCGCCTGCCCTAGTGCCGTCACTGCGTTGTCAAATGCGGTCTGTACCGGCCCAACCTTCGCTTCCCACTCAGCCTTGGTCGTTTCATATTTCTGGTTTGCGGCGTTCCAATCTGCTTCGGTGTTCAGTTTTGCCGTTCGCGCATTCTGTTCGTCCTGCTCCAGCTTGGCGTATGCTTTCTTCTCCTTCTCCTCGGCATCCTCCTTGGGCTTCACAGCCAAGCTTAATGCTGTGCCGGCCTTCTCCAACTGCTTGACTGCCGCCTCGAAGATGTTTTTCGCCGTATCTTTCGCTCGTTCGCCCGCATCCAGCGCTCGTTTTTCCGGGCTATTGTCGGTCTTGGCCTGGGTCAGCTTCCGTTCGGCGCCGTCCTTTTCTGTCTGTGCGGTATTCTTTTTGGACAATAGGGCGTTCGCATTTTTCCTGGCATCACTTGCCCGGATTGATGCCAAAGCAGCCTCCCCACTTGCTTTGGTCCAGACTCTGCGTTTCTCACCTGCTACTTCTGCAAGGTATTCAGCCACGGAGTCGTCCGCCGCGTACTCGGGAGCGATATTGTTCGCCAGTCCAATCACATCCGGGCCGACGCCGTATTCGGCCACGTGGAGTGCGAAGGACACTCCCTGGTGAGTAGCGGCTTTCCGGAATTGAGCGCCAAAGGTGGCCGCGAAACTTCCCGGCAACTCCCCGGCCTGCAGACCGACATTGAGTTCTTTGATGATCTCGGTCTTGACTTCATCCGATTGCGTCTTCACTTCCAGCAGAGCAAAGAACGCAGAGCCCTTTACCCGGCCAGCCACATAATAATCTCCATAGCTGTTTTGAAAATCACCCGCCGGCATGCCCCGGGCCTCCGGACTGAAATACCTGGTCAAATCTTCGCTGACGAACTCTTCCTGGTTAATGGCATACGCCTTGATCAGGAAATACAGGCTATAACCATTTATGGAGACGCTGCGAATAAACTGGCCGCTGATGCCGCTGCTAAAGAGGGCGTAAGAGCCTTTAACGTCCTCCTGAATCTTCAGCTTCTCCTGCAGGTCTTCGACTGATTCCACACGATAAATCCGCAGATCGGAACTCAAGCTGGTGGCTGCTACCGGCCAGGTGTCTGGAGGCACGGTAGCAAAGGGACAGGCAAGCGCTGCGCGCGCCCCGTAGTCATAGCCATGGCCGGGGCGCATCCCGCTCACCCACGGCACTCGCATCATTCCGCGGCGGCCCCCCTGCGGTCCGGTCGGCTCTGCCGGGTTGTCCACTTGCACTTCATGGCTCAACATGATTTCCCTCCTTATGAGTTAAGCTGCCTGCTTCATCTGGTCCACGTAAGCGACCTTCTGGAAGTAACTCGCCAGGTCCTGAATCCGCAAATAGGCTTCTCTCGTGGTTCTCTTTTGAAATTTGGAAATGGGTTTTTGCCAGTCTTCCGCAGCGGCTCGGAGATCCTTCAGCCTACCGGTCTCGCTGCTCAGGATTGTCAGTTCGTTAGCGATCTCCTGCCAGGCCCCGCGCAGACTGTTCACATGGTCCTTCACTTGCGTTAGGGCCTGGGCTAGGTCCGTGAAAAATTTCTCATTGGTCTGGAACCAGATGCTCAAAGATCGGAGCCTTTCCGCGCGCGACAACTCCGTAATCAAGGGCTCCAGCTCCGCCTTCAAGTCTTTCAGCTCATTGCCCAGAATTCCGCTCGCGACCCCGCCTGCAATCACTCCTGGAATGCTGAAGATCCAAAAGAGCGGGTTCACCGAGACGGCGCCCATGGAACCGGCGACCGTGGCCGCCGCGATCTGGGCAGCCTCTTTGTCCTGAATCTGTTTGCTGAGAGCCGCGATCTTGTCCTGAAAGTCCTTCAACAGATCTTCGGTAGGATTCATCCCCTTTTCCAATTCGAACTTTCTAATTCGCTTTTCCTCATCTTTGATGTAATCGCCGTAGCGATTCCGCAGGTTGTCAGTCGCCCGCTTGTCGCTATCGACCAGGTCGCTGAATACGCCGAGATCACCGGCGAGATCCTGCGCGCTCTGCTTATTTCTCTCCGCGTGCCGCAGCAAGTCCTGAAAGATCTCCTGCATCTCTTGGCGAATGTCATTGCGCTCTGCGTCCGCGAGCGCATCGAAGCTTTTAAGCTTTTGCGAGGTTGTGACCAACTCTTCGAGCGCAGTCAGGGAATCGCTGCAAAAGCCTTTTAGCTGATTCGCCAACACGGTCATTTGCGTTCGGATCGGGTCCCACTTTTTAACATCGGTCTTGCATCGATCCAGATGGTTCGAGATTGCGTCCTTACTAACAGCACTCAGCTTCTCCGTCGCTTCTAATGCGGGCGCGTCCGCGGGAGCATCCATCGCTTGAATAAGCCTGGCATTTAGATTCACTCCGATGACGCTCGCATGGCTCAGGATCACTTCGCCCTTGCTGTTGACGATTTCTCCGCGCTCGTTGACCTGAAACGCCGAGTCGTTATAATCCTGGCCGAATTTCAATATCTTTGTCTTTTCTGCCATCACATGTCCTCCACGGTCACATCCGTTTTCTTACTTAGAACAGCGCCTCGATTACCTGGCTGTCACAGCCTTTCTAAAGCTGTTTCCGAGGTGCGGAATCGGGCAGGCGCTCGATCCGCATCTCCGCGGCAATCCGTAATCCGAGTTGTCATTCTACGGGATTGTTTCCAAGAACTACCTCACCGTAGTCGTTCGAGAGCTTGGTGATGTACATCTCCTTGTCTAAAGAGTCGTCGCGTACTAAGGATGTAGCGGCCGCCGTAATTCTGACCTTCTTCTGCAGAAATGTCAGTGGATCACGTGTTTTCCATTGCACTCCGCCCGTCAGTTTGACTAACGAGTCTCCGATTCCGCTGCTGCCTTCTGTGGCTTCACAGATGGTCAGGCTGCCGCTTTTAAGCTTGATGTTCGATAAGTCTGCCATGGGCAGTGTCTCCTTTCCTGTCGTGAATACTCGCATTCGTAAGTTGTTGCGTCCTCGGGCGTGTGCCCGAGGTCTTCAGGTTCATTTGTTTTGATATGATACCCCAGCACATTTCGGATTTGGCCCCAAATCTAATAACCCCGTGGTGGTCGAGCCTCCCGTTCCAAGTCCAAGCCGCCGGCGGTTGACGTATCTCCCGGTTGCCGGTGGTGGCGCTGTCCGCGAGTTTCGTGCGGCGTGCAGCGCGCGGCTGCAGCTCGGTTGCACACCTCCAGCCCTCGGGCCGCCAGTTAGCTATATGGGCAGATTCACATCTTCGACGTGCTGACCGAACGAACTATGGAAGTATCTTGGGCTGGGCCTCGCACCGAAGAACCGATGCAAGTGTAAGAGTTGGCCAGCCAGAACCGGAATGACGGCTCACTTCTTGCCGGAATTCTGTTGCGAGGCCGCATCTATTAGGGAGCGGACCTCGGAACTATCGCATGCAAGTTCCATAATCTGATCGAACGGCGCCAGCACCAAAGTCTGTTTAGGAACCACCCAGGGCTTGCTGAGCACTTTTGGATCCTCGAGAGTAGCCTCCACCTCTAACGTTTTGGCATCGACGCGGTGGTAGCGTTCCACGATATGCAGCGCATCGGAATGGAAGGACACACGGCCTTCGGCCGAGATCCAGGTGGTGTCGTTGAAATTGGTTTTGTCGACTACGAAGGTATCGCCCTCCCAATGCCCAACGGCATCTCCGCGATTAGACGGGGGAACGGTGTCGCGATGCGGCCGGCCATCGAAAGGAATAATTTGAAAACCGTGGTAAGTTTCCGTCAGCATTACGACGAACTTTGGCGTTTGAATGATCTGTCCGACAGCGCCGACATCGAAGAGGCTTACATTCAAGGTGCCGAAAGCTGTGGATACACAGCCAAGTGCCGGGTCGTCCTTATCGCCCAGTGTTTTGGCTTTGGCGGCGGCGGAAGGCTGGTACAAACCGGAAAAAGTGGCGGGCGGTGCTCCGGCGCGGCCGGCACCGCCGCGACCGCCCAGGGGTGCTGCGCCACGGCCGCCGATATCCGCGCCGCGCCACCACACGCCGGACAGATCCGGGTGGCCATCGGGGGTGCGAGGTGCGGGCGCGGGAGAGGATGGTTCGGCAGCTTTGGTCTGTGCCGGTAAATGCACGGGAGCGGCAGAGAGCAGAGTAGCCGCGATTGCGGCCCTAACCATCCAGGGCATCACTTGGCCTCCTGCGGACCGAATAGCCCGTACACCTGCCCATCGGCGGTTACGAGCTCCCGCAGCATGCCCCTCTTCTGTGAAGCATCGCGGGCGCGAAAGCCTTTAATGGTGACTTCGGTTCCGGCCTTGATGACATTCGGCTTGTAGCCGTTGCGGATCATGCCGCTGGGGGTTCCGGCCTCGAATGACCACTCCTCGGTTTTGCCGTTGGAATCGCGCACTTCGATCGCGAACCACGAATGCGGGTTTCGCAACAACACTTGAGTGATGACGCCGTGAACGGTCACGGGCTGTTGCAGATCGTACGCCGCCGCGAATGAGTGGTGGGCCCGCGCGGGCGCTCCCAGGGAGAGCGCAATCGCGCTCAATCCTAAAACCGCTAGCATTCCGTTCTTCATACGAACTCCCTTGATGATTCTTAGCTCATGAGTATACACCCTGGCTTGATCCATTATTGATGTCTCCTGAGTAGACAATTTGGCTCACACGCTCGCGCGTGCGACAGTTTGTCGCAACTCCGTCACCGGCGCCGCATGACTGTTCTCAAAACAAAGGACAACCAGGTATCGGGGCTCGGCCCGGCAGTTGCATAAGCACAGGCAATTAGCTTTACGAGGTTCTTTAAGACGAATGAGAAAACTTATTGCAACGCTCGGTTTCGGTCTTTACAGCGCCCTAACCATATTGCCGCTAGGGGCCCAGGGACGGCTCGCGCCGGATCTCGCGCGCCCGAATCGCGCGCATGGCCAGTTGGTCGATGTTATTGTGCAGTACAGATCGGGTGCCTTCTTACCCGTTCATTCCAGGATCACTGCACGCGGGGGAAACTGGAAGCGCCATCTGGAAATGATCGGCGCGGCGGTGTACTCCGTACCGGTAAACGCGCTCGACCTGATTGCCGCTGATCCCGATGTGACACTTATCTCACCCGACCGTCCGGTCCACGCCACAACTTTCAGCGGCAGCGCCGATTATGGCTGGATGACGGTTCTGGACCTCAGTAGTAATACGGCCGCTCTGGCGTTAGACGGCACAGGTATCGGAGTGGCTGTGATCGACAGCGGTATCACTCCTAGCGCCGATTTCCAAGGCGCCAAAGGCCAGAGCCGAATCGTGTATCAACAAAACTTCGTCCCCAATCCGACCGGCGCCAACGACCAGTACGGCCACGGTACGCACGTCGCCGGAATCCTCGGCGGAAACGGTTCGGATTCGACCGGCCCTCAGTATTCGTACACCATACGCGGCACGGCACCCAACGTTGACCTTCTTGATCTACGGGTTCTTGACCAGAATGGGGAGAGCACGGACAGTACTGCGATTGCCGCTATTGAGGCGGCGATTCAGTTGAAGAGCCGGTACAACGTGCGCGTTATTAACCTCTCTTTGGGACGCCCAATTTCGGTTTCATATAAAGACGATCCACTTTGCCAGGCGGTCGAACAGGCGTGGAAAGCCGGAATCGTCGTGGTAGTGGCGGCGGGCAACGGAGGCCGCGACAATTCCTCCGGCACCAACGGCTACGGCACAATCACCGCTCCGGCCAACGATCCGTACGTGATCACGGTAGGTGCGATGAATACGATGGATACCTTGACGCGGACGGATGACAAGATTACCAGCTACAATTCCAAAGGCCCGTCGGCCATCGATCACGTAGTTAAACCGGATCTCGTTGCGCCCGGCAATCGCATTCTATCCCTGGCTGCTGTCGGTAGCTATCTTGCCACGACCTACCCGGCCAACGACGTACCGAAATCGGTTTACCACAAGGGAAACAGTCCTGTAACAGGTACTTACTTTCAACTTAGCGGGACCAGCATGGCAGCGCCTATGGTGAGCGGAGCGGCGGCATTGATGCTGCAAAAAGATCCCACCCTGACGCCGGACCTGGTCAAAGCCCGCCTGATGAAAACGGCCTCTAAATTCGTCCAACCGTACAGTGTGGCCACCGATCCCGTCACGAGCATTCGATATACCAGCTATTACGACATATTCACGATCGGCGCCGGCTACCTGGACGTGCAGGCGGCACTGGCGAACACCGAAACGCTGACCGGCTCCACACTTTCGCCCGAGGCTGTCTACGATCAAAGCACGGGGACCGTCTTGATCGTGGGCGCTACCAGCGCCGCCTGGGGTAACAGCGCCGCTTGGGGAAACAGCGTGGTTTGGGGGACGAATGCCCTCGCCGCGAATAGCGCCGCTTGGGGTAATAGTGCGGCTTGGGGTAACAGTGCGGCTTGGGGTAGTAGTGCGGCGTGGGGCAACGGCACTCCGTACGGCCTTAGTGCGATTTGGGGTAACCAACCCGTTTCTGATACGGGGACCACTGTGGATTCGGAGGCCGCGGCGGTTGCCATCAATGGCGAAGATTGACGTTGGAGGGAACCCGTGCGCCGAAGCGTCCAGCAGATGCGGCCATCAAGGCGGTGGCCGCCTCGCCGCTCCATAGCGCTCGCGGCGGGGCGTATGGAATGGAGACACCGCGAATGTCACACGGGCGCAGTTCGACCCTACCGTCTGCCTCGAGGCGCTTCTATGACCGCCGTTCCCCGCCGTCTTGTCTTTTAGGCCGTCGCTTCCTCCCCTTGCAAGCGATAGAGCTTGAGCTTTCGGCTCAGTGTGCGGCGCGAAATTCCGAGCAGATCTGCCGCCTTCTGATGGTGGCCGTGAGTCCTGGCCAGCGCTTGATGGATGGCATCGCGCTCGACCCCATCAAGCTGCAGTCGGCCATTTTCTGCTCGAACCAGCGCGGGGTTGGCACGCAGCGGAGCAACCGGTAGATCACTGGCCTGGATTTCGTACGATTGGGCGGCGATTCCGGCGTGGATTAGGGCGTTGCGCAGTTCCCGAATGTTCCCAGGCCAGGAGTACGCCTCGAGAGCCTTTTCGGCATCCGGGGAGAGAACAGCTTGGGGGTTCTGCTGCTTCAGAAAATGTTTGGCCAGCGGAATAATGTCTTGCACGCGCTCGCGCAGCGGTGGCACTCGGATGCGGAACTGGTTCAACCGGTGAAACAGATCCGATCGAAACCGCCCGGTTGCGACCTGTTCTTCCGGTTCCTGGTTTGTGGCGGCGACGATTCGAACATCCACTGAGATCTTTTTGCGGCCGCCGACCCTGTAATAGGGCACTCCATCCAGCACGCGCAAAAGCTTTACTTGCATGCGGGGATCGAGTTCGCCTACCTCGTCCAAGAACAGGGTGCCGTTATTGGCCAGTTCAAACAGTCCAGGCTTTTCCGTATCCGCTCCGCTGAAAGCTCCTTTTTCGTGGCCGAACAGCTCGCTTTCCATTAGCTGATCCGGCAAGGCGCCGCAATTAATGTCCACCCAGGGCCGGGCGGAACGGAGCGAGAACTGGTGAACGGCCCGCGCCACGATCTCTTTCCCAGAGCCGGTTTCGCCGGTGATCAGCACTGCCACGGAACTGCCTGCCACGCGTCGCGCAGTTTCGATCACGCTTCGAATGGCCGGGCTCTCCAGAATGGCCGGTACTCCGAAAAATGACACTTGCTGGGCGCAGTCCATGGCTGTTTTTCTTATCGGCGAAACGGCCCGATCTCGTGAAGGTTTTCGTTTCAGGCGCCGATAAGGTTAACAGGCGAAGCAACGATGCCTTTACGCGCCAAGCTATATATCTACTCTGTGATTGCGGCAGGCCTGCTCTGCTTAGCCGTAGCCATAACCCATTGGAGTTGTCAGGATCCGGGCCGGTACGCAAGTTATATCTTGGTCGCGATGGTCGCCTCCGCACTCAAAGTGCGGCTGCCCGGCATTACCGGGACCATGTCTGTAAACTATGTTTTCATTCTACTCAGCATCCTGGATCTCAGTTATTCAGAAAGCATAGTTTTAGGCTGCCTCGCCATTCTCGTTCAGACCGGCTGGAAGGCCAAAAACCGGCCAATCCACCTGCTTTTCAACGCCGCCAGCATGGCCAACGCGATCACCGGCGGATATGTCGTTTATCACTGGGGAGAGCGCTACGGCGCTATGCCATTGCTGACGGCCGCCGCTTCCGCGTCCGTGTACTTCGTCGTCAATTCGTTGTCAGTCGCCGGAGTAGTATCGCTGACCGAAGATAAAAAGCTGTTTCGCACCTGGAAAGAGTGTTACTTCTGGTCCTTTCCGTACTACCTGATGGGAGCGTCGCTCGCGACGCTGGTAAGTTGGATCAGCCGCCGCTTCGGCTGGCAGACTTCCGCTTCGGCCTTACCCGTAATCTACTTCTTCTACCGATCCTACCGGTTATACCTGGGCAAACTGGAATCGGAGAAAATGCACGCAGAGCAGATGGCGGCCCTGCACCTAAGAACGATCGAGGCACTGGCGCTGGCCATCGAAGCCAAGGACGATAACACGAGCGGGCACATTCACCGCGTGCAAACCTACGCCATTGAGCTGGGAAAGAAGCTGGGGCTGTCCGACAACGAGCTGCAGGCTTTGCGGGCTGCTTCGATTCTGCACGACATCGGCAAACTGGCGGTTCCGGAACACATCATTTCGAAACCCGGAAAATTGACCCCGGAAGAGTTCGAGAAGATGAAGATTCACCCCGTGGTTGGGGCTGAGATTCTTTCCCGGGTGGAGTTTCCATATCCCGTGGTACCCATCGTCCGGGCGCACCACGAAAAATGGGATGGAAGCGGATACCCCGCGGGACTGCGAGGCGAAGCCATCCCGATCGGAGCGCGGATTCTCTCAGCAGTCGATTGTCTCGACGCTTTGGCTTCCGACCGGCAATACCGGCGCGCGCTCCCGCTCGACCAGGCCATGGGCATTGTAAAGGCCGAAGCCGGCAAAAGCTATGACCCGAAGGTAGTCAGTGCGCTCGAACAGCACTATCGAGAATGGGAAAGGCAGGCTCTCGCGTCCATTGAAGAGCACGAGGGTCTTTCGAAAAACCTTAAGGTGGAGCGTGGTGAAGCTCCCGATGCAGGTCTGGAGGGCGCTGCGCCGCGGGCGGAAACAGCCGCGCCCGAATTTCTGGCTTCTATCGCTGCCGCACGGCAGGAAGTTCAGATGCTTTATGAATTAACGCAGGATTTGGGCAACTCGCTGAACTTGCATGAGACTCTGTCCGTACTCGACAGCCGGCTGCGAAGGTTAATTCCGTACGATGCGATTGCGGTCTATATCAAAAAGGCAGACCGGCTCGTTCCGGCCTACGTCAACGGAGAAAACTTCCGCCTGTTTGCCTCTTTGGAAATCCCCATAGGGCAGGGCCTGTCCGGGTGGGTGGCCGACACACGTAAGCCAATCATCAACGGCAATCCTTCCGTGGAACCTGGCTATCTGAACGACCCGAGCAAGTTCAGCAGTTTGCGTTCGGCTTTGGCTGTGGCCTTGGAGAATGCCACAAGTGCCGCCGGGGTTATAGCTCTGTACCACGCGGAGCGCGACGCATTCAACCAGGATCACCTGCGGGTCCTGTTAGCGATTAATCCCAAAGTTTCGCTGGCCGTCGGCAACGCGCTCAAATACGAGCAGGCGGCCATCTCCGCGACAACGGACGCCCTGACTAGTCTGCCTAACGCTCGGTCTTTATTCCTGCGGCTGGATTCGGAATTGGCTCGCGCCAAAAGAAATCAAACCAGGCTTGCGGTGCTGGTCTGTGATCTCGACGGGTTTAAGCAGGTTAACGACCGGTTCGGCCACCTCGAAGGCAACAAGGTTCTAAAAATGGTGGCCAGCGGTTTACAACAGCAGTGCCGCGAATACGATTGTGTGGCGCGCATGGGTGGCGACGAGTTCGTTTTGCTGCTGAGCGGCTTTACTCCACTCGATCTTCCCGATAAACTCGAGCGGCTCGAACAGATAGCGCGCGACGCGGGCATCGAAGTCTGCGGTCAGCCGCTGCTTGCCATGAGTGTAGGCGCCGCGTTCTACCCCGGCGATGGCGAGGACACGGAGGGGCTGCTCGCCGAAGCAGATCGCCGTATGTACGTGACGAAGCAAATTCATAAAGCTCAGGCGCCGCCGGTTTCCTCAAACAGTCTGGTAGCTCTGGATAGCGCTTTGAGGTAGTCCGGCCATGCAAGCGTACGTAACTTTCTCAAACGGGCAGCGGGGACAAACTGTCCCGGTCAGGTCAGTTTGTCGCGTTCTGTTTTACGGTTTCCCTGAAAATCAAACATCTGACTCTGGTCAGGCAGTTGCATTTGTTACCGGTGAGATCGAACTATGAAATCACTTGTTCTAAGTCTTCTGATCCTTGCGGGGATGCTGTCTGCCGGCGACAAGAAACTTTCACCGGGCCTTAAGAGCGGCTTATCTAACATCCCCGCCTCTTGGACGACGGCCAGTCTGTTCAGCGAAACCAATTCCGCTAACGTCGCCAACTCAGCCAGCCACGCGATTGCGGCTATTACAGGAATCGCGCCCGGAACGGTGCTGCACGCAACTCTTCGGATACTCCCAGAGAACGCGCCGGCCGCTTTCGCCGATATCTCAGCAGCGCTCTGGAAAGCCTTCATGGTGGCGGATCTGAGTACGTACGCGAACTCCATCGCCTGGGGGGAACGTATGACGCAGGGCTTCAATGCGATCTGGAGTTCCAGCATTGCGTGGGGCCTAAACAGTGCCGTCTCAGAGAGCGTGCGGCGGTTCGCGGAGCAGTAAACTGACATCCACCGGCCAAAGGACAATGACGTGCCCCCACTCATTATCTGGCTTGCGTGCCTCGCCGCCGGTCGGGCGCTTTGAGCCGGCTGCTCACATATGACACCGAGAGCCTCCCGATTCCCGCATCTACTGGCCGTGATCTGCCGCCGTCTGATTTGGTTTATGGTGGTCTTGCTCGTGGGAGGCCTTGTAGGAGCGGTGCTGGTTCGAGTTGCGCCGGGATTCGGCACAGACGAGCGCATGTTAGACGCGCGGCTTAGTAACGCCAGTATTCAGGCCATTGCACGCGAGCGTAGCGGCGGGGCGGACATCGGGTGGTATTACGTGGATTACCTGGGCCGTCTGCTACGGGGAGATCTGGGCACGTCTGTATCTCTGGGCAGACCGGTCCGCGAACTGTTGGGGGAGCGCATGGGGACAAGCGTGCGTTCCGCGGGGCTCGGGCTGGCGCTGGCTTGGACCCTTGCCTTGGCGGTTATTGGGCTGCTGGAACTGTGCCGCAACCCCGCTGGGGAAACACTTGCATCGGTAATTGTGGAGGTGCTCTTGTGCATTCCCGTGGCGCTGTTGGCGGTCGGTTGCTTCTACTTGGGCGGAGCACCGGCGCTCGCGGTTGCCGCAATCCTCTTCCCGCGAATTTTCCGGTATGGCAGGGCTCTGGCGCGTCAAACCGGGGCAGCGCCCCACGTGTTAGCCGCTCACGCTTCAGGAGAGAGCCCTTGGCGCATTCTGGGATTTCACGTAATGCTACCGATTTTTCCGGAGCTTGCCGCCCTCGCTGGAGTGACGGTAAATATGGCGGTTGGCGCGATCATTCCGGTCGAAGCCCTTTGCGACTCTCCGGGGGTGGGCGCACTGGTCTGGCAAGCAGCATTAGCGCGGGATTTGCCGGTTCTGGTGAACGTTACTCTCTTGGTTACTGCAGTTACCTTGGCCTCTAATTTCGCCGCCGATGTAGCGCGGAACGCGAGGTGGGACGCGATATAGATGCGGACCGCTGCGACCATTTTTCTGATCTCGGTGTTTGCCACCGCGCTCTTTGCGGACTACACCGCTCCGTACCCATTCGCGGCGCAGTTTCGCGAACTCCCGAATGCGGCCGCTAGCGGCAGCCACTTATTGGGAACAGACGCGTTGGGCCGGGATCGCCTCTCCCGCCTGCTCTACGGCGCCCGTCTGTCGATGCTCCTCGCTCCCGCGGCTGCTCTGGGGTCGGTGCTGCTCGCGTTGGGCTTCGCGCTGCTAGCCGCTATGGGCGGACCCTGGTGCGAACGCCTGATTCTAGCAGCGGCCGACCTTTTTTTGTCCCTGCCATTGTTTTTTCTTCTGCTCGCGGCGCGGGCTCTACTCCCACTTCATACAACAGCCGAAACAGCCGCTATCGTTATGTTTGGGTTACTGGCAGGCCTTGGTTGGGCGGGGCCGGCACGAGTAATGGTGGGAGCCGCGAAGCAATTTTCGCGGTCCGATTTTGTGCTGTTCGCCAAAACGTGCGGGCATGGACGCATTCGAATCGCTCTGGTTCACATAATGCCCAACATCTTACCTGTAGCTAAGGCGCAGTTTCTGATCGCTACCCCAAGTTACCTGCTGGCCGAGGCCAGTCTGGGATTACTGGGTTTGGGTATTCCGGAACCGGTGCCTTCCTGGGGCAGTCTACTGCGGGAATTGGAGAGTGTTTCTGCAATTACTGCCAATCCGTGGATTCTCACACCGGCCCTGTGCCTGTTTCTGGTGGTAGCCGGCTTTCATATGGCAGTTTCTGCCGATAAGACTGCTGTATGAAGTGTGCGCGTCCAATCTTGGCGCTGTTTCTGGCGGCCGGTGTTGCCTGGGGGCAATGGGGTGGCGAGTTGCGGCTGAGCCTGCGCAGTGAGCCCCGCAGCCTCGATCCGGTGTTGGTGGACAGCGATTCCGAGGAGACCTTCCGCTATTTCACAGGCGGAGTTCTCGTGCGCGTGAACCGCGTAACACAGCAGTTAGAGCCGGAGTTGGCCACGTCCTGGAATATCGAGGACGCCGGAAGAAAAATCGTCTTCCACTTGCGGAAAGACGTATGTTTTTCAGACGGAACGCGGTTCTCTGCGGAAGACGTAGCTTACACCATGCAGGTGTTGCTGGATCCCGCCGTCCATTCTCCGACAGGCGATGCATTCCGCTCCGGTTCCGGAGTGGCGAAGGCGGCCGTACGTGACCCGTACACGATTGAAATTTCCTTCCCGCGGCCGGTAGCCGGCGCCGCGCGGCTGTTTGATCAGGTCGCCATTCTTTCGCGGCACTCGAGCGACCGGACTGCAGCCGTACTGGGGCCGTTTCATCTTGTGGAAAGGAAGCCCGGCTCGTACCTGCGGCTCGCCCGCAATCCCAATTATTGGAAAACCGACCATGGCAGGCGACTGCCTTATCTGGATGCCGTGCGGCTCGACATCCAACAGAATCGCGAAATAGAGCTACTGAAATTCGAGCGCGGGGACCTGGACGTGATCTCGGGCGTTGAACCGGAGTTGTTCGACCGCGTCTCAGGCTCCCGAAAGGCTTGGACGCAAGATGCCGGTCCGACCCTTGAATCGGAGCTGCTGTGGTTCAATCAGACGCCTGCGGCTCCGTTACCGGATTACGAGAAACGCTGGTTTGCCTCGCGGAATTTCCGCCTGGCAATTTCGCACGCGATCCGGCGTGATGACTTGTGCCGTGTCGTGTATCGGGGCCACGCTCAACCCGGCGTCGGCCCTTTTTCCGCCGCGAATCGTGTTTGGTTTAATCAAGCCTTAAAGCAACACGCATTCGATTTAGAGACCTCGATGCGAATGCTGGCGGCCGATGGCTTTAAGAAAGAAGGGCCAACTCTTAAAGACGCCGGCGGACACGCAGTCGAGATTTCGGTGATCACCAACTCCGGGAACCGATCCCGCGAGCGGGCTGCATCCATGATTCAGCAGGATTTGGCGGCGTTGGGCATCCGTCTTCAGATTATTACTCTGGATTTTCCGGCCCTGATTCAGCGAATCACACAAAGCTTTCAGTACGAGTTGTGCCTGCTAGGGCTGATCAATGTGGATCTCGATCCGGACGGCCAGATGAATTTGTGGCTGAGTTCTTCGGCGAACCACGCCTGGAATCCCAACCAAAAGACGCCGGCAACCGATTGGGAGGCGGAACTGGATCGGCTAATGCAGGCCCAGGCTGCCGCGATAGATGCTACGCATCGAAAACTCCTGTTCGATCGTGTACAGGAGATCGTCTGGCGGGAGGCGCCGATCTTATATCTGGTCAACCCGAACGCCCTGGTAGCGGCGTCCCCGACACTGCGAAACCTGGCACCATCCGTACTGCGGCCCCAGTTGCTTTGGAATATCGATCGGATCTACTTCGAAAGGGGAAGATAGTGCCACCGGAACCGCTCCTGGAAGTCGAAATTTCGGCCGACTACCCCAAACGCGCAAACGTGCTGCGAGACGTGGGTTTCCAGATGTGGCCGGGGGAGATCTTAGGGCTGATAGGGCGGAGCGGGTCGGGAAAGAGCACAATTGCGCTCGCGGTTCCGCGTCTGCTGGAACTTCGCGGCGGAAGAGTGCGGGGGCGCATTCGATTTCTGGGCCAGGATCTTATGGCCGCAAGCGGAAAGCAATTGCGGCGGCTGTGGGGTTCGGAAATCGCTCTGGTATTTCAGAGTCCACACGCGGCGCTGAATCCCTCGTTGTGTTTGGAAACGCAACTCCGGGAGGTTTGGAAGGCCCACTGCCGTGATTCCTGGAGTAAAGGCCGCCAAAGGGCTAGCGAACTACTTCAGCGTATGGAGTTACCTACCGATCGAGCGTTTCTGCGGCGCTATCCACGGCAATTGAGCGTAGGACAAGCGCAACGGGTGGTGATTACGATGGCCGTCCTGCATCGTCCGAAACTGCTTATCGCGGATGAACCGACGAGCGCCTTAGATCAGGCCTCAAGCGCGGATATTTTGGAGCTGTTTCGCGGTCTCAATCGCGATTTCGGCACAGCGATCCTGTACATCTCGCATGACCTTTCTTCTGTTCGCAGTCTCTGCCGCCGAGTAGCGGTCATTTCCGAAGGAAATATGGTCGCCTCCGGATCGGTAGAGGAGATTTTGGCAAGCGTTCGAGGCGAAAGCCAAAAAGATCTATTGCCGGACCATTCTCCTGCCGCGACCAGCCTACAGCTATGGGAACACCAACAGAGCCGTGACAATCTGTGCCCCTCGCGGGCCCTGCTGTGACAGGCCGGTGCCGTCAGGAGCACGATATGTTCCAACGCGGAGTACGGGACTAGACCCTCATAAGGAGAGCGGCACCTGGTACTCGCGCTGGGACCGTCGCGTCTGGCCTCATCCAAACCGCTACCCTACCATTCGTGCCCATCTCACTTCTTTTGAGGCACGGTCCACATATAGATCGTCGCGCCCTGAACTTGCGCTTCCTTCTCGGGTTTCCAATCGCCCATATCGAAGCTATGCGAAACGATCCGTGTGCCTGGCTTGAGGTCGCTCAGTAATTTAGGCCGCAGGCGCACATTCACATTAGGTAACAGATATAAAGTCACCACTGTGGCATTGTGAATGTCGGCGTCAAAAAGGTCGCCTTCCTCGAACCGCACCAGGCTCTCCACGTTATTCCGTTTCGCGTTCTCCCTGGCCTCCTGAATTCGTATCGGGTTGATGTCCACACCGACACCGTGGGCTCCGTAGTTTTTCGCGGCCATAACTACGATGCGCCCATCCCCGCACCCGAGGTCATACACCGTGTCGCTTGCTCCCACGCCCGCCATCTTTAACATCGCGTCCACGACGGCATTGTCCGTGGGTACGTAAGGGACCTCGGGAATTTTCTTTTGCTGCGGTGTCTGAGCGACTGCGTAAATCGAAATAAGCAGAGCTGTCGCGAAGAGCGACCGGGATCGCATAGGGTCACCTCCGGGAAACTACGATACCGGAATCGGGGTCTGGAGCCAATAGCGCGGCGCGGGCGATTGAGCTTTTCCTAACGGCTATTGGACCGGTTGCCGCTTGCGCGGCCGGGGAGTGGATCGTTTCTTGATACCGCCCTCTCCTGGCGGTTTCCGGGCACGCGGCCGGCGCTGAGGCTTCGGAGGCGGTTCGGGAATCGGGATCTCACCGGTCGCGGTGGGCTGGCCCGGCACCAACGGTTGGGGCTCGTCGATCTCTTCTTCCTCCACGGCCGGCTCTGGTTCCGGTTCGGGCGGGGCGGCGGGGGGATGGAATTCGGCGCCGAGAAACACGGTCAGACCTTTGTCCTCATCCGCCTGAATGCGGACCAACCCCTTATCCTGGCCGAAATTCAGCAGCTCACTGAATTCCTGGAAGCCATATTCGCGCCAGTCGAAATTGGGATGATCCTGGCGCACCCACTCGCCCAGTTCCTCCGCGTTGGCCCCATTATCCACCTCCAGCCGATGCTCCTCCAGCACGTCGCGCAGCAGCGGGATCGCTTCCTCCGGTTTGGCGCCCGGTTTCTCCGGCACGGCGCCCTTCATGCGGATCATGTAACGGCCCTCGCCACCCGTCACCTCGACATAGTCGGCCTTTTGCAGTTTCTCCACAAAGTCTGTGAAGGAGTTGGCGCCGTATGCTTTCTCGTTAAAGGTGGAATCGAGCTGAAGCATGGTGGACTTCAGCAGCCCCAGCTGCGGCCGCACTTCGCGCCGCTCCAGCACGCCCAAAGCACGCTCCACCAAAGGCATCGCCTGAGCCAGATCGAGCGGTACCCGCTTATTCGGGCGTGGGCCTCGATCTTGAAATTGCGGCTGCTGCGGCGGGTATTGCTGCGTGGACGGTTGCTGGGCCGGTATCTGCTGGCTCCGGCCTCTGGGTTCATCGATGATGCTTTCGTAGGCTACGAACTCATGGCAGTTCCGTTGCAAAATGGTGCTGGTGAAACCGCGGCCGCCCACCACGAAGACGCGCTTGTCGTACTGTTTCAACTTATTGACCAGCGCGATGAAGTCGCTGTCGCCGCTCACTATGGCGAAAGCGTTGATGTGATCGTGCGTGAATGCCATCTCGAGCGCGTCGAGGGCCAGATTGATGTCTGCGCCGTTTTTATCGCCGCGGGGAGAGGGGTCGCGTTGGACCATTTGCACGGCATGCTCGGATAGCGCCCGCGTGGCCAACTCCTGTCTTCCCCAGTTGGCATAGGCAAATTTAGTAACGATTTCTCCACGCTCTTTGAGCGCGTCCAACACGGCGGCGACATCAAACTCGCGGTGTAGGGTAGACTTGACACCAATCTCGATGTTGTCGAAATCGATAAACACCGCGATCTTCAGCTTCTGTTCCATTCGAAAATCCTTAACGCCGGGGGCCGGTGTGGCGGTCCTTAGCGGTCCGCCGCGTCGCTGGGCCATGGGTCGACGGCCACTTTCAGCGGGTGGCGGCGACATGCTACGGCTAGTGTATCTTAAATCGGACGCCGCAAGAGCGAGGCCAGGGCCGCCCCGCGTGAAAATTCTTCCTGCAACTGCCGGGTGCGCAGATTCTCGCGCACATGCTCCAACTTCTGAATGTAGCGCGAGAGCGCATCATCGATGTGCCCGGTATTGGTGGCCAGGATGTCCCGCCATAGGTCGTATGAGCTCAGCGCCAGGCGCGTCATATCCGTAAGACCCGGACCCGCCACGCGCAGATTGTCGCCATTGCCCAGAGAATCCGAAACCGTGGAAGCCAAGGCTGAGGAAGCCAATTGCGCCAAGTGCGAAGTGAGCGCCACGACACGGTCATGGTCTTCACTGGTCAGAATCACCAGGCGAGCGCCGATCTTCTGGAGCCATTCCCGAAAAGCGCGGGCCGGCGGAGTTTCGAGTTCGGCCGGTTGGTCGGGAGTCAATACCCACGTCCTTCCTCGAAACAGTTCGGCGTCGGCCGCAATCGCGCCGCGCTGCTCTTTACCCGCCATCGGGTGCCCACCCAAAAACTGGCAGCGGTTAATATGCTGGCTGGCGAGATCTACGATCTCGGTCTTCGTGCTCCCGGCATCAGTAACCAAAGCACCGGGGCGAAGCAGAGGGTCCAATTGCCGAATCGTATCGAGGATGCGGCCGATAGCCTGCGACAGGAATATCAGGTCGGCTTGCGGTACGGCTTCGGCAAGCGAGGCACCGCGGTCGATCGCTCCGGCAGTGATTGCATCCGCCAGCGCGCGTTCCGAACTGACGCCGAGGATGCTTCCATTAAAACCGGCCTGCCGCAACGCGAGTCCAAATGACGCGCCGATCAAACCGGTACCGACGATTGCGACAGTATTCATCAATCCTTGTAGACCGTAACTGAGGCCCCAGCATTCGTTAACTATTTCCACTGTAGCCGCAAACCGCGGACCTGGGAATACCGGATTGGGGCCAAGCTCGGTCAAAAAACGCTTCGAAACTCCTCGCGCCGCGGGTGGCGACATAATGATAAGTAATGAACCGTGTGCTTGAGCTTGGGGATATTCGCATCGACCAGACACAATTGGCGGGCCTTTGCGAACGATACCGGGTCCGGGAGCTTTCAGTTTTCGGATCGGCTGCTCGAGGGGACATGCGACCCGAAAGCGACATTGACTTACTGGTCGAGTTTTTACCCCAAGCTAACACCAGTTTGTTGGATCACGCCGGGCTGATGCTGGATCTCTCCGACCTCCTCGGGCGCAAAGTGGATCTGGTATCTAAGAACGGCCTGAAGCCGCTAATTCGAGACTTCGTGCTCGAAGAGGCGCGGCTCGTTTATGCGGCGTGAAACGCTGTTCTTAACTGACATAATCGAAGCTGCGGGGCACATCGCTGATTTTATTCGCGGTGCGGATTTGGAACTCTTTCAGAACTCGGAAATGCTGCGTAGTGCGGTAGCGCAGAAACTGCTTGTAATCGGCGAGGCCGCTGCACGGATTCCTGAGGAATTGAAATCCGGTTACCTTCAGGTACCCTGGCGTCAAATTGTCGCCTTCCGTAACATTCTTGCTCACGCCTACTTCGGGATTGATTGGAATGAAGTATGGCGCGCTGCTAATGATGACTGCCCCCGGTTGCGAGACGATGTGATCCGTATTCTAGCCGAAGTGTCAAACGGAACCGTGTAGTTCAAATTCCTTGCGCCTTCTCACAAGCTCCGCCCTACCGCGGGCGCAATCATGCGTAGTTGCCCCATGAGCTCTTCGAACTGTTCCGGCCGCAAGGACTGGGCGCCGTCGCTGAGGGCGTGGTCCGGGTCGGGATGCACTTCCACCAGCAGCGCGTCCGCTCCGGCTGCTACGGCGGCCCGCGCCATCGGGGCGACTTTATCGCGCCGGCCTGTGCCGTGCGAGGGGTCGGCCGCAATGGGTAGATGCGATAACTTTTTCACGACGGGAATCGCGGAAATATCCATGGTGTTGCGTGTGTACGTTTCAAAGGTGCGAATGCCGCGCTCGCATAAGATCACGTCGTAGTTGCCGCCCGCCAGAATATATTCCGCCGAAAGCAGGAGTTCTTCGATGGTCGCCGAAATGCCGCGTTTCAGCAGGACCGGTCTCCTTTGCTTGCCTAATTCCCGCAGCAGGTTGAAATTCTGCATATTCCGGGCGCCCACCTGCAGAATATCGGAATACGCAGCTAATAACGGGATCTGCGTATGGTCCATAACTTCACTTACGACCGCTAGTCCGTTACGATCGGCGGCCTCTCGTATGAGCCGCAAGCCCTCTTCGCCCATGCCTTGGAAGCTGTAAGGGGAACTACGCGGTTTGAAGGCGCCGCCGCGAATCACACGCCCGCCCGCGCGCGCAACCAACTCCGCCGAACGCTCAATCTGGTCACGGCCTTCGATGCTGCAGGGGCCGGCCATGATGACCACCCGGCCTGCGCCGATTTCAATTTCTCCCTGCGCGTACGGCACCCGTACGACCGTGCCGCCCGGCCGGAAGCTGCGGCTGGCCAGCTTGTAGGGAGAGGCAATCCTATGAGCCTCTTTGACGCCGTCCATCACTTCGAAAATGCCGACATCAATCTCCTCGCTCCGTACGCCCACACCGCCCAACACTACGTGGATCGTTCCGGTGGAACGATGCACATCGAAGCCCTTTTCCACCATGCGGTCAATCACGGTTTGAATCTGCCGCTCGGTCGCCCCTTCCTGCATGACCACGACCATTAGTTCTCCCCGCGCCCTTCCATGCGCACCCGCTGTATCATCCGCATCTCGTCAATGATGCGCTCGTAAATCCGGCGCACCGCCTCATTCGTAAGCGGCCCGTCGGCGCTGGCCTGGCTGATATTTTCGAACACCTGCTCTTCGCGTCTCGGCTCGTAAATAGGCAATTCGGCGGAGCGCTTCACGCGGCCGATATCCTCGACCACGCGCGTGCGCTCGTTCAGCAATTCAACGATGCGGCGGTCCAAGTCATCGATCCGGACTCGATACTCCTCCAATTTGCAGCGCGCCTCCTCACGGGTCACGCAGTTACTCCGAAGCCCTGTTTGAGCTCACGGGTGAACGCTTCGAGCTCTTGCTCGAGCGCCGGATCGTCCGCGTACCGCTCGATGAGGCGCACCAGAGCGCTGCCTACGACCACGGCCTCCACCTGCCGGCCGAGTTCCGTCACGTGCTCCGGCCGCGAGATGCCGAAACCTACCGCGAGCGGCAGACCGGTGAGCGTTCGCATCGCCT
The DNA here is from genome assembly GCA_019242155.1 of Terriglobia bacterium. Taxonomy (GTDB): domain Bacteria; phylum Acidobacteriota; class Terriglobia; order Bryobacterales; family Bryobacteraceae; genus PSRJ01. The sequence continues at coordinate 3,630 of JAFAWA010000237.1, read as the reverse complement.
GAATGAGCGGAGCTACCGCGCCGGAAAGCTTCTCGCGCTCGCCGGTCACGCCTCTGCGGGAAACCAGATAAATGAACCCGGTCGAATACCGCGCCACCAGTTCCATCCGGCGCCGCGTGCTCGTGGGCGCGGCGAGAAACACGGTATCGAGACCGTGGCGCTGCATCGCTGCGACATAATCCTGCGCCTCTTCCACGCTGGCGTCGATCAACAGACAACCATCGATGCCCGCGGCGGCGGCATCCGCCGCCAAGCGGTCCAGCCCATAGCGCACCACCGGATTCAGATAGGTGAACAGCAGCAGGGGAACCTCGGAACGGCTGCGAATCGTTCGTGCCGCGTCGAGGACGCCGCGGAGCGTCGTGCCCGCGGCGAGCGCCCGCTCGCCGGCTCTCTGGATCACCGGGCCATCGGCGATGGGGTCTGAGAACGGCACACCGAGCTCGATCAGATCCGCGCCGCCCCGCACCATTGCCTCTACCAGGGCCGGAGTACGATCGAGCGAGGGATGGCCGGCGGTAATATACGCAATCAGGCCCTTGCGGCCGTCAAGCTGCAAACATTCGAACAGACGCCCAATGCGCGTCATGCTTCATCCAGACCCGGAAAATTTCGCCGGTAAATGTCGATGTCTTTATCCCCGCGTCCCGACACGTTTACCAGAATTATCTTTTCTCCGGCGCCCGGAGCGCGCTTAATGGCCTCGGCGACCGCATGCGACGATTCCAAAGCCGGAATGATACCCTCGGTCCGCGAAAGCACCCTGGCGGCTTCGAGCGCTTCCGCATCGGAAGCCGATGTGTACGATGCGCGTTCCTGATCGTGCAGCCACGCGTGTTCCGGACCGATCATGGCGTAGTCGAGGCCCGCGGAGACGGAGTGCGTCAATGCGATCTGCCCGTCGGCATTCTGGAGCACAAAACTGTATGCGCCTTGCAGCACTCCCGGGGCGCCGCCGCGGTACCGGGCGGCGTGTTCGCCGATGGCCTCGCCCCGCCCGCCGGCCTCGACACCGATCAACTGAACGGCATCGGGCAAAAATGCGTGGAAGATGCCCATGGCGTTCGAGCCGCCGCCTACGCACGCCACGACCGTATCCGGCAAGCGGCCCTCAGCTTCTAAAATCTGGCGGCGCGCCTCCTCGCCGATGATCTTCTGGAAGTCGCGCACCATGGTTGGATACGGATGCGCTCCCAGAACCGAACCCAGCAGATAGTGCGTATCTTCGACGTTGGTTACCCAATCGCGCATGGCTTCGCTGATCGCGTCCTTCAACGTGCGGCTGCCGCCGGCTACGCCCACTACCTTCGCCCCCAGCATCCGCATGCGGAACACATTCAACCGCTGGCGCGCGATATCTTCCTCGCCCATATAGACGACGCATTCGAAACCGAACAGCGCGCATACGGTGGCGGTGGCTACACCGTGTTGTCCAGCTCCGGTCTCGGCAATGATGCGGCGCTTGCCCATGCGGCGGGCGAGAAGCGCCTGCCCCAGGCAGTTGTTAATCTTGTGAGCCCCGGTATGCAGCAGGTCTTCGCGTTTCAGATAAATCCGCGCGCCGCCCAGTGACTCACTCAAATGGCGCGCGAAATATAAGGGAGTGGGCCTGCCGGCATAGCTGTGGAGCAGGTGCGTCAGCTCCGAGCGGAACCCCGGGTCGTCGCGGGCAGCCAGGTAGGCCGCTTCCAATTCCTCTATGGGCGCCATCAGGACTTCGGGCACATAACGGCCGCCATAAGGCCCGAAATGGCCGCCCGGATCCGGTTGCGGTGTCATAACGCCAAGGCCGCCTTAGCAGCCAGGAGAAATTCGTTCATTTTGCGATAATCCTTTCTGCCTGGGGCGCTTTCCACTCGAGAACAGGCGTCCACACCCCAGGGTCGAGCGAGCGCAATGGCCTCAGCTACGTTCGAAGCATCGAGACCGCCTGCCAGAATGAAGGGTCGTTTCAGAAATTGGGCACGCCGCCAGTCGAAGGGCTTCCCGGATCCACCGTAAAGATGGCCGGCGGGGCCGTCGAGGACGATCGCCTCCACAGGGTAGTCCGGTAGAGTCCCCAACTTCGCTGCGTCGTCTACGCGGACCGCTTTCCATAAGAGGATCCCTGCAGGATAGTCCCCAACCAGTTCGTCTCCATGCAACTGCGCCACGTTCAGCCGGGCGAGTTGGGCGATCTCTTCAATCCGATGCCGCGATTCGTTCACGAATACGCCGACTCGTTTTATGCCGCGCGGCGTCGAAATGTCAGCGGCAACTTCGGGCTCGACATACCGCGGGCTGCTGGTATAGAAATTGAAGCCGATAGCGGTAGCGCCGCCATCAATGGCCGCAGCGGCGTCTTCCGAATTGGTGATGCCGCAGATTTTGAGAATCACGCAGCTACCAGCTTTCGCAGCGCCCCCGCGGGATCGCCCGCTTTCATCAGATGCTCTCCCACCAGGAATGCCGAATATCCGGCGCTACGTAGCATGGCGATATCGGCGGCGTCGTGAATCCCGCTCTCACTCACGCGGATGGCGTTATCAGGCATAGCTTCGGCGAGCCGCAGAGAGGTTTCGAGGGAGACCTGGAAAGTGGTGAGATCCCGGTTGTTCACGCCGATCAGGTCGCTGCCCGCGTCGATCGCCATGTCCAACTCGCGGCTGTTGTGCACTTCGACCAGAGCCGCCAATCCGTACGCGGCCGCTGCTTCGCGATAATCCCGGATTTCGCGCTCCTCCAGGATGGCGGCGATTAAAAGAATGGCATCGGCGCCATGCGCAGCGGCTTCGAGCACGTGTTCCCGTGCAATCGTGAAGTCTTTGCGCAATACCGGCAATGAAACCGCGGCACGCGCATGCTCCAGGTCCTCCAGGCTGCCCTGAAAGAAAGATTGGTCGGTAAGAACAGAAAGAGCTACGGCACCGCCACGCTGGTACTGGCAGGCGATGCGCGCCGGGTCGAAATCGGCGGAAAGGATGCCCTTACTGGGCGATGCCTTTTTCACTTCGGCAATGATTGCCGTCGCACGGGAAACTAGTGCGGCGCGAAAGTCACGCCGCTCGGCCCGCTGCCGCGCTTCAACACTCCGTTCCCAGGAGGCTACAGGGAGAGCTTCGGCCAGTTCCTCTTTCTTTTTGGCGACAATACGAGCCAGAATGTCCGGAATCGCTCTAGTCAAGATGCTTATTTATGGTATCAAGCGGGCTGGATTGTAAGCCGGTGTTGCCTAACTCGTTCCCCAATATCCGCGCCCCGAGCCAGCCTGCTTCGCGAAACCGGCCCGGTGCCGTGGTGAGCACCATTTTATAGCTTGAATCTTCGAGCGGCCCTTCGGGCGCGTCTCCCCTTTGCGGATAGACCAGCGCCAGATACTTTAGGATGGTATAGATATCGCCTTCCAGGGGCTGCCGCACGGCAAACCCCTGCGACCGGAACAGAATGGATGTGCCGCGATTGGACAGCTCCCACGCGAGAAATGCGCAGCAATCTACGGCCGACTCAAACCAAGCATCCATTTCGGGCCGCACATCGCGGTCGAGAAACATTTCGACGGTTTGCTCTTGCTCCCGCGCAAACTCCCGGACCTGAAGACTGCCCACATGCGCCGTGGCCTTCCAGTCCACATGCCGGCTGCTCTCAAATGCT
>JAFAWA010000090.1 GCA_019242155.1 Terriglobia bacterium | reverse complement strand
ACGCACTTGGCGTGATTCATGGGGCCTTTGCCGACGACTTTCGCGATCAGAAAGTCGGCAATGAGTTCGACTTCGCGGTTCTGTAGAGTAGCCGCGGGGTCCGGCATGCGCGTGGGGTAGGCTTTGAGGTCGGCCTGTTTCTTGCCGTAGCAGCGCCCGTCAGTATAAGCAAACTTGTCGAAGGCCGGCATTTGGGTGTTCAGCCGGCCGCACTTGATGAGCAGGATTAAGCCGGCGCGGTTCAGTTTCGTCTCGCGCAGGTTGGCGCCCTCCGGCATTTCATTATCTCGGTTGTGACCGTCGCCGGCCCACCCATGGCACGCCTTACAGTTGCCCTTTTGCTGATAGAGCCTCATGCCCTCTTCTATATCGGAGGCGCTGGGCGGCTGCTGGTCCTGCGCTTGCGCTGCGGAGGCCGCGAACAGCACTGACAGAATCGCGGCGGAAACGGTAGTTCCTGCCAGGAAATGCGTCCGCTTTGCGCTTCTTTGGGGCTTGGTCATGCACGAAGTATACAGCAGCAGGCCAGAGCCCGTAACACATGGCGCGCTATACTGAGCGAAGCATGAGAACCGCACTACTCCTCTGTTTCTGCCCGCTTATGTTTGCCCAAACGCCGGGAGCGCAAACGCAGCCTGCGCAACCGCGCGAACCGCAAGACCTGCAACTCAGCAGGACTCGCCAGACGGGCGCGCCCAGGCAGGATCCCAACTGGCCTCCGGCGGGACCGACGCCGCAGACCGCCGACGGCCATCCGGACCTTTCGGGCAACTGGCAGCCCAACGCCATTCGTGAAAACGTCGACATGATCGGGGCCGGAGTGGATGTGCCGTTGCTGCCCGCTGCCAAAGCCGTGTACGACAAGCACAAGTCGGGTCTGAGCAAGGATGATCCCGAAGCCCGCTGCCTTCCGCCGGGCGTGCCGCGCATGAGCACCACTCCCTATCCCTGGAGCTTCATCCAGACCAAAGATCTGCTAGTAATCGTCTACGAAGGCGGAGCGCACATTTGGCGCAAAGTGTTCCTGGACGGGCGTCCGCATAACCCGCAAGTTTCCGAAACCTGGCTCGGCGATTCCATCGGGCATTGGGAAGGCGACACGCTCGTGGTGGAGACCGTAGGACAGAACGATATCTCGTGGATCGACGAGTCCGGCATTCCGCATTCGAACGAAATGAAAGTGACCGAACGCATCAGCCGTCCGGATCTCGGCCATCTGACGATCGAACACACCATAGACGATCCGAAGACGTTCTCGAAGCCTTGGACTTTTACCACCCATCCTTCCCTGCTCAAGGGTGAGCTGATCGAATACATCTGCCAGGAGAACAACAGGGACGTCCAACACCTGGTAGGGAAGTAACGTCGCGAGCGCTACGACCTTAGCCGCTTAAATTTTCTGGACGCGACGCAAGGTGTACAGTTCGGCTTTCATGTTTTCCTGCGCCAGACGCTTCCAATCGTCATTGACGTGAATCAGTTTTCCGCTGATGTGATTGGAACTGTCGGACGCTAAGAACATAGCCAACTGCAATTGCTTTTCGGGCGCTGCGCCGCCGGTGACGCGGACGCGCTCGGCTTCTTCGATCTCCTTGCGGCCCGCCAACTCCTCGCCGGCGTGCAGGATCTCGTCGGTCATGTGTGTATAGGTGTTGCCGGGCGCGAAGCAGTTCACCTGCACATTGTCGTCGCGCACCTCTTCCGCCAGGCACTCGGCAAAGCGCACGATGGCGGTCTTGGATGCTGAGTAAGCCGAAAAATTGGGGCGCGCGGTAAGAGAGCCGGCGCCGCTCACAAGAATGATTTTGCCGGATCGCTTTTCGATCATGGGCGGGAGCGCGGCGCGGCAACTGTTGACGGTGCCGATCAGGTTGATCTCAAGGGCTTCGTTCCACGCTTTGGGCTTGGTACGCAGCAGCCGCCCGATAGGCCCCTGTACGCCGGCCGCGGCGATAAGGACGTCCATCCCGCCGAATACAGCCCGCATGCGCTCGACGGCCGCGGATAGGTGCTCAATGTCGCGAACGTCGGCGCGAATCCGGAGGGCGGAACCGCCCGCCTGCTCAATTTCGAGCTTGGCCAGATCGAGTTCGGCCTGGCTGCGCGCCAGCAGACCCACGCGGGCGCCGGCGGCGGCAAAACCCAAGGCGAGTCGTTTGCCGATACCCCGCGACGCACCGGTGATGAGCACGTTTTTACCTTTGATGGAAGCCAAGAATCAGTTCTCCACGTGAGCGTCAAAGATCCCTGTCTCCACGTGGCCGGCCCGTTTTACCTGCACAATGATCCTGTAGTTGCCGGGTCGGGGCAAGCCATAAGGAAAGACCACCTGAGCAGGTAATTCGGCATGCATCATGTGCCCTCGGTGTGGATCGGCCTCGGCTGCCAGGTCCAGGGCAGCCATCGGCACAGACCCTGACGGGTGCACATGAGCAAACAC
>JAFAWA010000166.1 GCA_019242155.1 Terriglobia bacterium | reverse complement strand
ATGGCGAAGAGGGTTATATTTTCGAGGGGTGAGTTCCTAGCCATCCGCTCCGTCGCGGAAAACCCAAGTGAGGTTATATGAAAAAGATTGAGGCTATCATTCAGCCCTTCAAACTCGAAGAGGTCAAGGAGTCTCTGAAGGCCATAGGAATCGACGGCATGACGATCAGCGAAGTGCGCGGTCACGGCCGTCAAAAGGGTCACAAAGAGATTTACCGGGGGCAGGAGTACAACGTCGATCTGCTTCCCAAAGTGAAGATCGAGTTGGTAGTGCCATCGGCGCGGGCGGACGAAGTTATTCGCACGCTGACATTCGCGGCGAGGACCGGCGCCATCGGCGATGGGAAGATCTTCATTTACGACGTGCAGGAGGCGATCCGGATCCGCAACGACGATCGAGGCGAAATGGCATTATAGTGAGCGCCCCGGTAACCGCGCCCGCAATCTCCGACTAAGTACATCAGAGCTACGGGGAGGCAATTACTCCTCGATTAGGTGTTCTTCCGGCACGGGCAGCGCATCACCCTGGCCGGCAACCCAAACGTACAATGTCGGCAGGAGATAAACGCCTAAGATCAGCGCGGCAACCAGTCCGCCCACGATCACGATCGCAAACGGCCGCTGCGAATCCGAGCCGATGCCTCTCGAAAAAGCGGCTGGTAAAAGCCCCAGGCTAGCCACCAGCATCGTCATCGTAATGGGGCGGAGGCGCTGCACAGAACCTTCGATCGCGGCATCCAGAACGCTATGACCGCGCGCACGAAGTTGGTTAATGTATTCCAGCATAATCACGCCGGTCTGGACAGAAACGCCGAACAGGGCCAGAAACCCAACTCCCGAAGAAACGCTGAAATGCGTGCCGGAAACCAGCAGCGCGATCAAGCCTCCGATAGGCGCCATGGCTACGTTGGCCAGAATCAGCAACACCCATTTGAGAGACTTGAACATCGTAAACAGGATCATACAGATGACGAGCAGCGTCACTGGGACCACAATCATCAGACGCTGGGAAGACCGCTTCTGGCTTTCGTACTCGCCCGCCCAGTCGACATGGTAGCCTTCCGGAAGCTTCACCTGCCTACCCACTTTGGCCATGGCTTCTTCTACAGTGCTCCCTAAGTCTCTTCCGACCACGCTATATTTGATCGCCACGTAGCGCGAACTGCCTTCCCGGAAAATCTCCGATGCGCCGTCGAGAACCACAACCTTGCACAGTTGTGCCAGTGAAACACGTTCGCCGGAGGGTGCAACCAACCGGATACGCTCGATAGCTTCTTTCGTATCGCGATACGGCGCCTGGTAACGGACCACCAAATCGTAACGCTGCTCTGCCTGCAACACCTGCCCCACGGCCTTACCGCCCACGGCAGTCTCGATCGCATCTTGCACATCAGATACGTTGATTCCGTAGCGGGCACTCTGATCGAGATCCACATGGAATTCCAGATTCGGCTGGCCGATAACACGGAAGAGGCCCAGATCGGATACCCCCTTTACAGTTCGGAGAACACTTACGACCTGATCGCCCGTCTCTTCAAGCTTCTTAAGATCATCACCATAGATTTTGATCGCGGACTGTCCTTTAACCCCGCTGACCGCTTCTTCCATGTTGTCGGCGATGGGTTGCGAGAAGTTCCAAAGCGCGCCCGGGGTTCTCCTCTCAACCTCCCGATCCATGGCCGCAATGAGAGACTCCTTATCTTCTGCAAATACCGGCCGCCACTGTTCCTTAGGCTTGAGATCGATGAAGTACTCCGTATTGAAGAAGCCGGCTACATCAGTTCCATCGTCGGGACGGCCTACTTGGCTGACAACCTGTTTCACCTCCGGAAAGGAGGCGAAGATAACACGGGCCTCATTCATTACGCGCGAGCCCTCAGTCGGCCCTGTGCTCGGGGCAAGCGTGCCTCTGGCCCAAATAGCACCTTCATCCAGATGAGGCAGAAACTCGGACCCGATGACGCCGCTCAGTCCGAGGTAGGCAGAGACACCTAACGCCGCTAGCGCTACTGCTATGGTCAGCCACCGAAACCGCACCGCTTGTTGAAGGGACTTGCGATACCCGTTCGTTAACAGGACCATTCCGGGGTTGCGCCACTCGCGAACCTGCCGTCCAAATACGAAACTGCTCAGTACGGGGGCGATGAGCATCGAGAAGAGTAGAGCGCCGAGCAGGGCGAACGATACAGTCCACGCCATTGGCTTGAACAGCCGCCCTTCTACTCTTTGCAAAGTGAAGATCGGCAGATAGGCGGTGATGATGATTCCGATGGAGTAGAAGACGGGGCGCTGCACTTCGTGAGCCGCGCGCCGAATCTTCTCCAGCTTGGTTCCGGGCTGGTCATCTCTGTGGCCCAAATAACGCACGATGTTCTCGACCATGACCACCGCGCCCTCCACCACCATGCCGAAATCGAGGGCGCCCAAGGAGAGCAGATTGGCAGGGATCTTCATCAAGTTAAGACACGTTGCTGCAAACAGCAAAGAGAACGGAATGGTGAGCGCCACGATCAGGGCGCCCCGGATATTGCCCAGAAACAGTAGAAGAATAACCGCAACCAGGATGATGCCTTCGGTCAGGTTGTGCAGCACCGTGTGCGTTGTGAAGCGAACCAGTTCGCTCCGGTCCAGGTGGGGCACAATCTTCACACCGTGGGGAAGAATATGGTCATTCAGATCCGCAACTTTCTGGTGGATTGCCTCAAGGGTGGGGTCGGCGTCGGCGCCCTTTCGCAGCAGAACGATCCCTTCGACTACGTCATTGTTATCAACGATCTTCCCGTCTTCCCTGTGAATCGCCTTACCGATGCGGCCGAGCCGTATTTTCGGGCCTTGGGAAATGTTCGCGATGTCCTTCATGCGAATGGGCGTGCCCGACTGAGTCTTCACTACGATGTTTTCGATGCCGCGCACATCCCGGATCAGGCCAATCGCACGAACGTTGATTTGCTGCAGACCCGCCTCTACGAAGCTGCCGCCTGCGTTGACGTTGTTACTGCTGAGCTGTTGCTCTACCTGGCTGATATTCAGTCCGTACTGGATGAGCTTTTCCGGATCCAGGCGCACCTGATATTCGCGCGTGATGCCGCCGAAGCTGACTACATCCACCACGTCCGGAACCGACTTGAACTGCTTCTCCAAAGTCCAATCGGCAATGGATTTCAATTCCATCAAGTCGTACCGCGGGTTGGTACTGCGTAGTGTGTACCAGTAAATCTGGCCTACCGGACTGAAGTCGGATCCAATCTGCGGTTGCAGGCCGGCCGGAAGTGTGAGTTGCGAGAGCCGCTCGAGAACCTTTTGCCGGTTCCAATCATTGGCAGATTGGTCGTCAAAAATGAGCATGAGGCTGGAGAGCCCGAATACAGAGAATGACCGCAGATGATCGAGATGCGGAATGCCGTTCATCACAATCTCGGTTGGGATGGTGACCTGCTGCTCCACCTCCTCAGCCGCGTGACCGGGCCATTGCGTGATCACCTGAACGTAGTTGTTGGCTACGTCCGGGTAGGCTTCAACGGGCAGGCTGTGAAAGGAAATGGCTCCCCAAATGAGAAGCAACAGTGCGGCAACTAAGACAAGAAACCGGCTATTTAGGGCGTTGTCGATTAGCTGGTGAATCATTCGTCATTTCGTTTTGTGTGAAGGCGAACGATTCCGGCAGCTTGTAAAGCCCACCGGGTACGATCCCCATGATCGCCGACTCTACCACGGGCGTGCTCCGCGGACCGACTATCTTTCGGTCATCCGAAAGGAACCTGCGGGAGCGGGTCTGGTTACCGCGTCAGCAACGTTGTCTGGCCGGTCCAACGCGTGGATATCTTCTTTATTCTTTCCACGGCTTCGAGCAGATTCGGAAGAGAATTGGCGTAACTGAAGCGGATATAATCTTCGCCGTAGCGGCCGAACGCAGCGCCATCGAGGCAGGCTACACCGGCTTCATTAAGCAGAAAATCGGCCAATTCTTTCGCCGCGATTCCGGTGCCGCTTACATTGGGAAACGCGTAAAAGGCACCGCCGGGAAGGGCACAGCGAAAGCCAGGAATTTCGTTCAACCCCTTGCAGAAGGCATCGCGGCGGCGGCGGAATTCGGCGACCATGCGATCCAAATCATCCTGCGGGCCGGTCAATGCGGCGATGCCGGCGCGCTGGGTGAAACTGGCGGTACACGAATTGGAATTGACCATCAATTTATTTACAGCCACCACCAGCCACTCGGGCATCACACCGTAGCCCATGCGCCAGCCGGTCATGGCGTAGGTCTTCGAAAAGCCGTCGAGCAAGATGGTCTTCTCCTGCATCCAGGGAAATTCCAGGATCGAAGCCGGCGGCTCCTCCGCGTAACAAATACGCCCGTAAATCTCATCTGCCAGCACCATGCAGTCGCGGTCGCGTAGAAGCAGAGCGATCTGCTTGAGATCGTCACGCGGGATGACACCGCCTGTGGGGTTCTGCGGTGAGTTGAGGATTACGATTTTGGTCCGGTCGGTCAGCAGGTCTCGAAACAGATCCAGGTCGAATGAGAATCCGCGGCTCTCTTCGAGCGGCATAGGCACAGGCTTCGCGCCCAAAAAGCGAATCATCGATTCGTAAATCGGAAAACCCGGGTTGGGATAAATAACTTCATCGCCTGCTTCGACCAGTGCAATCAGCGGGAAGTAGATAATCGGCTTCCCGCCGGGAACGACGCAGACCTGTTCGGGCCGCGCGGAGATACCGCGGGTACGGGAAACGTACGCCGCGATGGCTTCCCGGAGTTCAGGTAGACCTTGGGTAGGACCGTAATGGGTCCAGCCTTCGTCCAAGGCTTGTTTCGCAGCCTCGATGATATGGGCCGGCGTAGGAAAATCGGGCTCGCCGATTTCGAGATGAATCACGCTGCGGCCCTGCGCTTCCAAAGCGCGCGCCCTAACGAGCACATCGAAGGCCGATTCAACTCCGAGCAGGCCTATGCGTTCTGCAAGTTTCATAAATCGTTCAGGCCTTCTGGAAAAACGGAACGCCGTTGCGTACTTCGATTTCGGCAACATGGTCGCCGATCACCACGCGGTCGCCTAAGATGCGTCCGGTAATGCGGCCGCCGCCTTCGAGGTCGACAATAGCGGTTTGAAACGGGACCTCCGCGGTGAAAGCCGGGGCTGCGGAATGGATCACCGTTTCGGTATACACGACGCCGCTTCTCACGTGGCACCCAGGATGCTCACGACGCAGGTCGCCCCCGAACCGCCCAAGTTTTGCGCCAAGCCCACTGAGTGCCGGGCAACCTGGCGCGGTCCGGCTTCTCCCCGAATCTGCTGGACCAAGTCACAGATCTGTGCCACTCCGGTCGCGCCTACGGGGTGCCCTTTTGCTTTCAAACCTCCGCTCGCATTTATCGGACGCTGGCCGTCGAGCGAGGTGTGCCCTTCCATGGCGTAAGGTCCCCCGCAACCCCGCTTCACAAAGCCCAAGTCCTCGGTCGCAATGATCTCGGCGATGGTAAAGCAGTCGTGCAGTTCGGCAAACTCAATCTCGTCCGGTCCCACTCCAGCCATCCGATATGCCTTCTGCGACGCGCGGCGTACAGCGGGAAAGGTCGTGATATCTTCCTTCTGATCGAGAGCGACATAATCGGAAGCCTGGGCGATTCCAAGCACCCGGACGGGTTTATCGGTAAACTCAGAGGCGCGGTCGAGAGGCGCCAGGATCACCGCGGCAGCGCCATCGCTGATCAGCGAGCAATCGTAGAGGTTCAAGGGCTCGGCAATGGGCTTGCCGGCCAGAGCCTGCTCCAGGGTGACGTTCTTTCGCATGTGCGCGTCGGGATTCAGAGCCCCGGCCGCATGATTCTTTACAGCCACCGCGGCCAGATGCTCTTTCTTAGTGCCGAACTCGTACATGTGGCGCCGCGCAATCATGGCGAAGAGCGAGGCGAAGGTCGAGCCCGCGCGAATCTCACCGGAAAGGTCGCCCGCCGAAGCGAGAATTTCAGTGACCCGGGCAGTGGGTTGCGAGGTCATCTTCTCCACGCCCACAACCATTACGAGGTCATATAGCCCGGACGCCACTTCGGTCCAGGCGTGATAGAACGCGGAACCGCTCGAAGCGCACGCGGCTTCGATTCGCGTGGCGGGAACACCCTTCACGCCCAGGGCCATCGAAATATAAGGAGCGAGGTGGTTCTGACCCACGAACGAAGGCCCGGCGAAATTTCCGAGGTAGAACGACTCAATCAGGCCGGCCTCTACGCGGCTCGTCCGCAGGCATTTTTCGCCGGCTTGGACCGCCAGCGCGCGCAAATCCAGTTCGGGGAAGGCGCCAAACGCAGTTTTGCCCGCGCCAATCACCGCTACAGGTCGCATGCCTTCAGCTTAGCAGGCCGTCGCGCGATACAATGACGACTGGCAGACGAGAACCGGCTTTTCAAATCCACGTTTTCCAGGTTTTAGCGTCATCCAAGTAAGAGCCTGTGGAAACCGCTGCCATACAACGCCAGATGAGCGAACTCATCGAGCCCGGCCTGGAACTGGTCGAGCGACAAAATCGGTTTGTTTCCGACAACCTACGCCGAATCCTCGTGCAGATTTACCGGATTGTGGGAAATGTAGCCGATGCGCAGGATTTAACGCAGGAAGCCTTCATCAAAGCGCTCCAGCGGCAAGATCAGCTTAAGGACGAGCAGAAGGCGGCTCACTGGCTCTCGCGCATCGCGACCAATACCGCGATCGATTTTCTCAGGCGAAACGGCAGGGCGACCTATTGTGAGCTAGGGAACGCGCCCGAGGGGCATGCCGATAGTCCAGAACAGCTCCTGTTGCGATCTGAGGAGCGGAACTATCTGGAGGAGGGGCTGCGGCTGTTGAGCGCCCGCGAACGCGCGGCGCTGATGCTGCGCGATGTCGAAGGATTGCCCGCGGAGGAAGTGGCGAAGCGTTTGGGCTGTTCCAAGGCTACCGTTCGATCGCACATTGCCAATGCGCGGATTAAGTTCCGCAAGTACCTCGAGAAGAGGAAGCGATAACCATATGAATCACCCGAGTCAGGCGACCTTGGCGCTGCACGCCGGTGGTGATCTAGGGCCAATTACGCGTTGGCGCACCAGCCGCCACTTGGCCGACTGCGAACGATGCCGCGAGGATCTGGCCGGCTTCGCGGGCATGCGCGAGATTCTCCCTGAGTTGAGCGAGACGCCGGAAATTCCATGGAACCGGTTGGCTGCGGAAATGAAGGCCAATATCCGGTTGGGGTTGGCTGCCGGGGAGTGCGTGCGGCCTGGGGATGTACCGTTACGCAAATCGCTGTTTACGGGCGCTCGGGCCCTAGTGGCTCTGGCCAGCATGGCGGCGCTTCTGGTTACAGGGCTGGTCTTTGAGCGGCCGATGCCGCGGCGGAATTATGCTCGCTTCGATGCCGGTGTAGTAGTGCAGTCGACCAAGGACGGCATTGCCGTGGGCGAGGGCCGCGAAGCTTTGGAGTTGCGGCATCAGGGAGCGAGCAGTGTTACGTATTCGGTGGGCGCGCAGGGCTCCATCAGGGCGCGCTATGTGGACCCGCAAACCGGCTATGTGACGGTGAACAACGTATATGTGGAGGAGTAATTTACTCACGCGGTGGGCGTTCGCGGGCCTTCTGGGCGCGGTTCCTATGGGCGCACAGGAGGTGCCGTTCGATAGCCAGACCGCGGTGCAGGTGAATCTGGCGAACGATTCGCCCGTTACGCTGCTCTCGTATGCGCTGGGTGAATCGCGAGCCACGGCGCGCGGAGCGGCGCTGGTGCTTGACCTCCACATGTCGCTCACGCTTCGCAACTCCTCAACCAACCGCGTGCGCGGCGTGGTTCTCAGCGTGATCTCGCAGGAAGTTGCCGTGGGCGGCAAGGCATCGGTTTCGGTGCCGAGCCTGAACGTCGGGCCGGGAGAAGCATTCCCGGTACGCATCGACTTGCAACTGATGCGGCCGACGCAGGTGATGGCGAATCCGCTGGTCAAAGTAGAATTGGATGGCGTGCTGTTCCAGAATCTGTCGTTCTTTGGGCCGGATAAACTGCATTCCCAACGCACGTTGACCGCTTGGGAGATGGAGGCCCAGCGCGACCGCGACCATTTCAAGCGGGTGCTCACGCAGGCTGGCCAGGCGGGCTTGCGGCAGGCATTGCTCGAGGTGCAGGCCCGTGAAGAAGACCGCCCGCAATTGGATGTACGGCTCTTGCGGCGGCGGTCGCTTTCCGGCGCAGGCGCGGCCGTTGCCGGTCTACATAACGAGCAGTTCGCATTCGTGAAGTTTCCCGATGCACCCGTGGAGCCCCTGGACGGTTGGGCGGAACTGGCTAACAACATGGCGCGGTCCGCGCACATCGAAGTCCACAATCGCTCTGCCAAGCCGGTCAAATATGTAGAACTCGGCTGGCTGGTAAGCGACGAAGACCAGCAGTACATGGCAGCCTCGGTACCGCCTTCTGGTCCGGAACTGCTCCTGCGCCCTAACGAAACCGCACGAGTCGATCAAGACACCGAACTGGTGTTCTCCCGCAAAGGACGGCCCGTGAACATCCAAAAGATGACCGGGTTTGTGAGCCAGGTAGAGTTCCGGGACGGCACCGTTTGGGTCCCCACGCGCCAGAATCTCGAAAGCGCATCACTGCTGCGAGTGCTTGCGCCGTCACCCGAAGAACAGCGGGTTTATGACCTGTACCTGAAGAAGGGATTGCAGGCCGTCATGGATGAACTGAAGAAGTACTAAGTTCGATCCGTGCTGCTCCTTACGTCAGCACGCCTTTCCCCTTTCGGCTACACTGGTTCTTCGCCACACAGTGAACGCCGTTGAATTTCAGAATGTCTCCAAGAGTTACGCGATCTACAATGCCCCGCGCGACCGGCTGCTGGAATTACTATCTCCACGGCGCATGAAACGGCACCAGGACTTCTGGGCGCTGCGCGATGTCAACTTTGAGGTCCGGCGCGGGGAGGCCTTCTGCATTGTGGGTGAGAATGGTTCCGGTAAAAGCACCCTACTGCAGATCGTCGCGGGGATTCTGCAGCCCTCGTCCGGCACTGTGGCGGTAAATGGACGCGTTTCGGCTCTGCTCGAACTGGGCGCCGGATTTAATCCGGAGTTCAGCGGCCGCGATAACGTCTATCTCAACGGCTCAATTCTGGGCCTGACCACGCGCCAGATTGAGGAACGCTATGACCAGATTGCGAGCTTCGCCGAAATCGGCGAATTCATCAATCAGCCGGTCAAGACGTATTCGAGCGGCATGGTGGTGCGGCTGGCGTTTGCCGTCGCGATCAACGTGGATCCCGACATTTTACTGGTGGACGAGGCGTTGGCGGTGGGCGATATCTATTTCCGGCAGCGCTGTATGCGCAAGGTAAATGAGTTGCGCGCCCGCGGGGTAACGATTCTATTTGTCTCGCATGCCACAGCCGACGTGAAAGCCATCGGCGATCGTGCCCTCTGGCTCGAGCATGGCCGCTTGATGGACATCGGGAACACGGACCGCGTGGTGGCCAAGTACCTGGCGGCTATGGTGGAGAAGGATTCGAGATATCTGAAATCGCATCCGGACGCCGCGCCAGCGGAGACGACGGCGGTGCGCGCGCCCGAAGTCGTCGAATCTATACCGAATATCGATCACCGCTACGGTGACGGCCGCGCGCAGGTACTGGGCATCGCGATTCTCGATGAGACGGGGCTTCCGGTGCCCATGCTCGAACCCTCGGCGCGCCTAGTGGTACGCATTAGTGTTGCGGCGCGTGCGGAACTGCCCAAGCCCATGGTTGGTTTTATGTTGCGCAACCATTTGGGAATCGATTTTGCAGGCACCAATACGGCGCGGGAAAATCATGAACTCGCACCGATGCGTGCCGGCGATATCGTGACCGTTGATTTTCATATTGACCTGCCGGAACTGTATCCGGGCTCGTTTTCGTTTTCTCCCGCCATTGCCGACGGCACGCTCGCCGCGTACAGCATGTGCGATTGGATCGATAACGCTGTCGCACTACAGATGGGACGCGGTGCGGGAGAGGTTTACGGGTATTTGCATCTGCCCTGCCGCGTCGCAGTGAACGCGCGGCTACGGCCGGAACCGGCTCCGTTGGCGGAGAGACGCGTTGGCTGAATTTACCGGCGAACGCCTGATTCCAGGCCAGGTTGAAGCCGATCTGCTAAATGAGCACATGGCCCGTTACGCCTTCGCCACACGCCTGGCGCATTCCAAACGGGTGTTGGATGCCGGTTGCGGCGCAGGATATGGTTCCGCGGAGTTGGCCTCGGTAGCGGCTTTGGTTATTGGGGCCGACGTAGCGCATGAGGCCGTGACCTTCGCACAGGAGCACTATCGTCTGCCTAACCTGCACTTTGAGCAGGCCACGTGCCTGGCGCTGCCTCACGCGGATGCGTCGGTCGATCTCGTGGTCGCCTTTGAGGTCATCGAACATCTTCATGAATGGCGGGAGTTCCTGATGGAGGCGCGGCGGGTGTTAACGCCCCACGGCCAGTTCATCGTCTCCACGCCCAACAGGTTGTATTACACCGAATCGCGCGGCCCCGCGGGCGCAAATCCGTTTCATGTTCACGAATTCGAGTTTGAGGAGTTTCGCTCGGAGCTACGCAGCGTCTTCCCGCACGTGTCGGTGTTCCTGGAAAATCACGTGGAAGGTGTTCTATTTCAGCCTTACGATAAGGGAACTACGATTGATGTACGTTTGGATGCGAAGGAGCCGGCGCCGCAGGAAACGCATTTTTTCGTAGCTGTATGTGAACACCAGCCGCGGCCGGACCATCCGGTCTATGTCTACTTACCGCGTACCGGAAATGTTCTGCGCGAGCGCGGACGGCATATCACGCTGCTCGAAGAAGAACTGGCCGAGAAGGACAAATGGCTCGAACGGGCGACTCGCGAGCATCAAGAGTTAGTCGATGCACATCAGCGCCAGACGGAGGAACTCGAGCGGAGCAATCGATGGGCGGAGAATCTCAACCGGGAAATTGCGGAACGCCGCGCGCGTGTAGAGCAATTGCAGAACGAACTCGTAGAGCAGCGGGAAGGTTACGCCGCAAAAGTCGCGGAACTGGAAGAAGACATCGAAACTAAGGTGCAATGGGCCCGGGATCTGGAGAAGAACGTCGAGCGCACAGAAAAAGAACTCCAGGAACACACGGCGTGGGCACTCAGTCTGGAAAGCCGGAGACAGCAACTCGAAGCGCAGCTTACGACCTTTCGCGCGTCGCGATGGGTGAAGCTAGGCCGTAACTTCGGTCTGGGCCCGGACGTGCCGGTCGGTTGAAATGGCGCTGCTGAAGCGGTTCCTTCGCTCGCTTCCATTGTTGCTCGTTTCGCCGCTCATAATTATCTTTGCGGCACTCACGCTCGCAATTACCGACCTGCTCTGGCATCTGTTCGGCGCGCGGTCAAGGGACAGCGGGCCCTCCGCGGATCGACCTTCGGCGCGTGCAGCTTCTGTGCTCATCCCGAATTGGAACGGCAAAGACCTGCTGGGAAAGTACCTGCCGTCCGTCGTCGAAGCGCTTTCCGGCAATCCCGAAAACGAAATTCTCGTGGTGGATAACGGTTCGTCCGACGGCAGTGCGGAGTTCGTGCGGGAAACGTTTCCGCAGGTTAACGTAATCGCGCTCCCGGTCAATTTAGGCTTTGGCGGAGGTTCGACCGAAGGCTTCCGCCGCGCGAAAAACGACATAGTGGTGCTGCTGAACAGCGATATGCGCGTAGCCCCCGATTTTCTCGCGCCGCTGCTCGAAGGTTTTGAGCATCCTGATGTCTTCGCCGTCTCGTGCCAGATTTTCTTTAGCGACCCGAACAAGGTGCGTGAAGAGACCGGGCTCACGCAGGGCTGGTGGCAGGATGGCGGGTTGCGCGTCCGGCACCGCGCGGACCCCGCAATTGACGGCCTGTTTCCGTGTTTTTACGGCGGAGGTGGATCGTGCGCCTTCGACCGGCGAAAGTTTCAAGAATTGGGTGGATTCGACCCGTTGTTGCGGCCCTTCTACCTCGAGGATACGGACCTTGGGTATCTGGCCTGGAAACGCGGCTGGCGGGTGCTCTACCAGCCGCGGAGCATCGTGTTTCACGAACATCGCGGCACGATCGGCAAGCGTTTCGACGAAGCGCAGATCCATGGGGTGCTCAAGAAGAATTACCTGCTGTTCTCGTGGAAAAACATGCATGACCGGCGGCGGCTCGCCTCGCATTTTCTTTTCGCGTGGGCGGGGGCAGTGATGAGCGTCCCTTTTGGTGACGCTCCGGGGCGGCCCAATCTCGTCGCATTGTGGCGCGGTTTTGTGCAGTTGCCGGAAGCAGTCCGGTCCCGATGGCGAGCGCTGGGTCTGGCTCGCGTGACCGATTCCGAAGCGCTGCGGCGTCCCCTCGGCGGATATTATCGCGACCGCTTTCTGCCCTTCGAACCTGCGCGGGGCCGCCTGCGAGTGCTGTTCGTCTCGCCTTATCCGATCTGTCCGCCCGTCCACGGCGGCGCCGTGTTCATGTACCAGACACTTCGCGAGATGGCCAAGCTCGCCGAAGTGCATGTGATCGAACTTCTCGATTTGCCGGAGCAGGAGAAAGATAACGAGGAACTGCGCCGCTTATGCGCATCGGCTGAGTGGTTGATCCGGCCCCCCGTGGTGCCTCCCGACTTCGGGTCGCCTCTGCCCCACGCCGCGAGGGAATTTGCGATTGCCGATTTGGAATGGCTGATTCATCGCCAGATCTATTCCAAAAAGATCGATTTACTCCAGCTCGATTACTTACCCATGGTGCAGTATCGCGGCGCATACTCGCGCATCGTCACCGCCTTGTTCGAACATGATATCTACTTCCAGTCGATCGGCCGCGGGCTGCCTTACATACCCTCCGTGTTCGATCGGATTAAGGCGCGCATCGAGTATTTCCGTGCTCTCCGGTACGAACTGAAGAGCCTTTCCAGGTGTGACCAGGTTCAGGTGTGTACCGAGGCCAACCGTAATTTCCTGCTTTCGTATTTACCCGGATTAGGCTCGAAGCTGCGTGCGGGGCTGCGAGCTGGAATCGACACCAGCCGATACGAGTTCCGCCCTTGCGGCCGCGAGCGGCTGACACTGCTGTTTGTGGGTAGTTTCCGTCACGATCCGAACCGCATGGCCGTCGAGTGGTTTGTACGGCGCGTGCTGCCGCGGATTGTGGAACGCCAGCCCGCCGCGCGGTTGGTCATTGCCGGGTCAGACCCTCCCCCACCGCATATCTATGGCGGCTCCTCAGCCTCAATCGAACTGCTGGGGTATGTGGAAGATATTCGCGAGCCTCTCGGCCGCTACGGTCTATTCGTCTGCCCGATACTGAGCGGCTCGGGAGTGCGCGTCAAGTTGTTAGAGGCGTTTGCGGCGGGAATCCCGGTGGTCTCGACCAGGGTCGGCGCAGAGGGCTTGGCAGGCAGAAATGGCGAATTCTGCGCGCTGGCGGATGACCCGGGCAGCTTCGCCGACCGGGTGCTTGGTTTATTCGCGAACCAGCGCGCGGCGGAAGAGATGGCGCGGCGCGCGCGAGCCGAAGTCGAGGCAAATTGGGACATGGGAGTGCTGACGAGGCGGCTCGTGGAGAGCTATGGCGAACTTGTAAAACAGAAACGAATACAAGCCCGTAAACAACACTGACGAGATGACGGTTCGGAACAGGAAACGTGCGCCTTTACTGCGGAGTCAAATCGCGCTTCAGGCGGCTTACAACTTCAGAAGCCGCACGATTCAACTGCGAGTCGCTCAAACTTTTGGGAGTCTCGTAAGTGGACCACAGGACCTGCTTTGATTTCGGATCGACCAGGAAAATCGTTCCCTTGGCTCGGCCCAAAGTCGAATTCGTAGCTGGATTAGTGAGCTTGTTCGCGGCATCCCCGAAGCCTGCAATCCCGGATTGCGGTTGGTCCGCGTCCGCCTTGGGCGCAGCGGGCGGCGTGGCCGGTGCAGGCGGGGTGGCGGCTGCAGGAGGAGGGTTCAGCGCGGCCCACTTGTCCTCGAAAGCGGTCCCGATCCGGTCTGTGAATACCGCGTCGGCCATTTTGGGATCGGTCACCACGCGAAACACGTGTTCGTTGGTTAAACGGTTCGCCAGATACTGGTCCATACCGTGCGACATCGGCAGCAAGTATACCGAGTGCACCGCCGTAAGCTCGGCCGCCCCGCATAGCGCAGCCGACCACGAAAGCAAAACAAGAGAGCGCTTCACCGGGTCCATGATATCAATAGACGCTTTAGGCCATGTATAAAGACCGCTCCATCACTGTAATAATTCCGTGCCTGAACGAGGAGCAGGGTATCGAACAGGTCTTGCGCGCGATGCCGGAATTCGTGGATGAAGTGATCGTGGTGGATAATAACTCTACCGATCGCACTTCCGAAGTGGCCGCTTCCCTTGGCGCCAAAGTGATCCGCGAGGAGGTGCGTGGCTACGGGCGTAGTTACAAGCGCGGTTTTGCGCAGGCGACCAGCGAACTCATTGTGACTCTGGATGGCGACCACAGCTACCCGGTCGACGCTCTCTCCTATCTTCTCGAGGCCTTCCTGCACCTCGACGTGGACTTCCTGAACGCCTCCCGTTTTCCCGTTCGCGATTCGCGTTCCATGAGTTTGAAGCACAAGTTCGGGAACCTCGTACTCTCGGCCGCGATGTCTCTGCTCTACTTCCGGTGGGTGAGTGACTCGCAGTCCGGTATGTGGGTGTTTCGCCGGTCGATTCTGAAGGAAATGAGACTCGAATCGGACAGCATGGCCTTCTCGGAAGAGATCAAAATCGAGGCCTTGTGCAGCCCGCGCATCCGGTTCGGGGAGATATCGATTCTCTATTCCTCCCGCCTCGGTGAAAAGAAGCTGAACCCCTGGCGGGACGGCTTCCGCAATCTTGCCTTTCTGGTAAGGAAGCGCTTCTTCCGATGACTATCACGGCCATCGTCCCGGTTTGGAATGGCCGTGACCTGCTGCTGCGGTTACTGCAGAGTCTTGAGGCGCAAACTCAACCTGTCGCCGAATGGCTGATTGTGGATAACGGCTCGACCGACGGCGCGCCGGAACTGGCGCGAGACTGCGGAGCACGCGTCATCCGTATGGGCCGGAATATGGGCTTCGCGGCCGCGGTCAATCGAGGTATTCAGGCGAGCCTGACGGAGTGGATCGCGGTGCTCAACAGCGATGTGGAACTCGCGCCGGACTATCTTGCGCAGCTTTGCGCGGCGGGCGCGCCGTTTGCAACCGGCAAGATTCTCATGGCTACAGATCCAGAGTATATTGACGCTACTTTCGATGTAGTGAGCGGCGGGGCCGTGCCGTGGAGGGTAGGCAACGGCCGCCGCGATGGACCTCTCTTTCAATCGCGTAGAGAAATCTGGTCTGCGCCCTGGACGGCGGTTCTGCTGCGCCGCGAGGTCATCGAACGCGTCGGTATGCTGAACGAGGCATTCGAGTCCTACCTTGAAGACGTGGAATTCGGTCTCCGTTGCGCCGCGGCGCAAATTTCCGGAATCTATGTCCCGGAGGCTGTTGCCTGGCACCGCGGGAGCGCGGCCCTGGGGCGTTGGCATCCGGAAACCGTGCGCCTCATGGCCAGAAACCAGTGTTACCTCGCGGCGCTGCATTACTCCCGGCGATACGCCTGGCCGATTTTGGTAGGTCAAGCGCTGTGGGGGTTACTAGCGGCCCGCCGCGGCGCCGGGTTAGCTTGGGCGCGTGGAAAATTGGAGGGCATTCGCAATGCGTGGAGGCTCAAGGGGCAGAGTTCGCGTGCGTTGGACGCGCTCATTCGCGAAAACGAATGCTTGATCTATGGCGTGCAAAGCGCGACAGAGTTCGATTTGTATTGGCGATTGTATTTCCTGCTCACGAGGGGGCGTTTGGCCTAAACACCGCGGAACTTACGGTTCCGCCGCTATCATCTTCGTCCTGTTCGCCGTAGAGATGCTCGAAGTAACTTGCCAGTCCGCAGCATCCCAATAGGATTACGAGAATTGCGGCCCAGCGTAAGGTCTGCACATTCCAGGCCTTCTCCCCGGCTACCGCAGCCGCAGTGGCCTTAACAATGGCGCCGGCCGCGCCCGCGCCCAGCACCAGCTTCAGGTACCACGGGATCAGGTCCAAATGCGTCTGTCCCCCCACCTGGCTCCACATTTCGAACACTGCTAACAAAGCGAGCAGGTACAACGTCGTATAAGCAAGGCGCAGAATTGGCATGGGCCGGGTGAAACTTTATCTTAGGGTATTCTGAGGAAATATGGCCTCCGGTGAGTCTGAGTTGGCGCGTTCGTGGCGGCAGTTTCAAAACGCGTTCCGGCTGGCTATGGATTCTATTCAAGCGCATAAACTGCGCAGCTTCCTGACGTTGCTGGGCGTTATTATCGGCGTCGCCAGCGTCATTCTGGTGGGAGCGGCAATTGATGGGCTGGACGTCTACGCTCAGGAGAGCACGTCCAAAGCTTTCGGTGCCGAGTCTTTCATCGTGGCCCAAATTGCGGCGGGACGCATCACCCGCACCGAATACTTTCAGCGGCTCAAGCGAAACAAACCCATACGTGATGCGGACCTTCGGTTTGTCAAAGCTGTTTCGGGGGATGACGTACTCTACAGTCCGTACCAGAACAACACTGCAGACGTAAAGCGCGAGAATTTTACCTGCGAAGACACCGCCATCACGGGCGTTTCGGCGGACATAGCGACCATTCGCGACGTAGGCGTCACGGATGGCCGATTCTTCACGGACGGGGAAGAACGCGCTCGCTTGGATGTGGCCGTCATCGGGGAGACGGTGAAGGATACATTGTTTCCCGCGGGCCTGTCGCCTCTAAATAAGACGATTCGTATTAAGGGCATCGATTTCACGGTGGTGGGTGTGCTCGAGAAGCTCGGTTCTTCATTTGGGCGCGACCAGGACAAGGCTCTGTACATTCCTGCAGGCGCTTACGAGCGCATATTTGGAACAGGTAACGGCTACGCCGTCTTCGGCCGGCCGAGGCCGGGCAGCGGTCTGTCCCTGCAGCAAGGTCTAGATGAAGCCCGCGTGGCGTTACGCACCCGATTCCACACACGGCCCGGAGAGGCCGACAACTTCGACAACATTACGCCGGATGCGGTACGCGGCTTCATTGACAACATCATGGGGATGGTGGCGGCCGTCGTGGTGCCGGTGACCGGAATCTCACTCCTCGTAGGCGGAATCGTCATCATGAACATCATGCTGGTGAGCGTAACGGAGCGAACCCGGGAGATCGGCCTACGCAAATCTCTCGGAGCGCGCCGGGGCGACATCATGCTGCAGATTCTCATCGAAGCCGTGGCGTTGGCTTGTGTGGGAGGCACTTTGGGAGTTGCCACCGGCGGCCTCTTAACACTCGTGATTGGGCGGCTTTTTAGTTTGAAGCTGCATATGACCCTGGCCTATATCGCCCTCTCGATAGGAGTTTCGAGCCTCGTGGGAATCGCCTCGGGATGGTACCCGGCATCCCGCGCAGCCAGACTTGATCCGGTGGTCGCCCTCCGCGCGGAGTAGCCGATGAATATCAGCCCCAAAGAGAACGCCGGTATGGCCGTGCGGCAGGTGTGGACGCACCGCTTCCGTTCAATGCTGACGATACTGGGAATCGTCATCGGAATCACTACGGTGGTAACCGTAGCCTCGATGCTCACCGGCTTGCGCCAAGGCATCATAACCTTCTTTCAGGAACTCGGGCCCGACAACATTTTCGTTTCCCGGTTATCGGGCGGGCCCGGCAGCAATGGACTTTCACAAAAGGAACGGAAACGCCGCCCCATCAACCCCGAATTAGCCGACTTTATCCAGCGCTCATGCCTCGACGTCGAGGATGTCGGCCTGATGCTCTACATCCCTCCTGTGGTGAATGGCAATCCATTGACGGCGCGCGTCCCCGGATATGAGTCCGACAATATTTCGATCCAAGGTTTGTCGCCCAACGAGATTCAGCTTTCGCCGCGTGATATGCGGTTCGGCCGCTTTTTCACTTCCGAAGAAAACCTGCGCGGAGCCAAAGTGGCGGTGATCGGCTCCAACCTGGCCGATGTTCTGTTTCCCAGCGGTAAGTTCGAAAACCGCACGTTCATGATGGATGGGGCCGAATACCTTGTTGTAGGCGTGTTTGACAAGGCTAAGGGCGGCTTTTTCGGTGAGAACGATCAGGACAATGTGATCGACCTGCCCCTGCGCACCGCGCAGAATCGTTACCCGAATCTGAACGATTACTTCATCACTGCTAAAGCGCGGCCCGGCAAACGGCAGGAGGCCTTCGATGAAGTGCAGGCGGCCTTACGGCGCGCCCGCCACCTTGCTACGGCCACCGAAAACGATTTCGTCATACAAACGCCCGACCAGATCATCCAGCAGTTCGACCAGATCACTGGAGTGGTGGGATTGGTAGCAATTGCAATGTCGGGACTGGGTCTGCTGGTGGGGGGCATCGGCGTCATGAACATCATGCTGGTCAGTGTCACCGAGCGAACCCGCGAAATCGGCGTGCGCAAAGCCATCGGCGCGCGGCGCCGGGATATTATCGGGCAGTTTCTTACCGAAGCCGTCGCCCTTACAGGGGCCGGAGGGGCGCTTGGGATTATCATTTCGGTGCTGATTACTCTGCTGGTAGGTAAGTTGATACCCTCGCTGCCGTCCGTGGTGCCGGCTTGGGCGGTGGGCACAGGCTTTGCTGTTTCGGTAGCAGTGGGGGTGTTCTTTGGGGTCTGGCCTGCAGTGAAGGCTGCCCAATTAGATCCCGTGGAAGCCCTGCGGTACGAGTAAGCAAGTCCGAGTGAGCAGCGTGGATATGAACATCACGCACTGGTTAGCTACACTACTGCAAGACCTGCGCTACGGCCTCCGCCAGCTTCGTCTGAACCCCGGTTTCACGGTAGTCGCCGTGTCCTCTCTCGCTCTGGGCATCGGCGCCAATACTGCAGTTTTTCAACTGCTGGACGCGGTTCGCCTGCGTACCCTGCCCGTAGCAGCGCCCCAGGAACTGGTATCCATAGATTTTCCCCAGGGCTCTATGCGCTCCGGTTGGCATTCGAATCGCAGCGCCCGGCTAACCTTTGCACAGTGGGAACAGATCCAAGCCCAACAACAAGGTTTCACCGGTGTACTGGCGTGGGCTCCCGACCGATTCAACTTGGCGCTGGGAGGCGAAGTCCGGTTTGCGGAAGGTCTGTACGTGAGCGGTGATTTCTTTCGTGTGCTGGGGGTCGCGCCTATTTTAGGCCGCACCTTTCGAGCTGAGGACGACCGGGTCGGCTGCGGCTCGCCGGGAGCGGTAATCGGCTATGCGTTCTGGCAGCGAGAATTCGCCGGAGATCCTCACGTGCTTGGGCGAACAGTAATACTGAACGGCCGCCCGATTCCGGTCGTGGGCGTCACGGCGCCGGCCTTCTTCGGGGTCGAACCGGGCTATCGCTATGATGTCGCGTTGCCCTTATGCGCCGACGATCTGTTTATTAACGACCCGCAGGGCTTAGGCCGTATCAAGCAGCGCCAGGCCTGGTGGCTTTCGGCCATGGGGCGCTTGAAACCGGGATGGACAGCGGAACGCGCCTCGGCACAGCTTGGCGTGGTTTCATCGGGCATCATGCAGGCCACGCTGCCTCCGCAATACCGTCCCGATGATGCGAAGCGCTACCTGCAAAACAGGCTCGAAGCCACAGCAGGTGGGGCCGGAGTTTCTCAAATACGGCAGATATACGAGAAGCCGCTTTGGCTGCTTTTGGCTACTACGGGACTGGTGTTAGTAATTGCTTGCGCGAATCTTGCGAATCTCTTACTGGCGCGCGCCAGTGTACGCGAGCGGGAGATCGCGATCCGCCAGGCCATAGGCGCGTCCCGCGGCAAACTGGTGGGCCAATTGATGGCGGAAAATCTGCTCCTTGCCGCCACCGGCGCGGTTCTCGGTGCGCTTTTGGCCCAGCTTGTCAGCCGCCTGTTGGTTGCATTTTTGAGTACTCCGCAAAATCCCGTTTTTCTTGGCCTCGGCCTCGATATGCGCGTCCTCGCCTTTACCGCGGCTGCGGCCGTGGGCACGTGCCTTCTGTTCGGTCTGTTGCCGGCTCTGCGCGGAACACATGTTCCACCCGCGGATGCGATGCGAGGCGGCGGGCGGGGAGTTACTTCCGGACGGAATCGCTTCACACTGCGGCGGGCCTTGGTGGTCGCGCAAGTTTCGCTGTCGCTGGTGCTGCTCGCGGGTGCTCTCCTATTCGCCGGCAGCTTCGAAAAGTTACTCCACGTCGATTTAGGGTTCCGGCCAGATGGTGTGATCTCCGTGAGTATGGACTTCGGCCGCCAGTACGCCAAGGACCGCATACACGTTGTGTCGCGAGAACTCTTGGACAGTTTTCGTTCGCTGCCCGGAGTGGTTTCGGCCGCGCAAGTCTGGTTCACTCCCGTGAGCGGCAACGGCTGGGACGAGAGGGCTTGGGCCGATAGTGCTGCCGGCTCCCGGCCCGAAGCCAATTTCGATCGCACCGGTCCTGGTTATTTTCGTACGATGGGAATCGCGTTACTAGCGGGCCGTGAATTTGAGGATCGGGACGGGCCCGCTGCGCCCAAGGTTGCCATCGTAAACGAGGCGTTTACGAAAACTATTTTCGGCGGCGGCAATCCCGTAGGGCGCGCTTTCCGCACAGAGGGCGAAGCGGGAAAGCCGGACAGGCTGTTTCAGGTAGTCGGCCTGGTAAGGAATACGAAATACTCCGAAATCCGCGAGGATTTCAAGCCCGTCGCGTATTTTCCAATCGCGCAGGAGGACGACCCATATCCCGGCGCTACCTATGTCTTGCGAACCTCCGGCACACAGGCGGAAGCGCTTCGCCATGTCAAAGCCGCGGCGGCGCAAATCAGTCCTACAATTGGCCTGGAGTTTCGGGTTCTGCGTCAACAGTTGGACGACTCGCTACAGCGCGACAGATTGATGGCTTCGCTTGCGGGCGGCTTTGGACTGCTGGCCGTGGTGTTAGCCACTACCGGGCTGTATGGCGTGATCGCCTACATGGTGGAGCGGCGGCGTAATGAGATCGGGATTCGAATTGCCTTGGGAGCGGGCCGAGGACGCGTCGTGCGTCTCGTGATGCAAGAGGTTGTGTTCTTGCTCGCGGTCGGCCTGCTCATCGGAGCGGCTTTAGCGCTTTGGTTGGGCCGGGCGGCCGGCGCGTTACTATTCGGCTTTACGCCCTCCGACCCGGTCATGCTCGCCTCCGCCATGGGTCTGCTCGTCGTCGTCGCGCTACTTGCGGGTTACGGGCCCGCATGGCGCGCGGCGAGGTTGGAACCCATGCTCGCGCTCCGGGAAGAGTGACATGAGACAACCCTTGGTGGTCGCTTTCGGCATCGCGGTGGTCATCGTGGCAGCCGTCGTAGGCGCCGTGCTCTATATGCAAAAGGGCGCTCATTTAGAACTCGAAGGCAAGATCTTGAAAGTGCGCACCGCTCCTCTCGACGAAAATAACTCGGTCGCGGTCCTGGACTTCCGGCTAACCGATATTTCCGACGTCGAATTCGACGTGCGGCAGGTCACCGTAACTCTGGAGGACAGAGACGGCAAGACCACCGGCGGGATCACAATTTCGGCATCGGACACAGAACACTTGTTCCAAAACCTTCCGCTTCTCGGCGAGAAATATAATCCGGTGCTGATTGCGCGCAACCGCATTGCGCCGCATGCCACGGCAGACTATATGGTCGCCGTAGCATTTTCTATTCCGCAGAACCGGTTAGAGGCGCGCAAGAGTTTCACGATCAGCGTCGACGAAGTGGACGGAGTCGTGTCGCAAATCAAATAGCGTGGTCTGGAACGATGGCTGAACCGGACTTTACTTAGCGCATCATATACGCGCCGCATTTTCGGTAAGAAGACGGGCTGCAACATGCGCGTTTGTATGCCGCAGGCGTGAAACGCCGCATAAAGACGAGGCAGCCGCATGATATGCTGTGGGGAGATTCCGAAAGCTGCAGGCGTTCTCGAACAACCGGAGAGATGGCCGAGTGGTTGAAGGCGCACGCTTGGAAAGCGTGTATAGGGGAAACTCTATCGAGGGTTCGAATCCCTCTCTCTCCGCCATAATAAGTTCTGTCTGGAGCGGACTGATTTTATAGGTTCCGGGGATGGGAGAGTGGTAGCAGTGCCCACCGGAATCAGCGGCCGAGGCCGGGCTGTCTATAATGCTTGACTCTACCGATTTGTGTATAAATCGTGGGAGACAATGCTCCACTCCCTGTTCTGACTGTAACCGCCAAAGTAACAGCAGTGCGACTCCCCTCCAAGCCTCAACAATTCGGCCGCGTTCGCCACCGGCAGCGACTTCAGTAAAACTGCATCCACCAAAGTGAAAATAGAAGTGGTCGCGCCGATACCGACGCTATAGTCTGCACTGTGGCGAAGGGTGAACGTCGGGGCCATTCGCCGGCGCAGCGCATGCCGAGAGTCTTGTATGACATTTTCGAGTGACGGGGAACCTCTTTGCTTGCGATACCTTTCCTTCGTCGCTTCCACGCCTCCAAACCTCAAGGCCGCTTGACGGCGCGCTTCGGAGGGCGGTAATCCGGCGCGGATATCCTCTTCGGTCTGAGACGGGAGGTGAGCTTTCGATCTCCGCGCGCAGGCGCTCTTCGTCCCGCCGCGCGGACGCCGAAGATTGAGACGCATCCAGAATCGCCTGAAGAATCTCATCTCAGTTTCTCCTCTCTACTCCGCTCGCAGCGCGTGGACTGAATCCATGGTAATTGCCCGGCGCGCCGGAACATAGCTGGCGAGCGCAGAGACGGCGACAAGCAACACCGAAACAGCCGAATACGTCACCGGGTCAAGGGGAGTGATGCCAAACAATAAGGACGACATCAGGCGCGTGAGCCCGGCGGCAGCCGCAAGACCCAGCGTGGCTCCGATTGCGGCCAGCAGCAAGCCGTGGCGGACGAACATCCTCGACAATCCTTCCGGTTGCGCGCCCAGCGCCACGCGAATGCCGATCTCGCGGGTCCTTTGAGAGATCGTGTAAGCGATGACGCCGTAAATGCCCACGATGCCGAGGATCAGAGCCATGCCGCCGGCGATGGCCAGGATCACCAGCGCGAACGAGGTCCGCGCCATGGACTGATCGTAGAGCGTGCTGAGTGTGGTCACGAGAAACACGGGCTGTCTTCCATTCACGGACCAGATCGCTTCCCGCGCCTCCTTGACTAACCCTTCAGTTCCCGCACGGTTCGAGCGGATTGCGTACATGCCGTTGCCAAGGGCATATCCGTTTTCGCCCGCCCAGATGTAGCGGGCCATGCGGGCCGGCCAGTACACGAATGCGGGCGGTTTCGTCTGCACGCCGTCGTCGTAAATGTCCTCGACCACGCCCACGATTTCTCGCCACGGGTCCAGAGGGCCGCCTTCGCGAATGCGCTTGCCTAAGGCGGCGCGCGGAGCGCCCCACCACTCCCGGGCGAGATTCTCCGAGACAATGCCCACGCGGCGCTTCTCATACAAGTCGGTCCAGGTGAAGTCGCGGCCTGCGACGATACGCGTTCCCATGGTCTTAAAGAATCCTGGCGCGATTTTGTGGATTCGGCGGGAGGCAGGAGCCTGCCCTTCTTCCAGATGTTTCCCCTCGGCATCGATAGGATTGGCGTTCATGCCAAAAAGAGAGGATTCCAGCGGCGCGGCATCGCCAAGCCCTACGGAGGTGACGCCGGGAATCGCCGAGAGTTTGTCCAGGATTTCGCTGTGCATTCCCATGATGCGCTCGGGATCGTTCGCTATGGACCGTGGGATCATCGCATGCACAATCTGGACCTCTTGGGGACGCGTGAATCCTGGCTGGATGCTGCGCAAACGTTCGAACGTGCGGATCATCAGGCCGGAGCCGATCAACAGCACCAGCGCAAGTGCCACCTGCACCACCACCAGCGTGTTGCGAGCCCGGTGGTGCTCGCGACCATGGCTCAACGTGCGGCCGGCGCCCCGCAGCGCGGCCGCAATAAGCGGCGTCCCGTATTTCAGAACCGGTATGATCCCGAATAGAGCGCCGGCGAGCAGAGATACACCCAGCGCGAACGCGAGTACCGAGGAGTCGATTCCGATTTCTCCTAGCCGGGGCAGCGTACCCGGGCCTTTGGCCACCAGAATTCGCAAACCCGCGTAGGACAGCGCCAGACCAAACGCTCCACCCAGCATCCCCAGCGTGACGCTTTCCACCATCAGGCCCTTTGCGATTCGCCCCCAACCGGCACCCAGCGCGGCTCGAACCGCGAACTCATGGCGGCGCGCCTCCGCGCGCACCAGCAGCAGATTGGCGACGTTCGCGCAGGCGATCAGAAGCACCAGCCCCAGAGTCCCCATCACCACCCACAGCGTGGCGCCCACATCTCCCACGATTCTCTGCTTCAAAGGCTGGATCTTCGGCCCCAGGCGAGCGTTGCGAAATATCGAGATGTCGAGGCCCGGGTTCGGAGGCCAGGCGTTCAGCCACATTCCCAACATGCGCGACAAATCCGCGTTCGCCTGATCGAGCGAGACTCCGGGTTTGAGCCGGGCAATTCCCCTGTAGGAGAATTCTCCCAGATAAACCGTCTTGCGATCGAACCGCCTCGGAAGAATGAGCTCCGGTTCGAGTTGAAAGCGGAACTCCTTCGGCATGACTCCGATCACCACGGTGGGCTTCGAATTGATCGTAAGCGTGCGGCCGAGAATCGACTTGTCTCCTCCGAAATGACGCTGCCAATACCCGTAGGTGAGGATCACGGTCTCGGGCGATGCGGGCGTATCGTCAGTTGGCGAAAACCAACGGCCCAATCTCGGCTCGACCGCCAGGGTGTCCAACACGCCGTAGGTAACCATGAGCGCTTTCGCGACCGCGGGCTCGCCCATTCCGGTCACGCTTACGCCACTCGATTGCCACAGTCCGAACTGCTGAAACGTGCGGTTCTCCTCGCGGTATGTAAAGTACATGGCGGGAGAACAGCCCATGCTGCCGCCGAAGCCTGGCAGCCCTGGCGCCGTGTGCAAGACCTCGACCAGCGCCTCAGCATGGGGGTACGCGAGCGGCCTGAGCAAGATACTGTCGACCACGCCAAAGATCGCGATGTTGGCGCCGATGCCCAGCGAAAGCGTCAGGAGAACGGCGGCCGTAAACCCGGGAGTCTTTCGCAGGCGGCGGATCGCATGGCGCGTATCGCGGATCAGCGTTTCCAAAAATGGGAGCCTCCTTTGGTCTCGATAGATTTCCTTGATTGCTTCCACGTTGCCGAACTTGATCAAAGCCTGCCGCCGGGCTTCGACCGCAGGCAGGCCGGCTCGCAGATTCTCAGCCGCCTGCAGTTCGATGTGCTCTTCGATTTCGATTCGCAGGATTTCTTCAGCCCGGGCAGCGGTTCGCCTGCGGAACAAAGACGCGGCCAATTGTTTGAGGAACCGGCGCAGCGCCTTCATTTCAGATCCTGCGCTCTCACCGCGAAGAACCGTTGGATGATCGATGCCGTTTGTTCCCAGCTCCGGGTTTCGGCCTGCAACTGCTTGCGGCCCTGGCGCGTCAGCCGGTAGAAGCGCGCTTTGCGTTTATTCTCGGAAGCTCCCCATCCCGATGCGATGGAGCCTTCCTGCTCCAGCTTGAGCAGTACGGGGTACAGGGTCCCCTGATTCACCATCAGTATATCCCCGCTGATCTGCTCAATTCGCCGGGCAATCCCATATCCATGCAAGGGGCCAAGAACATCCAAGGTCTTTAGCACCATCAGCGCCAACGTGCCCTGCCGAACGTCTGTTTCTTTCATATCTCTAGTGGGTTTCCAACAGGAAGGATGGCATACTTCCATTGGGAAAGCAACAGGGCGTTTTGGGCTCGCTCGCTTAGAGCCGATGTAGCAGGGTCTGCATGTCAAGTCTCGACTGTTTACACGCTGCGATCTCCTCTAGAGTCGAATGGTTGTTCCATTCCCTACTCTGGAGGTCGAAATGTTCGATCAGCTTTTTACGCGCTCTCATGCGCGCGGGCGCCATTTAAGCAGCCCGCTAAGGGAGCGGCTGGATTATTTGCGCTATTGCGCCGAGCGGAGCTACAAACCTGGTACGCTGCGGGAGTTAGCGCAGAATCTGCTCCGAATTCAGAACCTACTGAGGCTTGCTGCCTCATCCAAGGCGATTGATCCCGCTAGCATCGAGGCGGCTGTGAGGCGCACGTTCCGGTCCAGAATCAGCGAGGAGGCTCGAAAGGAAGGGAGTCCGACTCATTCTCGGTCATAGAGCCGATCACCCACCCGGCCTGAATGGATCATAATTTCTGTTGCGGTCAATTTCGCGAGGTGTGGGCACACTACCCACCCAGGAGGTCATCAGTTGATCTGTAAGTTGATTTATTGGTTGCGGGGGGTGGATTTGAACCACCGACCTTTGGGTTATGAGCCCAACGAGCTACCAGACTGCTCCACCCCGCAGTCATATCGTAACGTAACCGCCTCCTCTGGTCAAATACTTGTCGCCCTCTTGTCGCGGCAAAGTAGAAATGTCACCCTGTCCGGCAAAGTAGAAATGTCACCCTATGCGCCCGGCTCGAAAATGCCATGATAATCTGCCCGTGCCGGTGAAGCGGAGACAGGCGCTGCTGGCGAGCAACCTGATCGAGGAATAG
>JAFAWA010000134.1 GCA_019242155.1 Terriglobia bacterium | reverse complement strand
CAGGCTGAGGCCGATCCCGCGGGCTTTGATGTAAGACTCCTTTAACGTCCACAGCTCATAGAATCGCTCGAGCTGGTTGGGGGGCGGCAGAGCGCGCAGGCCCGCAGCTTCGGACGACGAAAAGAACCGGTCGGCGATGTCGAACAGGTAAGGGCGGTTGGCGGCGGCGTCTTCGACATCCACGCCTAGATCGCGCCCATATCCCACGAGGCACGTGACCTGGCCGGGCTTGTGAGAGAGATTGAAGTCGAAGCGATTTCGGGGGCCGAGGTTTGTGACGCGAGGCCGGCCCCATGGATTGGTTTCGAATTGCCAGGACCGGGGCGGCAGCGGATGGTAGATGGACAGCACGGAGCGGAGGAACACGCGGGCAGCGAGGAAGGTGCGGCCGGGCTGCGGGACGAGATAGCGGGAGTGGCGCGCAAGCTCCTCGGGTGAGAGGAACGAGAGAGCGCGTTCGCGCAGACGGCCTTCGAACGCGGCAGGACGCCAATGCCAGAGATGGCAAGCGCCGTCGTGAAGAGACTGCTCGAACCCGGTGCTCCTCACAAGATGCGGGGGCGGCCGATCAGCCCGGGAATGGCGAACCTCCTATCAGCGCCCCTTATTTTGGGAGGCGGGCACGGCTTCAATCAGGGCCCAGCCGCCGTAGGGCAGCATGCCTGTGCTCAAGTTCATGGGGTTTGCAGTGCCGATCATAAGACTCGTGTTTCCGTTCGGGAACAGAGCGCGGATTCCGTAAGCCAGAAAATTACCCATACCGTTTATGGATTCGGGTATAGCGGGTGACGAGGCGTCGGCGAAGCTATAGAGATCCGCTCCGTAAGCTTGGGGCGGGATGAGGCGATTGAGGAAGATGGGAACGGGCTGCCCAGCGGATTGGAGAACCAGCGGACTCGCGTCCACAGCCGAGTAGCCCCAGTCCATGGTGCCGAGGTAGAGCTTCCCGTTGAAGGCCGTCATTGTCCAGACGTAGTTGTTGTACGGGTTGCCGAAACCGGAAAGTCCGTAGACGGGCGCAACGCCTCCCATGTTATTGGGCGTGGCGACCCAATCGCCATCCGTGCCGGGTTGGCCGTTAAAGACCTCGAAAACGGACTGCCCGTAGAGCAGATTGATTTGGGGAGTGCCGGTGAGAAATCCGGTGGCGCTGAACAGGGTGGCCGCGCGGAAAGTATTTACCACGGCGGCGGTCAATTGGTCCGGAGTCAGGGTGTGGTCGGGATTGTAGGTCTTGAGCCAATTGGCGGTGCCGGCGTACGGATAGACCATGGTTCCCCAATAGAGCTGACCTTGAAAATCGGCGAGCGCTCCGGTGCCGATGGTGGAGGCGACTAAGGGGTCGGGGTCGTAGTCGGTCATCTGCCAGACTTTGGTCCAGTTGGCCGGAGTGGGATTAGGCTGCCCGAAACCACCCGCGGGAATTGCGGGGCTCATGTAGAGGCCGGCGACTCCAGGCGGCGGCCACGTAGCGACGAAGATGCGGGTGTCGCTCAGACCGGTAGCCGGATTGATTTCGGTGTGAAGCGCGGCGTCGGTGGCGACGCTATCCGGGAGATTGCCGACTTGCTGAAACGCGAAGCACACACCGCTCGTGGCGGGCTGCGGCACGGGGGGAATATGCTGGTCGAGCGTTCCGCAATTGGGAATGGCTTTGTAGCCATTGGCAGGGCCTGGAGTGATTGCGGGAATGCCGGTGAAGTTACCGGTGAATTGCATAACCGCGCCGGCGCCGCCCGCGGCGGCCGATTTGGCGGAAGGCGCGTACAGCACGCCATCGTAGGAGATCCAGTGCCGTTGATCGGAGAGGTTTGTGTAGTTGTACTCGGCGACCCAGTTGGCATTGGTGAACTGGCTGGGGGATGTGATGCCGGTAATGTCTAACGCGAAGAAGCTGAGTGCCCCGGTTAAGGAAGGACCGGAGACCAGGACGTAGTTATGCAGTGTGCCGTCCGGACCAGTTCCGTTGAAAGAGGTTGCGGTTCTTACTCCGCGAACCCTGAGCCAGAGGGCATCGATGCATAGGGGCGTGCCCAGACCACTCGCGCTGCAATATGCGCCGGGACTGCCGCCCAGCTTGGGTGTGATGTCTTTGATCGTATGATCGGTGAGGCTATAGACGTAAAACCGCGGAGGGCGAAAGTCGGCGAGGATGGGCGGGAGGGCGAGCAGGCTTTGCCACTTGAGATTGGAGTAGGCGCTTTGGCCGAACTCGCAGGCCCAGGAATTGGTCTGGTAGGGCGCCGGCTGTCCGGTGGGGTTGTTCGTATAGAACGCGGCTTCACCGATGCACTGCCCGTTGGCCACGGTTCCGAAGAAGATCAGATTGCCGATTTGAACCGTGCCCCAGACGTATCCCTGGTTGACCTTGGGAATCTGCCCGGCGGGACAGGGCTGCAATGGATTTGCCTGATTGACATAATCCCACAAGGTGTTTTGGCCGATGCCGTTCCAACATTCATCGGGCGTGGCTTGCGCGCGCAAACTGCCGGTGAGGGTGTTGAAGCCGCCCGTAACAGTATTCGGCGTTACCGGAGCGGGGATCGGGTCGGGGGGTAACTGGGCGCGGAGTGGAACAGTTACGGCCATCGCGGCAGCCATGATTACGGTCGGGATCACTGGCCGGCCTCGAAGCGCGGCGGTTGTCCGGCAATTCACGCAGTTCCTCCTAGTGGTGTTTGGGAAGGTACCTAACACAGCTTAACTTGCATTGCTTCCCCCGTACTGGAGGAAAAGGGTCAATTCCGTAATGGTACTCAGGCCGGCGGTAGAGACTAGCGGCCGCTTTCGGAGGTTTGGGCCAATAGAGGGACCTGTTCGAGGGCGGCCTTTCTTTGTTTGACGAATCCGGCCGGATCGCTTAAGAACGGTAGGATTTTGGCGACGGCCAGGGCAGGTTTGTGCACGGCGTAGAAGTGGCCGATGTCCTCCATCACTTCGTGACACGCGAACGGCATTACGGAGGCGAGGCGGGCGGCCATTTTGCTGTAGGGCGACTTTTCCCCGTAGAGTGCCATGACCGGGGTTTGCACGGTGGCGAGCCGATCTTCGGTAAGACCGGCGACGTCGCGGAACTCGTAGCCGAGCTTGGTCTCATCCAACAGGCGCTGCTGGCGCGGGGTGAGGCCGGTCTGCCCTTTCTTGAAACCGGAGCGCCGGGGGACGGAGAGGCCATGGCGGATGACCTCGGTGACATCCTGCTGACTGTCGAGGTCGAGGAACTTGTCGAGGGACAGCCCTTGGTCTTTCATATCGGCGGGCCGGCCCTCCCAACCCCACCAATCCTGAATAATGCGGAGATAGCGGAGGCAGGCGACCCCCGAGTCCATCATGACGACGCCGCGGACGCGATCGGGATTTTCGAGAGCGAAGTGCAGGCCTACGACGCCGCCGAAGCTGTGTCCGGCGATCAGGACTGTATCGAGGTTCAGGGCATCGAGCAGAGAACGAAGGTCGGCGGCCATGGCGGCGGAGGTGTAGCCATGGGGAGTCAGTTCTGTGAGTCCGTGGCCGCGGAGGTCGTAGGCGGTGGTGTGATATTCCGAAACGAATCCATTGAGCAGGCCGTTGTACCACATGGCCAAGCTGGAGGTGATGCCGTGAATCAAGACCAGCTCCGGCCCTGTGCCGCGCTGGACGTAGTGAACTTGAATGCCGTTGGCTAGGATTTTGGGCATCGTGCTTCCGGTCGCTTATTCTAAATAGCCGAGCGCCTTCATCTTCTCGATAATCTCGGCGTCCTCGTCGGGGACGCCGGCGGGGACGGGAACGGCGGTGGCGGTTTCGGTGACGCCGCCCAGCGTTTTGCGGTAAGCCTGTAAATAGGCCGGATCGTAGATCTCTTCGATGACGCGGCCTTGCAGGTCGGCGGGGATTTCGAGGCCCATCGAGTAGAGCGCGGTGGGGGCGATGTCGGCCAGCCATACGGGCTCGATTTTGGTGTCTTTGCGGATACCGGGGCCCCGAGCGATGAGGATGCCTTCGGGGTGGTGCGTGCCCAAGATCATTGGCCGCTTGGCGTGAGTAGCGTTGGTGCGTCTTACCGAAACGAAGCCGAAATCGCGCAACTGGAGGGTGAGGTCCGGGGCATTGTGCATGTTGGGGCCCCAGAAGGCCTCTTCGCGGGTGGTGACACGGGTAATTAGGGGCTCGCCGGTCTCGGG
>JAFAWA010000104.1 GCA_019242155.1 Terriglobia bacterium | reverse complement strand
TTTGCCGACGTAGATGACCTTGCCGCCTTCGTCCTTGTAGAGATACACGCCGGGACGGAGCGGAAGCTGCGCACTCTTTTCTCGAAGGTCCATGGAAGGGAACTGTCTTTATTATCTGATGGAACAGAACCGGGGTGCGAATTGCGGCGGGCGAGGATACACTCGTAGATATGTCACGCTGGGTTCTGGCATTGCTGCTGGCCGGCGCGGCGCCCATGGTCGCGGACGACCTGAAGAAGGAGCGGCCGCAAACGCCCGGTGTCACGCAAGAAGAGGTTCCGAAAGAGGAGGACGAGTCACTCGTCTCGAAGGACTACTCTTTCAACCCGCTACAGGCAGAAAAAGAGGTAAGGGTCGGGAACTTCTACTTCAAAGCGGGCAAGTACCGGGCGGCGGCTTTCCGATTCCGGGAGGCGACCAAATGGAACGGCAATTATGGCGAGGCGTGGCTAAGGCTCGGAGAAGCTTCGGAGAAACAGAAAGACTGGAAGACCGCCAAAGAGGCGTATGCGAAGTATCTGGAACTTTCGGCGGACGCGAAGGATGCTGGGGAAATCCGTAAGAAGCTGGAAAAGATGAAATAGGTTTTGTAGTGCCTCATCTGCTACGCATTGACCTGCCTCATCGCGCAGCATCCTGACCTGAGCCGCGCAGCGGTACCGGGTAGTCCGGCCGATCACAAAACAATGTATAGTCATTGGCTGGCTCAATCACCATGTATGGAACGACTACGCGAGCGCTGGCACTGACTTGGACGGCAATCGGGTTTCTCACCTTCGCGGCTTGCGGTCACGGCGGGAAGACCCCGGCACCGGCTGCGGTAGACGCGTTATTTGCGCAGTGGAATAAGGCGGGCTCACCGGGGTGCAGCGTGGCGGTCAGCCGCAATGGGACGGTGCTGTACGAGCACGGGTATGGCATGGCGAACGTCGAATTGGGTGTGCCGATTACGACCGGGACTATTCTCGCCGCCGCGTCGATTTCGAAGCAGTTCACGGCGATGAGCATTCTGCTGCTGGCGCAGCGCGGCCGGCTGTCGATCGAGGACGAAGTTAGCAACTATATCCCCGACTGGATGAATCACGAGAGCCACGTGACTATACGGCACCTGCTGACGCACACGAGCGGGCTCCGCGAAGGTTTCATGCTTCTGGGCTTGGCGCAACAAAACGTGGAAGAGAACGTTAACGAAGCTATGGTTCGAGTGCTCGCCCGTCAAAGGGGCGTGAACTTCGCGCCTGGCGCGGAATGGCAATATAACAACGGCGGGTATAACCTGCTCGGCAGCATCGTCAAGCGGGTGAGCGGCCAATCGCTTCGCGATTTCGCGGAGGCCAATATCTTCAGGCCGCTCGGGATGAAGAACTCCCAGTTTCGGGACAGTCGCGGGCTCATCGTCCCGCGCGTCGCATCCGGCTACGTGATCGACGGGACAGGGGTCCATCCGAATTCATGGACGCCCGGGGTGGTTGGCAATGACGGTTTATACACGACGCCTAGGGACCTACTGCTCTGGGAACAGAACTTCGAGGACGTCCGAGTCGGCACTGCGGAGATTGTGGCTGCAATGCAGAGGCCCGCAGTGCTCACGAGCGGCAAGACGACCGGCTATGGACTCGGACTGTTTCTGGGAGAGTACCGCGGCCTGCGAACAGTGGAGCATTCGGGAGGGGATCGCGGAATTTCGGCGAACGTGGTCCGGTACCCGGATCAGAAACTGGCAATCGCGCTTTTGTGCAATTCGGACTCGATCAACCCGATACTCCTGACGCACAAACTGACAGACCTGTACCTCGGCGACGTACTGGGAGCGCCTTCCGATAGCGATGGCCCAGCGGCGGCCAAGGTGACTCTAAAGGAAAGCGAACTGGCGGGAAGGGCCGGATCTTATCACGTTACTTCGGATCCGGGACTGGCCGACTTACAGGTTTCGGTTCGCGAGGGCAAGCTGATCGGGCACAGCTTTTACGGCGGTGATCAGGATTTCGATCTGATTCCGACCGACGCAACACACGTCCGCGCGCCGGGCCCAGCTACATTGGAGTTCGTACCGGCAGCATTGGGGCATCCACCGGAGTGGCATGTGACAGGCGAACTCGGGAGTCTGCGCGGAGTGCTGCAACAACAGGCGACGTTCCGGCCCACGGCCGCGGATCTGCGCGCATTTGTGGGGGACTATCGGAGCCCGGAAATCTTGGCTTCCTATGACATCGTTTTGAGAGATTCGGATCTCGCGATTCAGCCGCCCGGAGGGGCCGAAGCACGGTTGCACGCGCTTGGGCGGGACACGTTCGCGGGCACCGGATACGGCGTGCTGCGGTTTCTGCGAGGAACACGCGGGGATGTTGAGGGATTCTCGATGAATCGATCAAACTTGCGGGGGCTGCGGTTTGATCGTTTTCGGCAGGCGGAATAGCGTACCGCAGTCGTGCACTGCTGTGTGAAGTGGGAAGAAAGGCGGCGCTGGCCCAAGCGAAGCTTCCGAGGCAGAAAGACTGGAAGTGCGCTAAAGAGGCTTTACCCCGCAGTATCTGGACATTTCCGCGGACACGAAGGAGGCGGGGAAATACGTAAGAAGCCGGAAAAAATGAAATAGGTGTTTTATTGTATTAGGCGGATCAATCCATAGCAGACGAGGCAGATCCAGGCATCCACGGCGAGACCCCAATCGAGTTGAAAGGGCTGGTGCTGCGCTGCAGGCGGCAAGAATCGGTCCAGAGTGAAGTACACGGCATTTCCCACGACGACGGCAATTAAGGATCGCCAAAAAGTATATTTCATTCAGGGGCCGAGCCGGTTCCGGTCGTCAGAGGCGGAGCGAGTCAGCGTTTCGCGAACTTTGGCTACCAGCACCGGCGCCGTAAAGGGCTTGGCCACAAAACTCGAGGCCTGATCGGCAAGGTCCTGAACGATGGGGTCATCGGCATAGCCGGACATAAACAGAACGGGAAGGGCCGGCGAGATCCGGGATGCCTCACGCGCCAGTTCCGCACCGTTCATGCCGGGCATCACCAGATCCGTAAGGAGCAGGTGAATACCGTGCGGGTGCTGTTCGAGCGCGCTTATCGCTTCCCGGGCGTTGGCGGCTTCGATTACGGCATAGCCGCCATCGAGAAGCATCATGCGCACCATTTTCCGGAGAGGTTCGACATCCTCCACTACGAGCACTGTAATTTCAGTCGCGCTTCCGGTCATGTGAGAAGAACACCAAACGTGTTAGATGATATGCAAGCTTTTTGCCAAATTACGAAGGATTGCAGGAAAAATAGAGTAACTGATACAATCGAAAGAAATCATTTTCCGGAGAGTGTTTTTCTATGGCACGAGTTTGCGAGATGTGCGGGAGAGGTCCGCAGTTCGGGCACCGCATCAGTCACGCCCACAATGTCAGTAAGCGGCGCTGGAACCTGAATCTGCAGACGGTACGCGCGATAGTGAACGGCGCGAGCCGGCGGCTGCGCGTTTGCACGTCGTGCATTCGTTCGGGGAAGGTGCAGAAGGTCGCGTAGGAGAGTTGGAAGAGGCCCAAAGCGACTCCGCAGGCCTATTTCCCATGTGATTTGGAGGCTCAAGCCTCGGCGGGGGGTTCTCGCTCCACGAGCTGCCCGCTTTGCGAATAGACGGGGGAGGGCGGGGCCGGTGTTTTGCGCATCGGAGCCGGACGCTTCGCCGCTGGGCGCATCCAGGTACGTAGACGCCAGCCGAGCAGCATGGCGACGAGCAGGGCATATAGCAGCGGCTGGCGAATATCCGACTTCACCAGCCAAAAATAGTGCACCACTCCGCAGACGGCGGTCAGGTACACGAGGCGATGCAGTAGCTGCCAGCGCTTGCCCCCGAGTCTTCGGATCCAGCCCGTGGTAGAGGTTATGGCCAGCGGAATGATCATTAGAAATCCCGCCATGCCGACAGTGATGTACCTTCGTTTGACGATGTCGGCCCACATTTCACCGGGATCGAAGAATTTGTCGAGCCAGATCCAGGTGAGGAAGTGCAGACAGCCGTAAAAGAAGGCGAAGAGCCCGATCATGCGGCGGTAGCGGATCAGGTCGGGCTGATTGAGAATCTTACGAAGCGGCGTGATGCACAGGCCGATAACGATGAGGCGGAGAGTCCAATCGCCGGTGTAATGGGTGATGAACTCGATAGGGTTGGCGGTGAGGCGGCCGTTCCAGGCGCGCCAACCCAGCCAAAGCAGGGGCACAAGGCACAGCAAAAAGACGAGGATCTTGCTGCCGCGCCGTTTCTGCATTGCTCAGTAGTAGCGGAGCAGGTCCATTCC
Organism: Terriglobia bacterium; assembly: GCA_019242155.1. GTDB lineage: Bacteria > Acidobacteriota > Terriglobia > Bryobacterales > Bryobacteraceae > PSRJ01. Next base: position 15,729 of record JAFAWA010000104.1, on the reverse strand, counting down.
GGAGTATAAGCCGGCCACCTGAGGATAGCCGTTAAACATCAGGGTATCGCGCTTACCGAATTCGCCCAGCCTGCGCTCCTTCCGCTGGCTCCAGCGCGGGTGGTCGCGATTGGGATTCACGTTGGAATAGAACCCGTACTCGTTGGCGCCAACTTCGTTCCATGTGCATGGAGGCTGGCCGGAGACGAGCCGGATCTTCACGATCGATTTGACGCTTTTGAAGCCGTATTTCCAGGGCAGCACCATGCGGACGGGTGCTCCATCCTGGGGCGGCAGAGTTTCGCCGTACATGCCGAAGGTGAGCAAGGCGAGGGGGTGCATGGCCTCGTCTAACCGCAGCCCCTCAACATAGGGCAGCGGGATACCGGCCTGAAACGGGGAGAGCATCTGCTTGGGATCGTACAGACTCTCAAAAGCGACGAACTTGGCTTTGGCGGTCGGCTCGGCTTCTTTGAGCAGCGCGCTCAGCGAGTAGCCGATCCACGGCACAACGATGGACCACGCTTCGACACAGCGGTGCCGGTAAACGCGCTCTTCGAGCGGAGCCACCTTCATCAAGTCTTCGAGACTGTACTTACGCGGCTTGGCGACATCGCCTTCGACGGAAACGGTCCAGGGGCTGGTCTTGAAGTTTTTGGCCAGGTCAGCCGGCTGCTCTTTTCCGGTGCCGAATTCGTAGAAGTTGTTGTAATGAGTTACGTCGTCCTCTGGAGTGATCTTTTCACCGGTGGTACTGAGAGGACTTTTGGCGGCAGTGAGCTTGGTGGTGCCGGCGCGGGCGCGCGCTGAAGGGGAAAGCAACTCCCGAGCGCCCAGGAAGGCGGCAGGCACTCCGGCCAGAAACCGTCGGCGGTTGAAGTACAGAGATTTCGGAGTTATGTCCGAATATCGAAGGTCATCGGCCTGTTTGATCAGCATCGCAACATCCTCTATTCATTAATACGGACGGAAATGTTCCCTGGTTTGCATTTTACCAAAGCTTATGATAGGCGGCCTGATGTGAAGCCGAGTGCATCGTGTTATAAAGCGCGGCCCAGCACGAGCGCCGAATTCTTGCTCCCGAAGGCGATGCAGTTGGCGACGGCGTGTTCGATCTGAATGCGGCGGCCGCGGTCGGTAATGTAATCGAGATCGCACTCGGGGTCGGGCTCCTCGACGTTGATGGTGGGTGGGGCGACACCGTCGCGCATGGCGAGCAGTGTGGCCGCCACTCCCGCCGCGCCGCAAGCGCCCTGGGGATGACCGATGAGGCTCTTCAGAGACGAGCCGGGCAGCTTATAGGCATGGCCGTCGAAGGCGAGCTTTACGGCGCGGGTTTCGATGCGATCGTTCAGTTCAGTCGAGGTGCCGTGATAGTTGATGTAGTCGACCGCGGCCGGGGGTATGCCGGCTTCGCGGAGCGCCTCGCCGATGGCCCGGGCCGGCTCCTCCCCGCACTCTTCGAGGCGGACCCGATGGTAGGCCTCACAGGTGGAGGCGTAGCCGAGAAGCTCGCCGTAAATGTGCGCGCCGCGCGCTTTGGCCTTCTCCATTTCTTCCATGACGAAAAACCACGCGCCTTCGGCCAGTACGAAACCATCGCGGTCCCGGGAAAAGGGGCGGGAGGCACGGTCGGGCGCGCCGTTCCAGCGCGTGCTCATGATGCGCATGAGCTGAAACCCGCGCAAGATGAGAGGGGCAATGGGCGCGTCCACGCCGCCGGCGATGACGGTATCGAGCACCCCGATTTGAATGTGCCGGTACGCGTAACCGAGGGCGTCAGTGGAGGATGTGCATCCGGTCGAGACGATGTGGCTCAGGCCGCGAAACCCGAAGCGCATGGAGACCTCGCTTGCGAGCGTGCCGATGGTAGAGGTCGGAATGGTGTAGACGCTGCATTGCTTCTGGTGCCCGGTATAGAAAAGCCGGTACTGCTCCTCTGTGAAATCCTGACTGCCTCCGCCGGAACCGACGATGACGCCGATGCCGCGCAGGCGGTCGCGGTCCATTGAGCCAGTCTCCAGGCCCGCGTCGGCCAGCGCTTCGGTGACACTGGCTACAGCCAGGGGAACACATCGGGAGACATGCGGGCGGTCTTTGGCGTTGACCCAGCGCGCTTCGTCGAATTCATCAGGAATCTCGCCCGCTACTTGTACCTGAAATGAGGAGGGATCGAAACGAGTGATCCGGCGCACGCCGCTCAGGCCCTTTCGCGTGGCTGCCCAAAAGCATTCGCGCCCGATACCGTTCGGGCTGATGGCTCCGATTCCCGTGATCACTACACGCCGCATGATTCCGCCTTTGCCATTAATCTTTCCGTCAGTATAGGCTGAAAGAGATGGCGCTCCCGGACGCAAATCCCCGCCGCTTCCCGGTTTTGCTGGCCGGTCTTGAAGCGGGCATGATCGCGGCTATGTGGATGCTCGCGTGGCTGGGATCGAGCGCGGTATGGCAGAGGCGCAGCTTTTGGACGAGCGAAAACCTGTTGGCGACGATCTTTTATGGCGCCTCCGCGCTGCGGGACGGATTTTCGTCGAGCACAGTGTCGGGCCTTGCGCTGTACCTGCTCGTATACAGCTCGTTGGGATTTCTGTTCGCGGCGGCGATCGGCCTGAAGCCGCCGCACCTGCGGCTGCTGCTGATGGGAATCGTGGTGGCCCTGGGTTGGTATTATCTCTCGTTCCACCTGATTTGGAGAAGGCTCAGCCCGCTGATCCCGCTGCTGCACGCGGAGCGGCCGACGATTTTGGGCCATATTATTTACGGCGCGGTGATCGCGCGATTTCCTCGATATCTGCCGGGCAGCGTGTTCCGCCCCTCACCGGAAGCGGAATCGGCGGAGATTTCGGAACGGTGAAGACCGTTGGGGGAACCACGGGAAAGCGGTTCACCGCGCTAGACCAGTTCCAACTCGATTTTTTTGCTTGCGGGGTCGAGCCGTGCGATGCGAAAGCTGCGGACTTCGCCCTCCCGCGCCGATTGCGGCGCCGAGGTTCCGGCGGAAACTCCGCCCTTCCACTTAGCCTGAAGCATGGAAGAAAGGGAAGACAGATCGGCTCCGCGCCTTTCGGTGGAGTTGGCGGCGTCGGGGCCGTTCTCGGCGCGCATGCGGCAGATGGCCTGTATGCCGTCGCCTAGTTCGACGCGCGCTTGACCGCCCGAGAGGCCGGCCATGCGGCCGGTAACGATGTCACCCGTTTTGTGCTCGGCGATGTATTCATCGAGGCTAGTGGGGATCAGTTGCTTGATTCCCAGCCGCAAGCGCCTCTTTTCGAGGTCTAATTCGAGCACTTGCGCTTTCACCACCTGTCCGGTTTTGAGCGCATCCTGGGGGTGATTGATCCGCTTTTCCGCGCTGATGTCGCCGACGTGAATCATACCTTCGACGCCTTCGGCGAGCTGCACGAAGGCGCCGAATTTCGTCAGACTGGTGACCGGCGCTTCCACGACGGCGCCCACAGGGAAGCGCTGCCCGGCATCGGCCCAGGGATCGCCCAGAGCCTGCTTGAGACCGAGAGAGACGCGGCGTTCGCCCTGGTTGACGCCCAGAATCACGACTTCGACGGTGTCGCCGGGCTTGACTACATCGGCGGGCTTGCGAACCTTTTTGGACCAGGACATTTCGGAAAGATGGATCAGCCCTTCGACGCCCCTTTCGAGCTCCACAAACGCGCCGAAGTCGGCCACCCGCGTGACGGTGCCCCGAACGCGGTCTCCGGTTTTGTATTTCTCCCCGGCCTGCTCCCACGGGTGCGGCTGCAGTTGCTTCAATCCGATCGAGATGCGCCGCTTGGCGGCATCCACTTTGAGAACCCGGGCCTCGACCTTCTGGCCGACGCTCAGCACGTCAGCGGGCTTCTCTATGCGGCCCCACGAGATATCGGCCACGTGCAAGAGGGCATCCACGCCACCGATATCCACAAACGCGCCGTAATCGGTCAGGGTGCGGACCGTGCCTTCGACCTCGACGCCTTCGCGGATCTCGGCATAGCGGCGCTCTTTGATATGGCGCTCCTCTTCTTCGAGCACAACACGGCGATCGACGACGACGTCTTCGTCCGCGACGTCCAGTTTGATGATCTGGCAGCGGATCTCTTGACCGATAAGTTTTTCGATCTCGGCGGCATCGCGGGCGCCGCTGCGGGAAGCGGGCATGAAGGCTCGCACCCCGACGTCCACAGTGAGACCGCCTTTGACCACCGCCGTAACCACCCCTCCGATGGCGGCTTTTTCGGTGAAAGCCTTCGCTAGCGACGACCAGTCTTTCGGCCGCTCCACTTTCAGCCGCGATAGTTCGTAGTAGCCTTCCGCGTCCCGGCCCTTTATCGAGACGGCCATTCTGTCGCCCGGCTTTACGGTTTCGCCCGCGGACTGAAAGACGGATACCGGCAGCACGCCCTCGGTTTTGAATCCGATATCTACGAAAACGGAATCGGCGGAAACGGCGACTACGGTGCCTTCGAGCGGGCCGTTTGATGCAGCATGGTGGGACTGCTCGTATTGGGAAAGGATGTCGGCGAAAGATTCGGCCTGTTCGTTGGGGGAAGCTGGGGACTCAGAATCCGTCTCGGGATCCTGATTCAGCAGACTTGGCTTGGGCATGCGGGTTTAGTTTCATTGTGGCATGAATCCTTCTATGGCGTTGGTTGACGTAGAGGCGGGAAGACGGCTAAATGCTGTGTTCGGGACGGCCGACGTCAGTATGCCATAATCCGGTGAGGATTTTTCCTTGTGCCTGCTCCTCGCTGGACCCGGTTTGTGCGGCTTCGCGATTTTGTCTGGTTGCTGCTGTTCGGTGTTCTGGCCGCGACGAGCGAGATTCTGGATATCTATGTCATCGTTCCGCTCGCGGCGCTGGCGGTGGTGCAGATTATCGAACCGAAGATAAGCTACGTCGGTACGACACGCGGGCGCGTTTTGTGGATCGTGGTCAAGCTGGCGCTGGGCTACATCCTGATCGGCTTCACGCGGGGGATTGAGAGCAACTTCTGGCTGGTGCTGTTACTGCCTGTGGTCTCGGCGGCTACGACGCTCGGGCTACTGGGGACGCTGGCCTTCACGTTTCTTGCTGGGGGGGCGTACTTTTCTTTTCTGCTTTACCTGGATCTCTCCCGGTTTACGCTCGAGTGGCCGGAAATGAGCGTCCTGCTGCTGCGGTTCACCTTTCTTGCGATGGTCGGCAATCTGGCGAATGCGTTGGCCGAAGATTTACGCGTGCAGTCGCAGAAGCGGCTGCGTACGGCGGAGCAACTCGCGGAGGCGAACGAGCAGCTTCAGAAGGCCGAGGAGGCGGTGCGGCGTTCGGACCGCCTGGCCGCGCTCGGACAGCTTTCCGCAGGCCTGGCGCACGAGCTACGCAACCCGCTCGGAACCATCAAGGCTTCCGCCGAAATGCTCGAACGCAATGTGAGTAAGGAAAATGAAGTGGCGCGCGAGGTGGCCGGATTCATTGCGGAGGAAGTGGACCGGACCAACTCTCTGATCACCCGCTTTCTGGATTTTGCGCGGCCGCTGCGGCTGCGCGCGGAGCGGGCCGATTTGGCGCAGACCTTGGATCGCGCGGTAGCGGCAGTGGAGCGCGATGCCCCGCAGATCTCGATTTATAAGAACTACGCTCCGGAGATTCCGCCGTTCCCATTCGATGCGGAACTGATGGAGCGCGTTTTTTTTAACCTGATTTTGAACGCGGCGCAGGCGACCGATGCAGGCGGCGCGGTGACGGTGAAGACAAGGCCGGCGGGCGGATCGGTGGAGGTTTGCGTAATCGATCGCGGGGCCGGAATTGATCCTCAGAATTTGAGCAGCATTTTCAATCCGTTCTTCACGAGCAAGCCGCAAGGAGTGGGCCTGGGGCTGGCCATTGTTTCGAAGATCGTAGACCAGCACGGGGGTAAGATAGCAGTGGAGAGCGAGCCGGGCAAAGGCAGCGTGTTTCGCGTGTTACTACCCATGGCTCCCGCGGCCGCGGAAATCCCCGCATGAAAAAACGTATTTTGGTGGTTGAGGACGAAGAAAAACTCCGCCGCGTGATCGAACTGCAACTGACCTCCTCCGGTTTCGAGGTGGATAAGGCGGCGACCGCAGAAGAAGGCTTGAAGGTAGTGGATCGAGCCGACCTTGTGGTTACCGATCTGCGCCTGCCGAACATGGATGGCCTCGAGTTTCTCTCGGTGATCCGGCGGCAGAATGCGCATCTGCCCGTGGTGATGATGACGGCTTACGGCAGTATCGAAACCGCTGTGGAGTCGATGAAACGGGGTGCGACGGATTTCCTGCTGAAGCCCTTCTCGCTCGACAATCTGATGCAAGTGGTGAACAAGGCTCTGGAGATGCGGGCCTTGCGGGACGAAAACCGGAAGCTGAAAGAGGAACTGGGCCGCCGCTATGAGTGGGACAACATCATCGGCCGCAGCGAGGCGATGCAGGAGATTTTCGGAACCATCGACCGGGTTGCGCCGACGCGGGCTACGGTGCTATTGGCGGGCGAGAGCGGAGTAGGCAAGGATCTCATCGCGCGCGCCATCCATTTTCATTCGCCCCGGCGGGACCGTCCGTTGGTGAAGATCAACTGCAGCGCGCTGCCGGAAAACCTGATGGAGAGCGAGCTGTTCGGTTACGAAAAGGGCGCATTCACGGGCGCGGTCGGATCGAAGCCGGGCAAATTCGAGCAGGCCGATACGGGAACCGTGTTCCTGGACGAGATCGGGGACGTGCCGGGACCGGTGCAGGTGAAATTACTCCGCATTCTGCAGGAGCGTGAGTTCGAACGGCTGGGCAGCAACGTGACGCGCAAGATCGACGTGCGGGTGATTGCCGCGACGAACCAAGACCTGAGGGCGGCGCTCGAACAGGGCACGTTTCGGGAGGATCTTTACTACCGGTTGAATGTGGTTCCGATGAATATCCCGTCTTTGCGGGAGCGCAAGGTGGACATCCCGTTTCTGGCGAATCATTTTCTCCGCAAACTAGCGCCTGATTCCGGACGGGAGGTGGAAGCGATCAGCGATCAGGCGATGGAGAAGCTGGTTTCTTACCATTGGCCCGGCAACGTGAGGGAGCTCGAGAACGTGATTGAACGGGCTTTGATTCTCTGCCGGGGCAATCAACTCGAAGCGGACGACATAAAGCTGGAGGCGGCTCCCCGTTCGCGTCCCCAGGCGGGGCAGAACGACCATCACTTTTTACCGGAAGGTATGACGCTCGATCAGTATGAGCAGGAGATCATTCGTGAAGCGCTGCGCCGCGCCGATGGGAATAAGAGCCAGGCTGCGCGTCTTCTGGGTCTTACGCGCAATGCGCTGCGGTACCGGCTTACGCAGATGGGGCTCGAAGCGTAGCTGGAGGGCGCAAAGTAGGCATTGCCGATGCGCGCGGCTTAGTCAGGCCGGAGTTGGATAGAGTAACGATGCTGCCGGAAGCGAACCAGATACCCGGTTTTCTCTTTTTCGATCACGTGGCGGTTTCTGTCAGGCCCGGGAAGTTGGAAAGCCACGTGAGGGCTTACGAGGCTATGGGATTTCGCGAGGTACACAGGCAGGAGATGCTCGGCTCCGATCAGGTGCGGGAGGTTTTGCTCCAGATTGGCGACGGCCCGAACCTGCTGCAATTGCTCGAGCCGCTGAGCCCGCAATCTCCGGTTGCGAAGCAGATGGAGAAGAACGGCGGCCGCGGCGGGCTGGCCCATGTAGCGCTTCGCGTTAGCGACATTCATAAAGCTTTCGACTACATGCGGCAAAATGGTTTTAACGTGATCGATGCCGCGCCGCGCGCCGGTTCCCGTGGAACTACGATCTTTTTCGTGCATCCCAAAACGACCGAAGCCGCTCAGTTCGGTTACCTGATCGAAGTCGTAGAGGAGGGCAAGCATGCCTGAAGATGCGGTTGGGGCGGACTGCCTGCACCTGAAGGGCGACTTCCCGCCCGTGACTACAGCGGCGTGGGAAGCGGCCATTCGCAAAGATCTCAAGGGAGCAGACTACGACCAGAAGCTCGTACGGCACAGCGAGGGAATCACGATCCGGCCCTACTACCGGCAGGAAGATCTCGCGGGCCTCGAGGTGGGCGGACCGCTTTTCCATTCGACGTGGCAACCCGGGCAGAGCAGTGCCATTCCTCAGGGCGCAATCCGTGCGGATGAGTGGCATGCGGCTGGCGGCGGCGCGGTGGAGGAGCTCGCGCGCGCGCTCGCGGCCGGAGCAGAGCGGGTGAGCACGCAGCCGGGAGACCTCGTTTTTGTTTTTTCCATAGGCCCGAACTACTTCATGGAAATTGCGAAGCTGCGCGCGATGCGTGTGCTGTGGCCGCAGGTCGCGGACACGTTGGGACGGCCGCGGTCCGCCGGAGGCCTGCGATTACTGGTGCGCACGCCGCAATCGAAACAGAACATGCAGGAGCCGTCATGGAACCTGCTGCGCGCCAGCACCGAAGCGCTATCGGCAGTGATCGGGGGATGCGACGAGTTGTGGATAGAACCGTGCGGATTCGATTCCCGGCTTGCCGAAAATATCCAGCGGATTCTCGAGGAGGAGGCGCATATGGATGCCGTCGCCGACCCCGCCGCCGGATCGTATTACGTGGAAGTACTGACGGACTCTTTGGGCCGCGCTGCTTGGAAGCTCTTGCAGAGCATGAAACCGGGATTTTCGAAAATCGATTACCGGCCCGCAGCCCGCGCGGTCAAGATGGGCGCATCATCCGCTTGGCTAACTCCAGAGGGAATTGCGGTTAAGCGATACTACACGGCTGAAGACATTGCAGGCATGGAGCACTTGGAGTATGCCGCCGGACTTCCTCCGTTTCTGCGGGGTCCGTACACGACCATGTACGCGCTGCAGCCCTGGACGATTCGCCAATACGCCGGTTTCTCAACGGCCGAAGAGTCTAACGCTTTTTACCGGCGCAATCTCGCGGCCGGCCAGACGGGTCTGTCGGTGGCGTTCGACCTGGCTACTCATCGCGGATACGACTCGGATCACGAGCGGGTGGTTGGGGATGTCGGCAAAGCGGGAGTGGCGATCGACTCGGTCGAGGACATGAAAATTCTCTTCGACCAGATTCCACTCGACAAGATGTCCGTGTCCATGACAATGAACGGGGCGGTGCTCCCCGTTATGGCGTTCTATATCGTGGCCGCGGAAGAGCAGGGCGTCGCGCCGCGCGAGCTTACCGGGACGATTCAGAACGACATTCTCAAAGAGTTCATGGTGCGCAATACGTACATTTATCCGCCGGGGCCGTCGATGCGGATCGTGGGCGATATCTTCCGGTATTGCGCGCGGAACATGCCGAAGTTCAACTGGATCTCGATCAGCGGCTATCACCTGGAGGAGGCAGGCGCGACAGCCGATCTCGAACTGGCATACACGTTGGCCGACGGGCTCGAGTATGTGCGCACCGGGATTCAGGCGGGTCTTGAGATTGACAGCTTTGCGCCCCGCCTGAGCTTCTTCTGGGCGATCCCCATGAACCACTTCATGGAGATCGCGAAGCTGCGTGCCGCGCGCGTGTTGTGGGCGAAGATCATCAAGCAGTTCCGTCCCAAAGATCCGAAATCGATGGCCTTGCGCGCTCATTGCCAAACTTCGGGTTGGAGCCTTACCGCGCAGGACGTCTTGAATAACGTCGTCCGCACGACGGTGGAAGCGCTCGCGGCGGTGCTCGGCCACACGCAATCGCTACATACCAACGCGCTCGACGAAGCGATTGCTCTGCCCACCGATTTTTCGGCGCGCATCGCACGCGATACACAGATCTACCTTCAGGAAGAGACGGGAATCACGCAAGTGGTCGACCCGTGGGCGGGCAGCTACTACGTGGAGAGTCTCACGCATGAGCTGATGCAGAAGGCTTGGGGCCACATTCAGGAGATCGAGCGGCTGGGCGGCATGACCAAGGCAATTGAAACCGGGCTGCCTAAGATGCGGATTGAAGAGGCGGCGGCCCGGAGGCAGGCGCGCATAGATTCCGGCAGAGAGGTGATCGTCGGCGTCAACAAATATCAGCGGGAAGAGCGCGACCAGATTGAACTGTTGGAGGTGGACAATCGCGCCGTCCGCGAGAAGCAGGTCCGACGCCTGGAGGAGGTGCGTAAGGTACGCGACCAGCAAGCCGTGAACCGGGCATTAGACGGGTTGACGAGAGCCGCTGAAACCGGTGCCGGCAACTTGCTCGATCTCTCGGTTTCGGCGGCGCGCGCGCGGGCGACTTTGGGCGAGATCTCCGCGGCTCTCGAGAAGGTATTCGGCAGATACCAGGCGGTGACGCGCACCATTTCCGGCATCTACTCTTCGGAGAACAGCAGGAGTCCCGAGTTCGAAAGAGCGCGCCGCATGACGGAGGAGTTTGGGGAAGCAGAGGGCCGCCGCCCGCGCATTCTGTTGGCCAAGATGGGTCAGGATGGACATGACCGCGGCGTTAAGGTGATTGCCACGGCGTTCGCCGACTTGGGGTTCGATGTAGACCTGGGCCCGCTCTTCCAGACTCCGCGCGAAGCCGCGCGCATGGCGGTGGAGAACGATGTACATGTGCTGGGGATTTCGAGCCTCGCGGGCGGGCATAAGACTCTGGTGCCGGCGGTTATTGACGAACTGAGAAAGCTGGGCCGCGAAGATATCTTAGTGGTCGTGGGCGGTGTCATTCCGCCGCAAGACTACGAATATCTTCGCGATTCGGGAGTGGCCGGGATATTTGGACCCGGTACCGTAATCCCGGTCAGCGCGCAGCAGATTCTCGATCGGTTGACGCGGAGCATTCGTGCCGCCTAGCGAGGCATCCGGGCGGGGACGCCTGCCGCTCGAACGGTATGTGGAAGGCGTCCTGTCGGGAGACCGCGCGGTGCTGGCTCGCGCCATCACCTTGATCGAAAGCTATCTCCCGAGCGATGCGGATCTGGCGGGCGATCTGCTGAACGCCGTTCTGCCCCACACCGGCCGGTCATTTCGCATAGGCATCACCGGGGCTCCCGGTACCGGAAAGAGCACGTTCATCGACACGTTCGGCATCTACCTGATCAGGGATCGAGGGCAGCGCGTGGCGGTGCTGAGCGTGGATCCCTCGAGCCCAATTTCGGGCGGCAGTATCTTGGGCGACAAGACACGTATGGAACGCCTCAGCGCGGAAGAGAGCGCATTTATCCGGCCCACGCCTGCGCGCGGGCATTTAGGAGGCGTAGCGCGGCACACGCGCGAAGCGATTCTGCTTTGCGAAGCGGCGGGCTACGGCACGATCTTGGTGGAGACCGTGGGCGTGGGGCAGTCCGAGACCGCTGTGCGGTCTATGACCGACTTCTTCCTGCTGCTGATGATTCCGGGCGCGGGCGATGAGTTGCAGGGAATGAAGCGCGGCATCATCGAAATGCTGGACGCGATTGCCGTGAACAAAGCAGACGGTGATAACCGGCCCAAGGCTGAACGCGCCCGCGCAGAGTTTGCGAGCGCCCTGCACCTGTTTCCAGCGCCGGCCGACGGATGGACGCCGCGCGTGCTTACCTGCTCCGCCTTAAACGGAGAAGGCATCCCCGAAGTTTGGAATATGCTGGTGGAACACCATGAGCAGATGGAAGCGAATGGCCATCTGCAGCGCAGGCGCGACGAACAGGCGCTGGCATGGATGCAGGAATTGATTGCTTTGGGGTTGGAGGACGTGTTCCGCAGTAGTAGGGCGGTTGCGGAGCGCTTTGCGCAATTGAAGGAAGCTGTGCGGAGCGGCAGTGTAAGCCCATTCGCAGCGAGCCGCGAACTGCTGTCCCTATTTCATAACTGCTAACGCGGGTTGGAACGCGGCGGGTTAATTCTCTTTGAGCTCGAATCCCTGCTCCGCGATGTGCGTGACCAGGACTTCGGACTCGCGCCCATGCAGGCGGAAAATCTGGCGCACGAGGTCGCAGACATCTTCGTGGCCGCGCTCGAAAAAGACCAGGATGGAAGGACCGGCCCCACTGAGAGCGCAGCCCAAGAGGCCCGGCGCCCTTACTTTGAGGATCTCGTTTAAGCCGGGAACCAGGTTCACGCGGTAGGGCTGGTGAAAACGGTCGTCGAGCGCGGCGGGAAAGGCGGCGGTCGATCCGGTTGCGAGTGCGGCTACGAGCAAGGCGGCGCGTTGCACGTTAAACACGGCGTCCTCTTTGCTGTAGCAATCGGGTAAAACCTCGCGCGATTTCGAGGTCGGCAGATCAAAGTCTGGAACGACGATACCAACGTCGAAACGATGCGGCAGTTCGAGGCGCACGGCGCGCGCCACGCCGCCGGAATCGATCGCGCTCGCAACAATCGAGCCTAAAATGCAGGCCGCAACATTGTCGGGATGGCCTTCGAGGCGGGCGGCCTCGTCCAGAATGCGCGGCGGCTTCCAGTTCAGGCCGAGAAACTTATCGGCAATGATTACGCCGGCGGTTAAGGCGGCGGCGCTCGAACCCATACCCTTGCCGATGGGAATCTCGTTATCGATATGCAAGTCGATGGGCGGCATCTCCGCGTGATGACTGTTGGCTACCGCCAGGGCAGTCTGCCAGATCAGGTTATCCGGGCCGGAAGATATGCGATCCGAGTCACGGCCGGTGACACAGATCGACAGCCTTTTAGCGGGGCGAAAACGGCAGGTAAGATAGACGGCGAGAGCCACACCCAACGCATCGAAGGCTGGGCCCAGATTGGCGCTCGAAGCCGGCACCCGGGCCGTAAACGATGGCATAAAGTCAGATTCTACTGTATTGTCTAGTGCTGGAACGGAGCGAGCTTCGATTACTTAATTTCGAGAATTTCTTTCTCTTTACCTTTAGCCGCGAGGTCGATCTTTTCCATGTAGCTGTCGGTAAGCTTCTGGACTTCGTCGTGAGCTCGCTTGTCCTCATCCTCGGTGATCTTCTTGTCTTTGAGCAGCTTCTTGGCGGCCTCGTTGGCGTCGCGCCGGATATTGCGGACCGAAACCCGGTGGTGTTCGGCCACGTTGTGGAGCCGCTTCACCATGTCCTTGCGCCGCTCTTGCGTTAAAGGAGGAATCGGAAGACGAATGAGCTTGCCGTCATTGGCGGGATTCAGGCCTAGATCGGAAGACCGGATAGCCTTTTCAATCGGCCCGATCTGAGAGACATCCCATGGTTGGATGGTGATTAGAGACGGCTCAGGAACGTGCAGATTGGCGAGCTGGTTGAGCGGAGTCGGGGTTCCGTAATAGTCGACGCGGATGTGGTCGAGCAGCCCAAGCGAGGCGCGGCCCGTGCGAATCGAAGCCATTTCGTGCTGCAGATCAGACAGCGCTTTATCCATGCGCGTCCTCAGGTTGGCTTCGACTTCTTTAATGCTCTGGAAGGTTGTTGTGGCCGGTGCAGCCTGCTGTTCCGTTTTCATAGAGGCGGTCTCCCGCAAACCATTGTCCTTGGCATTATACACTGCCGATTTTAAGTGCTTTCAATCGAGCAGGCTATTGGATCAGCGTTCCGACGCGTTCGCCCTGGGACATACGCATGATGTTGCCGTTGGTATTTAGATTGAAAACGATTACGGGCAAACGGTTGTCGCGGCACATGGCGACGGAGGTTGCATCCATAACACCTAGGCCCTGGGAAAGGACTTCGAGGTAACTGATCTGTTCATAGCGGGCGGCATCGGGATACTTCAGAGGATCTTTGTCGTACACGCCATCTACCCGGGTGGCCTTGGCGATCACATCGGCTTTGATCTCGAGAGCCCGCAGCGTTGCGGCGGTATCGGTGGAGAAGTACGGGTTCGAAGTTCCGGCGGCGAAGATTACGATGCGGCCTTTTTCCAAGTGACGAATGGCGCGGCGGCGGATGTACGGTTCGGCGACCTGGTGCATTTCGATGGCGCTCATGACGCGCGTGGCGACGCCCATCTGTTCAAGAGCATCGGAAAGCGCGAGGGAGTTGATCACGGTGGCGAGCATGCCCATGTGATCGGCCGTGACGCGGTCCATTTTCTGAGCGGCGGCGGCCACACCCCGGAAGATATTACCGCCGCCCACCACCACGCCCATTTCGATACCGGTGGCGGCGACTTCGGCCACTTCACTGGCTAGTTCCTTGACTCTATCGGGATTGATTCCGAAGCTGGCGCCGCCGGCCAAAACCTCTCCACTGAGTTTCAGCAGGATACGTTTATAGCCGGCCATCGTGGGTTAGGCCTGCGGGGTTTCGGATCCGGCTCCGTCACGGGAAGCCTCAACGGCGGCCACATCGCCGACTTTGAAGCGTGCGAACCGTGCGACGCTGATATTTTCGCCCAGTTTGGAAATTTTGGTTTTGATGAGCTGGGCCACGGTCATGGTGGCCTCCTTTACGAAAGGCTGCTCGAGTAGGCAGACTTCTTCGTAAAACTTCTGAAGGCGGCCTTCCACGATGCGGTCGACGACCTTCTCGGGTTTGCCCTCGTTCAAAGCCCGAGTGCGCGCGATGTCTCTTTCCATTGCGAGCACATCTTCGGCGACATCCTCTTTGCGCAGAAAACGGGGGTCGGCTGCGGCCACGTGCATAGCGATATCGTGGACCAGCTCCTGGAAATCATCGGTACGGGCCACGAAATCGGATTCGCAGTTGACTTCGACGAGCACGCCGAGCTGGCTGCCGTGATGAATATAGCTGCCGATGAGGCCTTGGCGCGTGGCGCGAGCCGCCTTCTTGCCGGCCGAAGCAATGCCCCACTTGCGGAGTAAGACTTCGGCATCTCCGGGGTCGCCGTTGGCTTCGACCAATGCCTTCTTGCATTCCATCATGCCCGCGCCGGTACGCTCGCGCAGTTCTTTAACCATCGCTGCGGTAACTTCCGCCATAATTGATCCTTTTGGTTGTCTAATCCGATGCTTCAGCGGCCGCCGTCGCCCGCAGTGGCGGGCTCGGTTACGGGCTCTTGAACTTCGGAGGCGGGCCCTTTGCGCTGGGATGCGGGCACAGGTTCTTCCTCCATGCTCAGGCTTTCCGCCATGATCTCATTGAGCACCTTGGGATCGACATACTGCGTGTATTCGTCCATACCCTCGCCGGCCGGTGTCTCATCGGTCACGATCTTATCCGCAGTGAAATCCTGCTCGGAGGCGAGCGAGCGGCCTTCGATGACGGCATCGGAGATTTTGCTGGCGAACAGGCGAATGGCGCGCAGAGCGTCGTCGTTGCCGGGAATCACGTAGTCCACTTCATCCGGATCACAGTTGGTGTCCACGATGGCGACCACGGGAATGCCGAGGCGGCGGGCTTCCTTGACGGCGATGCCTTCTTTATTGGAATCGATGACGAAGAGAACATCGGGCAGACCCGGCATATCCTTGATACCCGAAAGATTCTGCTCCAAGTGTTTGCGCTCGCGCTCGAGCCGGATGATCTCTTTCTTGGGACGGCCCGCGTAGCCGTTTTCATTGGAGGCCATGGCTTCCAATTCTTTCAGGCGCTTGATCGATTTCTGCACGGTCGCCATGTTGGTGAGAAGGCCGCCCAGCCACCGTTGATTGACATAGAACATGGCGCAGCGTGTAGCCTCTTCC
Organism: Terriglobia bacterium; assembly: GCA_019242155.1. Taxonomy (GTDB): domain Bacteria; phylum Acidobacteriota; class Terriglobia; order Bryobacterales; family Bryobacteraceae; genus PSRJ01. The sequence continues at coordinate 264 of JAFAWA010000104.1, read as the reverse complement.
GCGATAGCTTCCTGGGCTTGCCGCTTGGTGCCGACGAACAGAACGTTCTTTCCCTGCGCGGCCATTTCGCCTACGTACCGCGCGGCGTCCTTAAACATTTTCAGAGTTTTTTGTAAATCAATGATGTAGATACCATTGCGTTCGCCGAAGATGTACTCCTTCATCTTCGGATTCCAGCGCTTGGTCTGGTGCCCGAAATGAACGCCAGCTTCGAGCAATTCTTTCATACTAATTGCCGGCAAAATACCTCCTGATTTTGGGATA
>JAFAWA010000017.1 GCA_019242155.1 Terriglobia bacterium | reverse complement strand
CGGCCGCCATGATCGCAATCCCAGAAGTGACAAACCCCGCGGCCGCCGAGGCCTGCGTTTTCAAAGTCCCTTCCCAGGCCCAGTAAAGAACGAACGCCATCGAGGAGAGGACCACAGGCGCGAGGCCCAGCGCAAGAAAGGCGCGTTGCGGCAAGCGGGCGTCCCCCGCGCTCGGCAGATCGATCACCATGTACGCAACCGCCACCACCAGAAGCCCGGCGGCTGTGGGCAGCAGGTAACCCCATGGATCGTCCGGCACATCGATCACCAGCCCGTACAGGATGCGCGGCAGCACCATCAGGGCCGCAATCAGCGGCAGCAAAACCAGAAAGTTCAGGAAGATATTGCGGACGATGGTGGCGCCCAATGTCCATGTGTCCGCCGAGAACAATCCCAGTTGCGGATTGAGGTAATTCGCAAACGCGCGCAACCGGCGCAACGGCTGCGGCTCCGGCTCCCATTCCGATTGCGGAGGCGAAGCCAGTTGCTGAATGACTTTCGGTGTGCCTTCGCGCGCGGCCCACGCCGAAAACCATGCGCCCAGGTATCCGCCGCCCGAAACGGTCGAGAGATAATCAACTTCCCCCAGCAATTGCGGTGGTTTCTCACCAGCCGGGTCGCAGGAATGGGCGGCCAGGCCTTGCAGCACGCCGAGCCCGAAGGTCGCGCTCCGCATTCCGCCGCCCGAAAAGCATAGCGCCGTACTGCGGGCATCGTGCAGGCGCGCAATCACCAGCTTCCGGAATGGGGCATCTTCGCCGCATCCGGAAGGATAATCTTTCCTGTGTTGCGCCATGGCCCGCTCCAACTCGGGGTCCGGCCGCTCGGCGCACAGTTCCTCCCCGAGCGCCGCCCACACCGAAATCGATTCCTGCCGGCCTGCGCTCCGGGACCTCCATCGATTAACAAAGCGAGGCATCCTGCCCATAAGTTTCCATATACAGCCATTTCCGCTTTCGTGCAATTGAGGAATGCACCTTGGAGGAATGCACCGTACCGTGTCTCAAATCAGCGCGGCGAAGTTTGCGGCCTTTTCTTGAGAATTCGGGCGCGCTGCGCCCGATCCCTGGCCAGCCGCAAAGCGGTTTCGTAGTATAGCCGTGCCTCTGCGGACCCATGGGCCGCGTCGCCCGAAAGCTCCCAGGCGGCGGCATTCTCGGGCGCCAGGCTCCGGGCCTGCTCGAGGTGCGGAAGGGCTTCTGCGAAACGGCCGGCGGCGATCAGCAGACGCGCGGCCGCCAGGTGGGCGGCAACGTATCCGTTCTGCAGTGCCGTGATGCGTTCGTAAATCTCAATCGCCTCCGGCCGCCCGAGGCGCTCGTAGGTTTCCGCCATGCCGATTAGCGAGGGCAGGTGAGCGGGCGCTTGCGCCAGATTGTCCTTCCACAAGTCTAGAGCCCGGTCTGGCTCACCGGCGGAAAGTAGCAATGCGAGGTCATGCCTCGCGGTGAGAAGGTCTTCGCCCAAAGGCATTCGCTCGAGTATGCGTAACGCCTGCCCGTACGCCGTCTCCGCTTTGTTCCGAGAGCCTTCGAGAGCGTAGGAGACGCCGATCCCGGTATAAGCGCGGGCCATAGCCGGGTCGAGGACGAGCGCTTGGTTGAATGCTTCGCGTGCGGTCTTACTTCGATTCAGCTTTTCGAGAGTGGTTCCCAGGTTGTAAGCGAGATAAGCATACTGAGGCCGAAGGTCGAGCGCGGCTCTGTAAACTTCCACGGCGGCGCGCGCATCCCCGCGTTCTTCTAATGCCAGCGCCAGGTTATGACGCGGGTAAATCCAGTAAGGGGCCAAGCGGATAGCGTCGCGGAAGGCAGCTTCGGCCCGATCGTACTCTGCCTGCTGGAGGAGCGCGATTCCAATGGCGTTATAAGCATACGAAGCAGAGCCGTCGAGCCGGATGGCATCTTCCAGGAGATCTATTGCGCCGCCCGGGCCGTCATAATTCATCTGAAACACTTGGACGCGTCCTTCGCAGAAAAGCTCGCGGCTGAGCAGATAATTGTCACCGGGAGCCAACCGGTGAGCTGCAGCGAAAAGCGCGTCGCCCAGTTCGAACATCTCTCGGGTTTGTGGTACAGCCTCGCCTTTCAGGTAGCGGAGCAGTATCCGTTGGCCGGCGTTTTCGAGCGCAACCCGGAGACGTTCCTGCCGCCGGTTGTAGTCTGTCCCTGTGAGCCGGCCCGCGAGCGCCTGCAAATCCGAAACGGCCTGATCTACCTC
>JAFAWA010000513.1 GCA_019242155.1 Terriglobia bacterium | reverse complement strand
TCAGCGGCCCCCATTTCGCGGGCTGGGAGATTTACCATGTGAAGGGGTCGCAGGCGGACCCGAACCGGCTGTATGCGTCACAATCGAGCGGCTGGTTCGGGCAACAGATTCAGCGATCGAATGACGGGGGCAAGACCTGGGAGCCCGTCGGGAACAAGTTCGTATATGACGGCACTCCGGGCACGCACCAGTGGTACGACGGCACGCCGCATCCATGGGAGTTCAAGCGCGTGTGGCATCTGGAACCGTCGTTAACCGATCGCGACACGGTATACGCGGGCGTGGAAGACGCCGCCATATTCCGCTCTACGGACGGGGCGAGGACCTGGGAGGAACTGCCGGGGCTGCGCGGCCACGGTACCGGACCGCAGTGGCAGCCGGGGGCGGGCGGGATGTGCCTGCATACCATCGTGCTGGACCCGATCCACGAGGGACGCATGTTCATTGCGATTTCCGCGGCCGGGGCGTTTCGCAGCGACGATGGAGGCACGACCTGGCAGCCGATCAATCGCGGCCTGCACTCCCCATACATCCCCGATCCGGCCGCCGAGGTGGGCCACTGCGTGCACCGCATCGCCATGCATCGCGCGCGGCCCCATGTTCTTTTTATGCAGAAGCACTGGGACGTAATGCGTAGCGACGATGCCGGAGACAGCTGGCGCGTGGTGAATGGAAACCTCCCCACGGATTCCGGGGCCGACGGCGGGCGGCGTGGATTCGGTTTCGTGATCGATGTTCACGCGCATGAGCCGGACACGATTTACGTGGTGCCCATCAAAAGCGACAGCGAGCATTTTCCGCATGAAGGAAAGCTGCGCGTTTTTCGCAGCCGTTCGGGCGGCAACGAGTGGGAGGCGCTTACCGAGGGTCTGCCGCAGAAGGACTGCTATGTGAATGTGCTCCGCGACGCCATGGCGGTGGATTCTTTGGATAAGTGCGGAGTGTACTTCGGAACCACGGGTGGGCAGGTGTACGCTTCCCCCGATTCCGGCACTACCTGGGGGCCGATCGTGCGCGACCTTCCCGCGGTGCTTTCGGTTGAGGTCCAGACCCTGCCATGATCCGGGTCGTCCTGCCGGCGCACTTACGAACACTGGGGTCGGTGAAGGGCGAAGTGGATCTCGAAGTGGAAGGCCGCGTAACCATCGCCGCGGTACTCGACGCGTTGGAGGCCCGGTATCCGCCGCTTGAAGGCGCAATCCGCGACCATGTAACTCTGAAGCGCCGGCCGTTCATTAGATTCTTCGTATGCCAGGAGGATTGGTCGCATGAACCGCCGGACACACAGCTGCCCGTCGCGGTGGAGTCGGGGTCAGAGCCGTTCTTAATCGTCGGGGCGATTGCGGGAGGGTAGCCGGGCGGGTTAGCTTAGTTATCCCGCTCCGCCACAGGCGGCGGAACGTACATAAACCCTGCAAAGGAGCCGCAGAAAGCCGCCAACGATGGGGAATGACAGTTACTGCGTTACCACGCGATGCCGCGCGCGGCCATTTCCCGCTCGAGTTGCTCGGGCGATTCGAACTGCACCGCATCGATACCTTCGCGGCGTGCGCCCTCTACATTCAGGGCGATATCGTCCGTGAAAAAGCACTCCTCGGCGCGGCATCCGGCTCGCTCAATGGCAGCATGAAAGATTGCGGGCTCCGGTTTCATCGAATGGACCTCGTAAGACAGCACCAAGTCGTCGAAGTACTTTATCAAAGGGTAGTTCTCCCGGATCATCTCGAAATGCAGCACGTTGGTATTGGAGAGAAGCAGCAGGCGATAGCGCTCTTTGAGCGAAGCAAGGACCCGGTCCTCGATGAGTTGACCGTAAAAGATCGAGCTCCAGGCCCGGCAAAAATCGTCATAGGCCATCGTGCTCCCAAGCGCGCTGCAGAGGCGGCGAACGAAATCGCCAGGCTCGAGCAATCCTTTCTCGAATGGGTGCACGAGCCCTGTTTCCGCGATAAGGCGCCGGACCTCTTCCACGCTGTGGCCGCAAGAGCCCGCTAACGCTCTATAGCCGATTTTGAAGTCAAACGGCACCAAAACTTTGCCGAGATCGAAGAGAATCGCTTTGTGCATGCGCTTCTTTCACGATAGCGTGGGAGGTGCCGATGTTGCGGCCGGAATCATTCGTCGAAAAGCTGCCTGGAAGCCGATCCGGGTCAATCCCGTTGCAGGGGTCGCGTCCACGCAAGGGCAAATCGACGGCACCAGCAATTCGATTAACGCGGACGGGCAGCGGCGGCCAGATCCCCCGATTTCCGGTATTGGCTGTACGTGATGTTCTCCGAGAAGTTGTGATCAAACAACAGGAAGGTGCGGGCATTGGCGCGGGCCGACAGGCTCTTGGGCACCCATTCTCCGTCCGGTAATTTCATTTGCTCGAGCACGATGTGCGACCCCTTGGAGACGCGCGCGATGAAGAGACCGAAACTGACCGTTTCGGATGCGACGGCGTCCGCTTTGACCCATTGCACGTCTCGTTCGTCAATCCAGAGCGTGCCGCGCATTTTCGAAAACATGCGGGCGTAGCGGGATTTCGGCTGATAGCTGGGGCGCGGAGTAGCCTCTAGCACCCAAGCCCGTCCGGTGGGTAGACTGTCCTCGCGAACGATCCGGAAATCGAACGCATCAGGGACCTCTCGCATGTAGGATCGCTCCGCCAACTCCTTTTCAAACCGGCGATGTAACTCCGCGGGTGACTCGGACCGCAGTTTTTCTAGCTGCTTGATATTGCGGTCGCGAAGGTCGCGCGAAATCGGCTCGCCGTTGTGCTCGACGTGCTGCTCGAAAGACACGCCGGAGCCGAGCGGGAGGATCCGGTAGAGGTCCCTGTCGGTGCTTTTTCGGTTGCCCGCGGAATCGAATTGCTCGTCTACCTCGGTCTTCAGGCACTGGTAGTTTGTGGAGTCTTTCCAGGCACGCTCGCCGTTTTGAATCGACTGCCGGACGAGCGCGCGGGGTGGTGGAGGCTGGCAAAACCCGCAGATACAAAAGCTTAAGAGGGCCGAGGCGAGTCGCACTACCCTACTTTGAGCAATTTCTCGACCTATGGACTAAACCCTACAGACCCGGAGCGGTTCGGCCGATAAAGGTTAAGGCGGCAGAAACAGCCGTCGCGCTATGCGGAGAGCCGCGCATCACGGGCCGTCGAAGCCGCGTTGACTGCTCTCTAGGAGAACGATTCCCAAGGACGCCGGAGCTGACAAGCAGGGTATGTTTTCGATTATCGGAATTCTGGTAGTGGTGGGGGCCGTGGTCGGCGGTTACCTCATGGAAAAAGGCAACCTGCTGGTCTTAATGCAGCCGGCAGAACTGGTGATGATTGGCGGCGCAGCGATCGGTACGGTGTTGATCGCCAATCCACCGAGCCTCCTTAGCAGCATCCTTAAGGGCATTATGGGAGTTTTTAAGGGCTCCCGGTATACCAAACAGTGGCATCTGAACTCTTTGAAATTGCTATACGAGCTCTGCGACCAGGCGCGCCGGGCCGGGTTGGCGTCTCTCGAAGCCGAGGTGGACGACCCGACCAAGAGCAAGGCCTTTTCGGCGCAACCGGCCATTCTTAAGGACCATCACATTACGTCGTTTATTTGCGACACGCTGCGCAGCATGATGGTCGGAGGCATGGAGCCTTTCGATATCGACCAGATGCTCGAAAACGACATTGACGTGCACCATCACGAGGCTACCGAACCGATCGGTTCGCTAACATCCGTGGCGGACTCGCTGCCCGGCCTGGGTATTGTGGCGGCCGTGCTGGGCGTGGTGATCACCATGGGCGCCTTAGGCGGCAAGCCCGAGGAGATCGGGCATAAGGTCGCGGCCGCGCTGGTGGGCACCTTTCTCGGCATTTTGATGTGCTACGGATTCATCTCGCCTTTAGCCTCCAATATGTCGAAAACGGCTGAATCCGAGCGCGCGTACTATCACATGCTCCGCGTAACCTTAACCGCTTTCAACAAGGGTGTTCCGCCTCTACTGGCGGTCGAAATGGGGCGGCGCGCGGTTCCCGGGCACGCCCGGCCGACATTCGAAGAAGTAGAAGGTAGCTGCCGCAACCGCGGCGCGGCGGCCGAAGCAGCGGCCTAGAACCGGACGGCGATCCCATGGCAGATACGCAGCCGATCATCATAAAACGCAAGAAGGCGGCTCACGGCGGCCACCACGGCGGCGCCTGGAAAGTTGCCTACGCCGATTTCGTCACGGCCATGATGGCGCTCTTTATAGTGCTCTGGCTGATGAACTCCAGTAAGCAGATCCAGGAAGCGGTGGGCGGTTATTTTCGCGATCCTAGCGGCACTTCCAAAATGGTCGGCAGCGGAACCACGGGCGCGGGCGATAGCTTCACCCTCACCAAGGACAATATGACGAAGCTCAAGGATACGCTCGAGCAGGCCATTCGCAAAGACGTCAAACTGGACAAGCTGAAGAACAACATCGAACTGACGATTACGCCGGAAGGATTGCGAATTGAGCTGTTGGAATCGGCGACCGGAACATTCTTCCAGAGCGGCGTTGCGACCCCGACCGACGGTGGAAAAGACATGCTGATCAAATTGGCCGAGGAGTTGGGGAAGCTTCCTAACAAAGTCTCGATCGAAGGTCACACAGACTCCAAGCCATTCGTCTCTGGAGCGAACTACGGCAATTGGGAACTTTCGGCGGACCGTGCGAACATGGCCCGCCGGCTGATGCAGAGCAACGGGTTGGGACCACGGCAGGTTACGCAGGTCCGGGGGTATGCCGACCAGCGGCTGCGGAAGCCGGATCACCCCGACGATCCCTCCAACCGCCGCATCTCACTGATTGTGCAATATACAGCGAAGCTTGATCCGGATCCACCAGCGGTACGCGCGGAAGCGGCTAGAGTGGCCGCGGAGTAAGTGAGCGGCGAGCAGCCAACCCTATTGTGCGCCGTTGCGGCGTACCAGCTTTTCCAGCCGGGAGCCGGGTTTTACGATTGTCTGATTGCGTTCGGGGCCCGTCGAGATGCAGCCGATTTCGAGTCCGGTCCGATTCTCAAGGAAGGCTAAGTAGTCTTTTGCCTTGGCGGGCAGTTCGTCATAGGACGACACGCCGAAGGTAGGGGCCCTCCAACCGGGAACACACTCGAGGACGGGTTCCACCTGTTCGAGTCCGGCAGCGGTGGGTGGAATCTCCTGGATCTCGCGCTTTGCCACCCGGTAGGAGACGCAGACCGGCACATCGTCGAAGTCATCGAGCACGTCCAACTTGGTGATGACCAGGCTGTCAATGCCGTTGATGGCGGCGCTATAGCGCAAAAGCGGGATATCGAACCAGCCACAGCGGCGGGGGCGGCCGGTCACCGCTCCGAACTCGTTTCCGCGCTCGCGGATCTGCTCACAGACCCCATTCAGAATCTCTGTCGGAAATGGCCCGCCACCCACCCTGGTCACGTAAGCTTTCGCTACGCCAACCACGCCGTTGATTCGTGTAGGCGGCACGCCTGAGCCGGTACATGCTCCGCCCGCACTCGCATTCGAGGAGGTTACGAATGGGTATGTACCGTGGTCAATATCGAGCATGGTGGCCTGCGCGCCTTCAAACAGGACCGACTTACCTTCGTTTATTGCCCGGTGTAGCAGCATGGCGGCATCGCAAACCATGGGCCGGATCTGGTCGGCAAATGCCTCGTACTCCTGCCGAATGCGCGTCCAATCGAGATCCTCTTCCACCCCCAGCGCGCGCCCGATGGCAAGCTTTTCTTCCATTAGAGCGTCGTACTTTGCGCGGAAGCTTGCGGAGTCGAGCAAGTCCGCAATGCGAATGCCCCGGCGCGCAGTTTTGTCCTCGTAGCACGGTCCAATGCCTCGGGAAGTGGTACCGATACGCGCGGGCCCAGCCTCCGCGATCTTTTCCATCACCCTGTGAACCGGCAGCAGAACATGGGCCCTATTGCTGACCAACAGATGCCCGGTAACGTCCACTCCGGCTTCCCGGAGGGTCGCAATTTCCGACAAAAGAGCGGCGGGGTCAATCACCAGACCATTCCCGATCACAGCCAGTTTCCCCGGCCGGAGAATGCCGCTCGGAATGATCTTTAAAACGAATTTCTTGTCGCCGATGTATACGGTGTGGCCGGCGTTATGACCGCCTTGATAGCGTACGATGATGTCAAAGTCCTCTGCAAAGAGGTCCACTACCTTTCCTTTGCCCTCGTCTCCCCATTGGGCTCCCAAAATGATTACGTTAGGCATTTCCGACCAAACCGATCTATTGTACCGTACGCTGTCCAGAGGGCAGATTTTCTCAAGGAGGTTGCCCGCTCAGACCCGCGGATCGCAGAGACCGCTTCGTTGCAATCGCAGCCGAGCGGTAAATCAGCAGCGTTCCAGGATGGTCGCAATACCCTGGCCGACGCCGATGCACATGGTGCAAAGGGCGTAGCGTCCGCCGGTTTTTTCCAATTGGTAGAGCGCCGTCGTGACCAATCTGGCGCCGCTCGCACCCAAGGGATGCCCGACGGCAATGGCGCCGCCGTTCGGGTTCACGTGTTCGGCGTCGTCCGGCAGGCCGAGATCGCGGGTCACGGCGAGCGCCTGCGAAGCGAACGCTTCGTTCAACTCGATCACATCGATCTGGGAGAGCGCGAGTCCCGTCTTCGTGAGCAGTTTGCGGGTCGCGGGAGCGGGGGCAAACCCCATAATCCGCGGCGCAACCCCCGCCGTAGCTGTACCGGTCACGCGAGCGCGCGGCCGCAGCCCATGCTTTTTGACTGCTTCTTCGGAAGCCAGCAGTAAAGCACACGAACCGTCGTTCACGCCCGAAGCGTTGCCAGCCGTAACGGTTCCGCCGGGCTTGACCACCGGCTTCAGTTTGGCCAATCCGTCCAGAGTCGTATCGGGGCGGGGATGCTCGTCGGTATCAAACCGCTTGGGATCGCCTTTCTTCTGTGGAATCGAAACCGGGACTACTTCGCATTGAAAAAAACCGGCCTGGTGCGATTTGGCCCAGCGCTGCTGAGTCCGAAATGCGAATGCATCCTGGTCCGCACGGTTCACACCGAAATCCTCCGCCACATTTTCGGCGGTTTCAGGCATGGAATCGGTGCCGTACCGGGCCTTCATCAGCGGATTGACGAAGCGCCAACCGATGGTCGTATCGTAGATTTCGGAGCTGCGGCTGAACGCCGTATCGGCCTTGCCCAAAACGAATGGGGCGCGCGACATGCTTTCCACGCCGCCGGCGAGGACCAACTCCGCTTCCCCCGACTTGATGGCCCGCGCGCCAATTCCCACCGCATCCATACTCGATCCGCACAACCGGTTCACCGTGGTGCCGGTGACTTCTTTGGGGATCCCGGCGAGCAACAGCGCCATCCGCGCCACGTTGCGGTTGTCCTCGCCGGCCTGGTTCGCGCATCCAAAAATCACATCGTCGAGTTCGCCCCAATCCACGCCGGGGTTTCGCTCCATTAAGGCGCTGATGGGTATGGCGGCTAAGTCATCGGTCCGAATTGCGGCTAAGGTCCCGGCGTACCTGCCGAACGGTGTACGAAGTGCATCGCAGATGAAAACGTCCCTCATAAGCCGAATACCTATTGTAGCCCCCTAGGGCTCAACGGCTTGTGAGGTGAACGGTAAACGTCTCCACGCTATAATCTTTTCGATGGCGGAGATCCGGCACTCGGTTTGCGCGCTCGATTGTCCCGATTGCTGCTCCGTGCTGGTACACGTCGAGGATGGCCGAGGCACGAAGCTCCGGGGTAACCCCGACCATCCGGTAACGCGAGGATTCCTCTGCGGCAAGGTCGCGCAGTACCTGGAACGCGAGTATTCCCCCGCGCGCCTGCTCTATCCACAGCGCCGCGCGGGCGCCAAAGGAGAGGGCCGGTTCGAGCGCATCTGCTGGGATGAAGCGCTCGATTCTATCGCGGCGCGCCTGAAAGCGATCGCCGCGGAATTTGGTCCTGAATCGGTTCTGCCCTATAGCTACGGCGGCACGTTAGGGTATCTGCAAGGCTCGGGAATGGACCACCGGTTCTTTCACCGCTTGGGTGCTTCCCGCCTGGACCGCACCATCTGTTCGACCGCCGGAATGGTGGGGATGACCGAAGCGCTGGGAGTGCGCTACGGCACGGAGCCCGAGCAGTTCCGCCACGCCAAGCTGATTCTAGCTTGGGGCGCCAATATTTTAGGCACGAACGTGCACCTCTGGCCGTTCATTGTAGAAGCGCGGCGCAACGGGGCC
>JAFAWA010000050.1 GCA_019242155.1 Terriglobia bacterium | reverse complement strand
TCCGCGCTTTTCAGTCCCGGAGCGCGGAAATAGACGGTTTCGAGAATACCGCGGTCGAGCGGCAGCAGTTGCGCGGTAAAGCTGAATTCAGACTCGGAAAGGCTCGATATCTGCAACACTTCCGGCACATGCCGGTGCTCCAGAATGCCGTACGCGGAGAAGTTTTCGGTCACCTCGCAAAAGCTGGTTTTCAGCGTCGGTTTCCGGCCTGCGCCGCTGACTCCGGATTTCGCGTCGCATACGACCCCCGCCGTACGGTCGACCACGCCGGCCTCGATCAGCGGGCGAATAGCCAAATTGGCGGCGGTCGGGTAACAGCCGGGATTGGCGATCAAGCGAGCGCCGGGGATGCGCTCGCGGCAAAATTCCGGGAGACCGTAGGCCGCTTCGGCCAGCAGCGCGGGCTGAGTGTGGTTCTCTTTGTACCAGCGCTTGTAGTTTTCCGGCGTCCGCAGGCGGAACGCCCCGCTCAGATCAATAACCCTAGCGTCCGTTTCGAGGATCACCGGCGCGAGTTCCATCGAAACTTCCTGGGGAGTGGCCAGGAACACGAGGGAAATACCGGCTTCGCGGATGGCCTCAGGTGAAAACGGAATTTTCTCTGTGCTCTTGCTGTTGCGGAAACCCGGGGCTGAGGGGGTGTCCTCGCGATGCTCCAGGAGAACGGGTCTTACATGCGGATGTGCTTCTAACAAACGAACCAGTTCTGCGCCGCTGTACCCCCTGAAGCCTAAGATGCCGACGTTGCTCATTGATTAAGTATTCTCGATAATGAATAAATATACCATATCGGGGTGGATACCTGGTCTCAAGCGGCCCGGCTATGCGGGTGCGAGTCGCGGAGCAATGCCAAATTCCAAAAACGGCGAGAGTGGTTTAAAATCAGATGGAGTTTGCATCGGGGCGCGTAGCTCAGTTGGTTAGAGCGCCTGCTTCACACGCAGGAGGTCACAGGTTCGAGTCCTGTCGCGCCCACCAAATCACCCAAATAGTCAGCGCGAGCACGCCGGCAATTCCGGAAAATTGCGCGATTCTCACTTCGAGAGTGGGACTCCAATGCAAATCGATGGCGCACGTACCGGCGCAATCGGGATGAACCACCAGAAGTCGGAGAGCGTCTGAAGAGGTTCTTTGTGCCCGGCCGGCTATGGTGGCCTGCCACCCGGCATGATAAGTGATCTGAATCGACACGAGTTGGCCGGGTTTCAACTGCGCGGTGACTCGCGCGTGATCGGTTGCGAGCCATTGAAAATCGGCTTGCGGGGCGTTTGGTGCTTCGATCGCGTTTACATAAGGTATCAGGCTTTCGACCTGAACCCCGTTGGCCGGGGGCTCGGTGACAAGCTGTTCCGCCCGGAGCACGTGTGCGAGTGATGGTGACCGGCGGTTCACCGAATAAACTACGTTGTCTCCCTCCCGCCACAGAACGGGGAGCAAGCCTTCGAACTTGCGGGCGTTCGAGAAAGGATGGAAATACTCGGTGCTTTTGGGGCCGGAAACCCCGAGGGCATCTGCTCCGTAAGCCTTCAGCCACAACAAGGAATCCGCGGCGTCCCGGCTTCCCGCGTTCTGCCCAGTATAAATAGCGTAATCCGCGATGCGGTGCTCCTTTACGGGAATGCCCTGGTCGCAGCAGCCGGCCATCTGCGGCGTTTCGGTGAAGACATTCATCCACAATGAAACGTTGCCGGGAGCAAAGACTCTACGGCTGTTCATGTGTTCCTCAAACCACTTGGCCATCCGGTACTCTATGGTAGGAGTGATGTCGATAGGACGCGTCTGGTCGATTGCCAACTCGCGCAGCCGGATTGCTTGGTACGCGCACATTACTGCGAGGGCCGCGGCGCACGTGACGCGGACGCCTCGGGGCGATCGATCCCACAATGATTTGGTGATCCAAACGGCGAGGCCGCAAAAGGCCATCTCAAATTCGAGTTGGAAGCGCTGGGACTGCGGCAGCAAACGCCAGCCAAACCATTCATGGCCGATCGAGATCGAACCGGTAATCACGGCGAAATAGGCAAAGAAGCGAAACCAAGGAAGAACTTCCCACTTGCGAAAAACGTAGTGGAGAACGAGTAAGACGGCGACCATCGCGGCAAAGCCGGCGAATTGCTGATAGCCTAACGCAGTGCCGTCAGACTCCTGTGCGTTTTTTTGCACGAGCCGGATAATCGACGGAGGAACCCACGCGCACGCGAGCATGTAGGCGATTGCGGCGATCCCAAGCATCGTCGGCCAGTGAACAGGGCGGCTCGCGCCGAATCGCGAAAAGACATAAGCGGCGAGTGCCATCACAAGGCCCGTAGTGCCGGGCCAATTCGTGAGCACCACGGCGGCTAGGCTGAGAGGAGCTAGCGCGATTGCCCACCTGCGGCGCTCGGCGACTGCGTAATGCACCGCCAGAAGAGTGAGCGGAAGCAACATTAGGGCCGCAGTGTGCGGCCCTTCTCCATAACGCACCAGGACAATGAACCGGCGTCCCGTAATCAGGTTTCCGGTATCGGATCTGAATGCGGGGACTAATAGGTTGGCGGGAGAAATCAGTGAGTAAGTCAGGGCGGTCACTAGAGAATAGCCGAGCCACTTAGTGGCTCTATAGCAGAGAAGAAAAAATGTCGCAGGACCAAGACAATATTCGAGCGCGGTGAAAAAATGATAGGCACGCGCGGAACTCCAGCCGGTCACCTTGCCGATAGCTGCGACTGCGGTGTGAAACCCCGGCTGGTAGACCTGATTCACAGGCATGCCGTCGAACCAAAGCGGAAACCAATTGAGATGACCCCAGTGAGTTGCGATCCAGTGACTGATTGCAATATACGAACTCTCGATAGATTCCATCCGTTCCGTAAACTCCACCGTGAAGAGTTCGCGGCACAGTAGCGCGTTGAGCAGGAAAAGCAAAACGGCGCACGCTCCAGCGGCCGCCCAGGGCGGGACCCAGCTACAACGGGCGTTCACTGAGACAGTATTGCAGAGAATAAGTCGGAGCCTGAGCTATCGCCGCGCTTTTGTGATATACCCAAGGGACCGGGAGGCGCCATGGCCGCAGCACGTGTCTTCTTATCGCTCTCTCTGCTCGCGGGTATTTTGAATTTCTGCAAACCCGCTTTTGCCGATACCTACCGGGTCATCTTAAAAGGGACGGTCGTGATGGAGGACGGCTCCCCACCCCCGGTTTCGGTTGGGATAGAGCGGATTTGTAGTGACAGTTCCGGGTCCGCGCCGGGCCCGACAACCAATAAGAAGGGTGAGTTCGTCTGGAACATGGAGATGGACGCGTTCGCCACGCGGGCATGCTACTTGCGGGCGACACACGCCGGTTACGTTTCGAGTACCATACCGATCTCGGGGCTGAATGCGACTTCCCATGACCCGACCTCAACGCTGCCGCCGCTGGTGCTCTCGAGCCCCGTAGCCGATCCTTACGCCATCATCACCAGCGCGAGCAACACTCCGGGCCGCTCCAAAGGCTCGTTTGACGCGGCCATGAAAGCCGTCGATAAATCGGACTTTGCCGAGGCCATGCGTGAACTGCAGGCCGCGGTTAAGGCCTCTCCGAAATTTGCGCAGGGTTGGCATGCGCTCGGCGTCGTCTACGAACGGCTGGAGATGCCGGCCGAGGCCCGCGATGCGTATCAGCATGCAATCGATGCAGATCCCAAGCTGCTTCCGCCCTATGTGACGCTGGTCCGCGTCTGCGTGAAGATGAAGGATTGGGAGGACGCTTCCAAAATCGCGGATACGCTGCTCAAAGTGGATGTCAAACACATCTACTCCGAAGCATACCTGCACCGGGCCGTGGCACGGTATGAACTCAAAGACCTGTCCGGCGCGGAAATGAGTATAGAGGAGGCGCTCCGCTTGGATCCGAAGCACAAGAAGCCGCGAGAGGAGTATGTGCTTGGGCGCATTCTCGAGGCCAAGGGCGATCTGAACGGGGCGCGGGAGCACATAAGCAAGTATCTGGAACTTGAGCCGAATGCAGTGGACGTGGAATTAGTGCGCGGCCATCTGGCAACCCTCGGAAAACCCGAGGGCGCGGGTGTAGAGCCGGCGCTCGAGCCCCTGTAAATCTCCTCGGTTCACCGGCATCCGAAATCGTTCAGCGCGGAATCGCGGTCGAGGCGTGCGAAGGTTAACGATAGTGTACACTCGAACCGGAAACATGCCTCACGAACCTTTTCAAAGCCCTCGCATGGCGATCAACCGCGTGTACACCCGCCGAGGCGATGACGGAACCACCAGCCTGGCTGGTGGGCAGCGCGTGCCCAAGGACGGACTGCGCATTCACGCCTATGGCAATGTCGATGAACTCAATTCGTTTGTGGGAGCGGCGCGCGTGACCGCGGCGGAACAAGCGCAGGCGGAGCCTCGCCTGACGCCCTTGGTTTCGATGCTGCTTCGCATTCAGCATGAACTGTTTAACCTAGGATCGATTCTGGCCACTTTGCCGGAAGATGTGCATCCGAAACAGGCGCGCATCACCGAGGCGGACATTCAGCAACTGGAAACGGAAATGGATCGCATGAATGAGGATCTGCCCCAACTGCGCTCTTTCGTTTTGCCGGGCAGCAGCCGCCTGAACGCCGCGCTCGATATCTGCCGTACGATTTGCCGGCGCGCCGAACGCGCCTGTGTCGCGCTTTGGCGCGAGGATACAATTCCGCCGGAGACGGTACGGTATTTGAACCGGTTGAGCGATTGGCTGTTTGTGTCCAGCCGGTGGGTGACGCACATTACCGGCACGCCGGAAACGCTGTGGGAGCCGAACCGGTCAGCCTCGGGCTCGGCGAGCTAGCCTACGAAGCGCCGCCGCAATCCTTCTTCGTATCCGGTCAGCCGGGAGCGGCTGACCGGTAGTCACTGTGTTCCGCCGCCCTATGGCAAGGCGACGAGCGCTGGAATGAGCGCGTTCGCCATAGGAGAGCCGAGGCCGGTAATCTGGTCATAGCCCGGGACGGCTTTGCATGCTAACGGACACCGGCCGTTGCTGCCGCCGGCTATGTCGTTCAGATCTGTGAATAGGGTCGAGTAGATAGGCGTTTGCACAGCGGTCAGCGGTGCCTTGCTCAATGCCGCACGCGACGAATTGGCGATTGCAATTAAAGCACTCCACATCGGCGCGGCGAGGCTGGTGCCGCCCACCTGGGTCCAGTTTACGTGCCCCTGGAAGTTGATGGAATCGAACACCGGAACGCCGGTATTGGGGTCGGCATCCATGGCGATATCGGGAACCGTGCGTGCCCCTGTCTGCTGGACTGTGTTCTGATAGGCCGGTTCCACTTCAAAACGGCTCACCCCGCCGCCCGAGCCGCTCCAGGCAGTCTCGCTGACATAGGTGCCGTCCGGCTGGATCGTCAGGGTGGTGCCGCCGACACCCAGGACAAAGGGCGACGCCGCGGGATATTCGACGCCATGTCCGCTGTCGCCCGAAGAAGCCACGAAGGTCACATTGGGCACGCTGAAGTGAGAATCATTCGCAGTTTCGCTTGAAAACTCACGGCCGCCGAAACTCATCGAAACCACGCTCGCGCCATGCTGTACCGCCACGTCCACCGCGGCAAAGAGATCGGTAAAATTGGCGCTCGCCGCTTCCACTAAAAGAATTGTGGCTTGCGGAGCAATGACGTGCGCCCACTCGACATCGAGCGACATCTCCAGAGTCCAACCGGGGTTGGTTGCCGGTTGCGAGCCGGACGCATAAACCTTTTGAAAACAGCCATTGGCGGTAGTGCAGGGCGCAAGGCCAAACTGGGTCGTGAACACGCCCAGATCAGCTTCGATGTTGGGATCGTCGAATGCGTCCACGATTCCGATGATCTGTCCGGCGCCTTGATTCGCCAGTTGATCGATGCCATAGGCCTTTCTCATTTGAGCCGGGAAGACACCACTGGGTGTATCGCTACGAGGCTGCGCCCGTATGTGAATCGGGGGCTCGGCGGTGGCAACCGACCCGTCGTCGTTTCGAATCTGCTGGGCAGACGCGGGCAGCATGGCGACAATGAGTGCCGTGGCTGCTGCGGTTATCGGCGATTTGAACATTGGAATCCCTTCTGAGTGTGGTCTCGATTGGAACGCTGACCCAGTTGGCGTAGCGTGCCAAACGTCACATTGAAACTTGATGCACGTTCGCTGTCAACTGGAATCGCGATGTTTCTGCCGAGCCGAGGAGTCTCGCCTATTTTAGGGCGCGATCGAAAAAGTCCAGCATCAGTTGATTCTCGTGCCGCAGGTCCGGCCCGGTAATGCCGTGTGTCTTCTGCGGGTAGAGCATCATTTCGAACTGTTTTCCGGCGGTTTGGAGAGCGCTGGTCAATTGAAGAGTGTTTTGAAACAGGACGTTGTCATCCTCAAAATTATGCGCCAGCATGAGCTTGCCTTTGAGATTGCCCGCCGAGCGGGCCAAAGCCGTTTCGCTGTACCCCTTTTCGTTCTCCGCCGGCAGGCCCATATAACGCTCCGTATAGATGCTGTCGTAGTTCAGCCAGCTTGTAACCGGCGCCGTTGCGAAACCGGCACGAAACACATCGGATGCATTCAGCAGCGCATTTACGGTCATGAACCCGCCGTAGCTCGCCCCGCGGATGCCGATGCGTTTCGGATCGGCAAAACCGAGCGAAATCAGGTGCCGCACTCCAGCCACCTGGTCGGCCAGTTCAGTGACTCCCAGCTTGTGATAGATCGAGGTTTCGAAAGCGTGGCCGCGGCCCGCGCCGCCGCGGTTTTCCGCCTGCCACACGACGTAGCCGTGATGCGCCAATGCCTGATCCATGGTGATTCCCGGCCATTCGTTATGTACGGGCAACGAGATATCGGGTCCGCCGTAGACCGTCACCACTACCGGATATTGACGGCCTGATTGGAAACCCGCCGGCCGAATCAACCGGCCATATAACTGTATGCCGTCGGCCCCGGCGAAGCTCAGGATTTCGGCCGGTAAAACCGCGTACTCTTCCGTCTCGCGCCGCTCCGGTTCTCTGTAGAGGCCTAGCGCACGGCCATCTCCTGAATGCAGCACCGTGCGGGGAGCGGTTCTCAAACTGGAGAACGTATCCAGGTAGAAAGCCCCGCTCTGCGCCATGGAGATTTCGTGCATGCCGGGCTCCTCGGTAAGCCGCCGCTTGTTGCGGCCGTCCCAATCGATTACGTACAGATGCTTTTCTAGATGGGTCGGCTCGCTCGAAGTGTAAAACAGCCGCTTATTCACGTCATCGACAGCCGTGATTCCGAAGACTTCCCAATCGCCGCGGGTCACCTGTTTCACGTCAGTGCCGTCGTTGGCGTACAGATATACATGCCGGTGGCCGTCGCGCTCGCTGGTCCACAGAAAATGCTGGCCGTCTTTCAGAAACTGCAGATCGCCCCGCAGATTGATCCAGTACTGATCCGATTCACGAAACAGCGCCAGCGCTTTTCCGCTATCGACGGCAACCGCAAGCGCCTCGAGGCGGTTCTGCACACGGTTTAACCGCACAAAGTAAAGGCGCTGTGAATCGGGCAGCCAACCCACGCGCGCCAGCAGCCCGGACTCGTCCGTTCGCGCGGCCTCGAGCCACCGCGTGCGCCCGCCCGCGGCGGGAACTACGCCCAGGCGAATCGTCGCATTGTGCTCGCCGGCCTGCGGGTAGCGCTCGGGCTCATAGATCGCGCGCGGCCGTAACAGGTCGCCGTGGGGGAAGAGCGGTTCCTGAGAGACATCGAACTGGAGGTAGGCAACGAATCGGGAATCGGGCGACCACCAGAAAGCAGTGTCCAGGCCGATCTCCTCGGGATAGACCCAATCCAACCCGCCGTTGCGCAAAACCTCCGAACCGGCCAAGGTGAGCCGCGTTTCTCTCTTCGTCGCGATATCCACGACATAGAGATCCCAACCGCGCCGAAAAGCTACTTTGCGGCAATCCGGCGAAAACTTGGGATCCAGTTCTGCTTCCGGTGTTTTTGTGAGCTGCGCCCACTCTCCGCCGGACGCGTGGATCATGAAGAGATCGCCTTCCGCGGCATAGAGCAGCGATTTGCTGTCCTGCGACCACTCCATCTCATCGGTACGCGCGTGACGGTTCGTCCATTCGTATGGCCGGCCGGCTGAAGACCCGCTCGCGGCGGCCGCCGCCAAATCCGAAACGGTCACCAGTGATTTGGCTTTGCGGGACGTGACGTCATAAACTTTCAACTCGCCGCGCTCGAGGAAAGCGAACGATTTGCCGTCCGGGGCCCAGGTCACGTTCCTCCCGGCGCGCGCCGCGCCCCGAAGCGCGTCGATGGTTATCGGCTTTTTCTGTCCCCAGGCCGCTAAAGCCACGAGCAGCACGGAACCAAGCTTTCCGGTCACGACAACAATTCTAGCGTGCCGGAGGAGAAGGGATGCGATGATGAAACCGATGTCCAAGGGTCTGGCCCTGGTTGTCTTATTTATGGCTGCCGCGCTCGAAGCCGCGGGCGATGCGCTGGTCCGTTCGGGGATCCGCAGTACCGCGCCGCACGCGCGCCTGGGATTCTGCCTGGCCGGGGCCGTGGTGCTGTTCCTCTATGGTTGGACCGTCAATACGCCCCCGTGGGAATTCGGCCGGCTGCTTGGAATGTATGTTGTGTTCTTTTTCCTGGTGGCACAGATTCTTTCAGTTCTGATGTTCGGCCAGTGGCCGACGCGCGGGGTGCTGTTAGGCGGCGCGTTGATCTTGTGCGGCGGCGCGGTGATTGCGTTCTCGAACTAGCTGATCCAGCTATCCCACTCCCGGAACCGGCCGGGGAGACCGGTGCGGTATCACTCTGGAGGCCCACAGGCGCAAGCGGTCGAGGTACAGGTAGATCACAGGCGTGGTGAACAGCGTAAGCATTTGGCTCACGATCAGGCCGCCCACGATGGTAATGCCTAGCGGCTGCCGCAGTTCTGAACCCGCTCCACCGCCCAACGCTAACGGTACTCCGCCGAGCAATGCGGCCATGGTCGTCATCATGATCGGCCGGAAACGCAGAATGCACGCTTCGTAGATCGCATCACGGGAATTTTTTCCCTCCTGGCGCTCCGCTGCAAGCGCAAAATCGATCATCATGATGGCGTTCTTCTTGACGATGCCGATCAGCAGAATGATACCGATGAGCGCGATGACGCTGAGTTCCCGCCCGGTCAGCAGCAACGCGAGCAAAGCGCCCACTCCCGCCGAGGGCAAGGTTGAAAGAATCGTGATCGGGTGGATGTAGCTTTCATATAACATCCCGAGGACGATGTACACGGCAATCAGAGCGGCCAGGATCAGGTACGGCTCATTGGCGAGTGAAGCTTGGAAGGCCTGCGCGGTACCTTGAAAACTCCCTTGCACACTGGCGGGCATTCCGATCTGGCGCGCGGCTTGATTGATGGCCTCCACGGCTTGGCCCAAGGCCACTCCCGGTGCGAGGTTGAAAGAAAGGGTTACCGAGGGAAACACGCCCTGGTGGTTCACAGCGAGCGTGGTGCTGGTGACCTCCAGATGAGCGACGGAGGCTAACGGAACCTCGTTTCCGTTTGGGGCGCGGATATAAATTCCGCCCAGCGAACTGGGATCCTGCTGAAATCTCGGGTCCACTTCCATCACCACGAAATACTGGTTCAGGGACGTGAACATGGTCGAAACGTCGCGTTGTCCAAAGGCGTTGTAGAGGGCCTGGTCGATAGCGGCCGTGGAGAGGCCCAGCCGCGCCGCCGAATCGCGATCGATTACGAGGTTGGATTGGAGCCCTTTGTTCTGCTGATCGGTGTTCGCATCGCGGATCTCGGGCAATCCCCGCATCTTGTCGAGCAACTTCTGCGACCAGGAGGCCAGATCGTTCAGATTGTCCGCGTGCAGGGTGTATTGGTACTGCGAATTGCCCGCTCGTCCACCCACGCTGATGTCCTGTACGGCTTGCAGGTAGAGCGTAGCGCCTGGAATTCGGGCCAATCGAGGGCGGAGGCGGTTGATCACCTGGTCCGCCGTGGCGGTGCGCTGGCCGACATCCTTGAGCTGC
>JAFAWA010000317.1 GCA_019242155.1 Terriglobia bacterium | reverse complement strand
CCACCGTCGCCATCGGCCCGCCGCGAAAGGTGCGGCCATGGAAAGGCGAATTCCGGCTGCGCGAAGAAGACTGGTTCACGTCATAAGTCCACTCCAGGCCGGTGCTGAAGATGGTCACATCGCCCGGTACCCCAAGCTGGAGTGTGCCGCGGCCGAGGCGCATCACCGATTCCGGTCCGGCCGTGAATAACTCGACCATGCGGGCCAGTGTGATGTGCCCGGGATGCACCAGCTCTTCGAGCGCCAGGCCCAGAGCAGTCTCCAGGCCGATGATGCCGAAGGGACAGCGCTCAAACTCCTGCATCTTCTCGTCACCCGGATGCGGAGCGTGATCGGTTGCAATCACACTCACCGTCCCCGCCACAATACCATCCACCACGGCGCTGCGGTCGCAAGTAGCGCGCAGGGGAGGCTTCATCTTGTAATTGCCGTCATACGGCCGCATCTCCTCATCGGCGAGTGAGAAGTGGTGGGGCGTGGCTTCGCACGTCACGGCAAGCCGCTGCCGCCGCGCGAATTCGACCATGGCGACCGAGTTCCGCGTCGAGATGTGAGCCACGTGAAAGCGTACGCCCGTCAATTCAGCCAGCACAAGATCACGGGCCACGATCACATCTTCGGAGGCGGCAGGAATCCCGCGCAGGCCCCATCGTACCGACAGCAATCCCTCGTGCATATCGCCGCCGGCGCTGAGATTCAGGTCCTCGCAATGGTCGATAACGGGCAGATCGTAAGACCGCGCAAACTCCATGGCGCGCCGCATCACCCGCGAGTTCATGACGGGCCGGCCGTCATCGGAAACCGCCACCGCGCCGGCCGAGTGCATTGCGCCGATTGCCGCCAGTTCCTCTCCCGCGCTGCCCTTGGTGATCGCGCCGATCGGGAACACATTCACCGCCGCAAAGCGCCGCGCGCGCTCCACAATATAGCTCGTGACTGTAGCGCTGTCATTCACCGGCTTGGTGTTCGGCATCGCGCAGATGGAGGTGAATCCGCCCGCTGCGGCCGCGCGCGAACCGCTTTCAATGGTTTCCGCATGTTCGAAACCCGGCTCGCGTAGATGCACGTGCATGTCGATAAACCCGGGCGCAACGATCAACTCGCTGGCATCGAATAGTTCCGCTCCGGAAAACGCGAGATCGGGCCCGACACCCGCGATCTTGCCTTCGTCGATCAGCACGTCCGCGACGCGGTCCGTGCCCGACGCAGGATCGATCACCCATCCGTTCTTGATCAGGATCGCCACGCTCTATCCAATCACTCTCTCGAGCACGGCCATGCGCACCGCAATGCCGTTCTCCACCTGATTCAAAATCACCGACCGCTGAAAATCGGCCACCTCCGAAGATAGCTCCCGCCCGCGGTTGATGGGCCCTGGATGCATCACGATCGCGTCCGGCTTAGCCAGGTCAAGATGTTCCAGGCGAAGACCGTAGAACTGAAAATACTCGCTTGCCGGAAAACTGGCCTCGTGCTGCCGCTCGAGTTGTACCCGGAGCATCATGATCACATCTGCGCCGCGGATCGCATCGCAAATATCTGTGGTGAGCGAGACCCCGGGCGCTAATTGCGCCAACTCTTGCGGCAGCAGAGACGCAGGCCCACAGAGCACGATCTCTACTCCGAATTTCGCCAGAAGGTGAATGTTCGAGCGGGCCACCCGGCTGTGCGCGATATCCCCTATGATGGCCACGCGAAGCCCCTCGAGGCGGCTGCGCCGGTCCAAAATCGTGCGCGCGTCGAGAAGGGCCTGAGTCGGATGTTCGTGCGTGCCGTCCCCGGCGTTGATGATGGGAGTGGGCAAGTAGCGCGCGAGGAAATGCGGCGCGCCCGAGGCCGCGTGCCGCATCACTATCGCATCCGGGTGCATAGCGGCCAGCGTATTCAACGTGTCTACCAGCGATTCACCCTTCGAAACGCTGGATGCGGCGGCGGTAATCGAAACCGCATCCGCTCCCATGCGCTTGGCCGCAATCTCAAAACTGGTTCGGGTGCGCGTTGAAGCCTCGTAAAACAGATTCACGATCATCTTGCCGCGAAGCGCGTCCAGCTTCTTCTGCGACTGGCTTTGTAGCGGTTGAAAATCCTTCGCTCGGGCAAGGATGGCTTCAATTTCGGTGCGTTCCAGCTCCTCGATTCCTAGCAGTCCGGCCGGCATACTCAGGCGACTTCGCCCGCAGCGGCCTTCTCCACCAGCAGCACCTTCTCCATCCCGTCGATCTCGCGAAATTTCACTTCGATGATTTCGTCATCTGTGGTCTGCACCACGCGCCCGATGAAGCGGGCTTCGATGGGCAGTTCGCGATGGCCCCGGTCAATGAGCACCAAAAGCCGAACCCGTGAAGGCCTGCCATGGTCAAAAAGCGCATCGAGGGCCGCGCGCGTCGTCCGTCCGGTGTAAAGCACGTCGTCCATGAGCACAATATCGCGGTCCTGGACCGAAAAGGGGATTTCTGTCGCGCTGACCACGGGCTTAATATCCACAGTGGTGAGATCGTCGCGATATAAATTGATGTCGAGTACGCCTACCGGTATCTGACGTTTCTCCAACGCCTCGATCTTCTGTGCCAGCCGCTCCGCCAGGGGAACGCCGCGCCGCCGGACCCCGATAAATGCCAGCTTCTCCAGGTCGCGTGTCTTTTCCAGAATCTCATGAGCCAGGCGCACCAGCGTGCGGTCGATTTCCGAAGCGCTCATCAATTGCGCTTTCTCGCGAGTCACGGACATGGGGATCTCGAAATAGCGTAGCACGCAGCAACATGCGGGCAACCCTCTTCTCCCGGCTCACCTTCCATCAGAAAAGAAAAGAATCCAGTTTGACGGGTCGGCTCGCTCCTGCCATAATTAATGATTTCCCTTGAGTCTCTATGAGCACTGCAATAGTTACTGCGACAGCCACGTCTGCGTCCAC
>JAFAWA010000129.1 GCA_019242155.1 Terriglobia bacterium | reverse complement strand
AGCCGCGAAACTGTAAGCCAAAACACTAATTCCCGGCTTCCAAGAATTTACCTGAGAGTTAACACGATCCGTCGGTCCATTCGGGGAACGTTCCATCATAATGATCTCTGCCTGCCGATATTTCAGGCGTCGCGGAGGTTGTATATCTATGAGAAAGTTCATTCTTGGCCTGGCCGTCGTAGCTGCGGCCGCTACGCCCTCTGGCAAACTCTTGGCTGATGTATTCGGGCAAACCAACCTGGTGTCCGACGTCCCCGGATTAGCGCCGGTAACGGATCCTAACCTCGTGAACCCGTGGGGAGTCTCGTTCAGCGCAACGAGTCCGTTTTGGCTTTCGAACCAGGGAAGCGACACGTCAACCCTGTACAATGGCGCGGGCGCCAAGCAGGCGTTAACTGTGACGGTTCCCCCTGCAAGCCCTCAGCCCGCAGGTCCTACGGGACAGGTCTTTGCCGGTATCCCTTCTAATTTTCTGCTGAACGGAACGCCATCTACATTCATATTCGACACCCTCAGCGGCACGGTGGACGCGTGGAATGGCGGCGGCGCCGCTACGGCTGTGGCCGGTACGAGCGGCTCAGTCTACACAGGCCTGGCGCTGGCGAATAACGGCAGAGGCAATTTTCTGTACGCGGCCGACTTTGCTCCTGGAGGCGGCATACAGGTTTTTGATTCCACCTTCGCCTCGACGACGCTATCCGGATCGTTTACCGATCCAAGCCCGATCTCCGGTTACGAGCCCTACAACATTCAAACCATCGGCACCAGTCTTTACGTGGAGTATGCCGAGCTTGGATCAAGCGGCCGTCCCGTATTCGGCAGCGGACTCGGGTATGTAGACGTGTACGATCTCAACGGCAATTTCACCAGGCGGCTGATCACGGGTGGACAACTGGATGTGCCCTGGGGCATTACCAT
The DNA here is from genome assembly GCA_019242155.1 of Terriglobia bacterium. Taxonomy (GTDB): domain Bacteria; phylum Acidobacteriota; class Terriglobia; order Bryobacterales; family Bryobacteraceae; genus PSRJ01. The sequence goes on along the minus strand of JAFAWA010000129.1, from coordinate 38,437 downwards.
CGCACCCTCGGGCTTCGGCAGCTTCAGTAACGACCTTCTGGTGGGAAATTTCGGGAACGGCGAAATCAATGCTTATGATCCCGTGAGCGGCGCTTTCATGGGCACCATCACGGACGCCTCGGGCAACCCTATTGTGAATTCCGGCCTGTGGGCACTCGAAGTTCGCAGCAACGGCGGCAGCGGATCAGACCCGAATGCGGTTTACTTTACCGCCGGAATCAATGGTCAGACTCACGGCCTTTTCGGCAAGATAGACGTTGCCCCGGAACCGTCGACGTGGAGTCTGGCTGCCGCCGGATTCCTGGCACTCGGGGCTCTCGGCTTGCGACGCTCGAGTAAGAAGCGCGCGTAGGGAGCTGGGTTTAGGGGGAAGGGGTCCGGGAGTGCGGGTGGTCCGCCACCAAAACACCGGTCGCTAACCGGTACTATGCCTTCCACTCTGGACGGTACCGCGCGAAGTTGTTTATCTATTTCACATGACACTTACGTGCAAAGGTGGCCTCAGGGCGCTAGCTTTTGGAATCGTAGCAGTAAGCTTTTGCGGCATTAATTACGGGCACGACGCCCCAGTGCTGAAATCGATTCATAACATCTACATTGAGCCGATGCCGAACGATTTGGATCAATATCTGAGGGCCGAAATAGCTAAGCAGTTCAAAGGGAGTCTTCGCGTAGTTCTAAAGCAGGAAGACGCGGATGGAATCATAACTGGAGTCAACACTGAAGAGAAGGGGCCTGTTAACAAGATCACCGGCCGGTACTTGGGCCTCCATGACAATGTAAACGGGACGATCTCAGTGCTTGATAGGACCGAGTCAACCATACTCTGGTCTGATGAAGCAGGCGACCGGAACCTGTTTTTTGGTGTCTTTCATCGAGGGGGTGAGCGAAAACTCGCCGACCGTTTAGTCGGAAAGCTTAAGAAGGCGATGGAGGAGTCCAAGTAGGTCCCGCGATGAACCGAGATCAAGACTGAAACACGGCAAGCGACCGCGCACGTAAAAACGCCGTCGCGATGAAAGTCCGGAGGTAAACGGCGGGGGAAGGCTCATCCCGAACCTGCCGTTAAATGCCGCGCAGTTCGAGAATGAGCTATTTTTCCGGGTCGCGGTCCCATGCCGGGGCCTTCTCCACCATCAGGTAGAGTTTGTAATGGTGAGGCGGAGGGTCGGGTAGAGCCCATGCGAGTCCGAGCCCGGCCTGTACGGAGCCGGTGCCCGACCCTTTCTTTGGCGGGCCCCAGCGGAATCCCGGACCCATGAACAGAACCGACAACAACGTGGCATTCACGATCACGCCGATGCCGAACTTCCAAACGTCCGAGCGGAGCAGCCACTGCCGGCCGAGAGACATCAGCGCGTCAGTCAACAGCGGAAAGACGCCGATGGTGGCGGCGGCTTCATCGTAAATCCACAGCATTTCGCCGCCGAACTCGACGCGGAAATCGAGCGGATGCAGCCTAACGAGGAAGCGGTACAGAGTTCGCATCAGGCCCTCCTGGGAGATGGAACGCGGCCGAGAGCGCCGCGAGCTTCGCGAACCACAGTTTCCAGGCGCGCGATGTCGGCGCGCAGCACATCGCGCCCGAATGGCGTTAGACGGTAATACCGGCGGCGCGGATCATCGTCAGCCGAGGGGTGGGGTGCTTCGGCCACCATCTTCTTCTGCACTAGCTTCTGGAGGTTGTCGTAGAGGGTTCCCGGACCGAGCTTGAATTGCCCGCCGGATTGCCGCGCAACCTCCTGCATGATCCCGTACCCATGCCGGTCTTCACCGGCCAAGGCCAGCAGGATATATAGCGCCGGCGGCGAGAGAGGCAGGAACGGGGTGAGGTCTGCTTTCATAGCTCGGATTTCGTTATATCGGAATCGGAGCTAGATGTCAATGAGGCGGCAGCTTCCGGCGGAAATGGGCCTGACTCGACTAACTGGCGTTCGTGTTCGGCTTCGGCGGGAGCGAGGATTTAGCGGCCCGCGCTGACGGCAAGGCTCTGAAGCGTTCGTTTGGCGGCATTCCGCATCGCATCGATGAAGCTCTTGGTGAATTGCAAGTGCTCACTGCATTGCGGACAGCTCAGGAAGTGATCTTCGAATGCGGCACTCTCGTTCTCGGGAAGGCGGCCAAGAAGATATGCCTCCGTCGTCTCATCCGGATCGGCGGGGCATGGAAGGAGATCCATGCAGCAATTGTGGCTCTTAGAATTGATCGGCGAAAGGCACGACCGTCCTACTTAAATGCGAAGGAGTACCAGGACCCAAGGATCGGGACGCAGCGCGTTACTGCTCTTCGCTGGCCCGTTCGGCTTCGGCGGCGGCTTCGGGTCCGGCGGCCTGCGCCTCTTCTAAAAGGTGCTCGGCTTCGGCGGCCACGGCCCGGGGCACCTGCACCTGAAACTCCAGCGACGGAATGGTAGTGGCTCCCACCACTACGGAGGGAATTCCGTTCGCCGTCAGCATCGAATGGATCGCGTTGGCTTCCATCTCGGCACCGATGTTTGAGGAACTGAATAGCGGGATCATGTCGAGATCGTGCGAGGTATCGATCTGGTCCTCGTCATGCTGCTCTTCGGGATCTTGCGCCATGCCTCAAGGATATCGCAGAATGTTGAAAGCGCGGCGCAAAGCCGCTCTCACGGAGACTGCACATGTCCGTACCAGTTCGAGTTGCAGATGACGCAGGCGATGCGCTGGATCAGACGAGCAACAGGTTGGCGTGGTTCCTCGCCGGCGCCATCATCGGGACCGTAGCCACCATTTTGTACGCTCCGCGGCGCGGTAGAGACACTCGCCAGTTTCTGGCTGACAAGACGCAGCAAGGCAAGGACGCCGTCACCGGAACCACTCGCGACGCGGTGGATGCCGGACGTGAGCTGTTCGAGCGCGGGCGAAAGCTGGTGGAGGACGCTGCCGATCTGTTTGAACGCGGCTGCAGGCTGGTGCGGGGCGACTCTCGAGCGGATGTCTAAACTTACCGTGGGGGATTTTGAGATCTCCCTGATCCGCGACTCTGTCTACTGGTGGGATGGCGGCACGTTCTTCGGAGTAGTCCCGAAGACCTTATGGGCACCGAAGATTCCGGCCGATGAGCAGAACCGGATTCCGTGCGCCTTCAATTGCTATCTGATCGAGACCGGAGAGCACACCATTCTGGTAGAAACCGGAGGCGGCGATAAACCGGACGCGCGCGCACGCGAGCGCATGAAGCTTGCGCCCGAGGCGGAGCCGCTGAGCGAGGTAGTGGCGCGCCACGGCTACGATCCAGACGCTATCGATATCGTGGTCAACAGCCATTTGCACTGGGATCATTGCGGGGGCAACACGATCCTCACCAACGGGAGCGCCGTTCCGGCATTTCCCAAGGCGCGATATGTTGCGGTCCGAGGCGAATGGGAGCATGCACATGAGCGGCTCGCACGGGACCGGGTGAGTTACATCGATGCCAACTATGACCCGCTTGTGAATTCCGGCCAGATGATGCTGGTCGAAGGTGATTACGAAGTCGCGCCCGGGTTGTGGATGCGCCGCGCGCCCGGCCACAATCGCGACATGGTGGTGATTACCGCGGAGAGCTGCGGGCGTACTTTCTGCTTCTTTTCCGATCTGGTGCCCACGAGGCACCACGTCCGGCCTACTTGGATAGCGGCGTTCGATCTCTACCCGCTTGAGAGCATCGAGACCAAAGTCGGGTGGCTCGACGCCGCTGCCGCGGGAGACTGGGTCTGCGGGTTTTCTCACGATTCCGAGGTGGCGTTCGCGCGGATTACGGCCGATGCCAAAACCGGCTTTGCCGCCGTGCCACTATGAAGGTATGGAAACGCTACCGGAATTCCGGAACGAACCATACACCGACTTCTCTATTCCCGCCAATCGCGCGGCGATGGAACAGGCGCTTGAGCAAGTTCGTGGGCAGTTTGGCCATGACTATCAGCTCCGCATCGGCAGCGATTGGATCGCGACCGGCGACCGGCTGATTTCCGTAAATCCGTCGAACACGCGCCAGGTGGTGGGGACCCATCATAAGGCCACGCCGGATCTGGCGAAACGGTCGATTGAGTGCGCCTATGCCTATTCCTCCAAATGGTGCCGCACACCGGCGGCGGAGCGCGTCCGGATGCTACTCGATGCGGCGCGAATCCTGCGGCGCCGCAAAATGGAGTTCGACGCCTGGCTGATTTACGAATCGGGCAAGACCTGGCCGGAGGCTGAGGCGGACGTCTCCGAGGCCATAGACTTCTGCGAGTTCTATGCGCGCGAAATGCTGCGGCTGGCGGGCCCACAAAAGGTGGTGCAGCTCCCTGGGGAAGACGATCAACTAATGTACCTTCCGCTCGGGGTAGGAGTGGTCATTCCACCCTGGAATTTTCCGCTGGCGATCATGGCGGGGATGACGGTGGCTGCTCTCGTTACGGGAAATACGGTGGTCCTGAAGCCTTCGAGCGAAACTCCGACAATTGCCGCGAAGTTTGCGGAGGTGCTGCTCGAAGCCGGATTCCCGGAAGAGAGTTTCACGGTGCTTACGGGCAGCGGGTCGGCGGTGGGTGATGTGCTGGTGGAACACCCCAAAACGCGCTTCATAGCCTTCACGGGGTCCCGCGATGTCGGCCTGCGGATTAACGAACTCGCTTCGAAGACGCAGCCGGGCCAGATTTGGATTAAGCGGGTGGTCGCGGAAATGGGCGGCAAGGACGCCATTGTTGTCGACGCAGAAAGCGATCTGGACAAGGCGGTCGAAGGTGTCCTGGTATCGGCGTTCGGGTATCAAGGCCAGAAATGTTCCGCATGCTCGCGCGCTATTGTGGATGCTCAGGTCTACGAACCGTTTCTAGAAAAGCTCACAAGCAAAGCCAAATCGCTGCGGGTCGGGCCAGCGGACGACCCGGCGAATTACATGGGACCGGTGATTAGCGCAGGGGCGCGCAAGACCATTCTGGAATACATCGAGGTCGGGAAACAGGAAGGCCGCTTGCTCACCGGGGGCACGGACGCGGATGGCGAAGGCTATTTTGTTCCGCCTGCGATTGTTGCCGATGTGGATGCGAAAGCGCGAATTTTCCAAGAGGAGATTTTTGGGCCGGTGCTCGCGGTGACGAAAGCCCGGGATTTCGAACATGCGCTGGAGCTGGCCAACGATTCGCAGTACGGCCTCACAGGCGCCGTATACTCTAACAACCCGGAGCATCTACGGCAGGCCACGGAGCAGTTTCACGTCGGGAATCTTTATTTGAACCGCAAGTGTACGGGAGCCATGGTCGGAGCGCACCCGTTCGGCGGCTTCAATATGTCGGGAACCGATTCCAAAGCCGGCGGTCCGGATTATTTGATGTTATTCCTGCAAGCCAAATCGATCGCGCGCAAGGTTGGATAGATACGCGCGATTAATTCCGCACGCGGCGTTGATGCGTGGACGGAATCTTCATATCTTCGCGATATTTTGCGACGGTCCGGCGTGTCACGTTGATGCCTTCGGCCTGGAGCAAGGCGGTGATCTGCTCGTCCGTGAGGGGCCGCGTCCGGTCCTCATCATCGATCATCTTCTTCACCTTGCGTTTCAGGAGCAGCAGCGGTGTATCGGCGCCGGAAGGGCCCTGCACGGCCTCGGAAAAGAAGTAGCGCAATTCGAAAACGCCCTGGGGTGTGTGGACGTACTTGCTGGCAACGGCGCGGCTCACGGTGGAAGGATGTACGCCAACCTCCTCGGCCACCTCTTTGATCATCATCGGCCGCAAGTAATCGAGGCCCCGGGCTAGAAAATCGGTCTGGCGGCGCACAATCGACTGGCAGACTTTCATGATGGTCTGCTTCCGCTGCTCGATGTTTTTCATGAGCTGGATGGCCGAAGTGTAACGCTCGCGTACATAGTCCCGAACCTCTTTGGTGGCTCCGTTGTCGCGGTCGAGCATCCGCCGGTACTGCGCGTTCAACCGCAACTGCGGGACGTCTTCGTCATTCATCTGGATGATATAGTCGTCGCCATCCTTGATGAAGTAGACATCCGGCTCGACCACTCGCGCGCCTATGCCGGAGTAGCGCAAACCGGGGCGCGGGTTCAGGTGATGAATCCGCTCGACTGCAATTTCGATGTGCTCGAGCGGACGCCCCATAACCTTAGCAATCTCTTTGTACTGCTTGGTCTCGAGGAGGCGCATGTGGTTGGAGAGGATCAGCCAGGCCACGCCGCCTTTTCCATTCGCGCTTTCGAGCTGCAGTAAGAGGCATTCTTTGAGATTGCGAGCGCCGACACCCGCTGGATCGAGGGATTGCACAAACCGCAAGGCGGCCTCGACCTCTGGCATGGTATGTTCGCCGGCCGTTGCGATCTCCTCGAGCGATGCCGAAACGTAACCGTCTTCGTCCAGATTGCCGATGATCGATTCCGCCGCGTCCCGGACTTTGTCGGCGATCAGGCTTACGCTCAACTGGGAACGGAGGTGGTCTCCGAGGGTGAAAGGCGCGGAAAGAAATGTCTCAAACGACGGTTTCTCGATCGATTCGGAAGCCGGGCTTTTATAGCCCGGGTCCAAGTAGTCGTCAAAGAACGAACCGAAATCGATCTCGTCAAACGGGTCTGGGCTAGAGGCCGTTTCGAGCGGGTCGGGCGGTGCAGCTTCGGCCGATGCCACCAACGCTGCGACCTCTTCGGCATCTCCAAAAACCGTGCCGTTGATCGCGACATCCGCGGCTCCGTCCAAGAGGGCAGTCTCACGCAGGCCCGAGGCTTCCAATAGCTGCTGATCGGCCGGATCACTCAGCCGTTCCGGCTCGAGGAGAGGCAGCAGTTCTTCGGCCGTGATATCTTCGCCCGGTTCTTCGCTAGACTCTTCAAGTACTGGGTTCTTGACGATCTCCTGCGTGATCATCTCCTTCAACTCCAGCCGGTTAAGCTGGAGGACGGTGACCATTTGGACAAGGCCAGGGGTCAGAATCTGCTTCTGCGCAACCTTCAGTTGCAATCTGGGTGACAGCAAGCTCATCTGCAATCCATAATATCACTGGGCCGGAGCACTCTACGTTCCAAACTGGTACTTGCTCGCATGACCATTAGTGAGCTTACGCACCTGTTATTCGCGGGTATGTTCCGCAGACCACCGCTGCGCTACAATCGCCTGGTAGATTGACGGCCGCATCTTGTTGGGATGGGCTCCGCCGTCTTTGAATGACTAACATTTCGGGTACCCGCGCGTGCGAGTTTCGAGATCTGCTGGAGCGCCGTCTGATTGTGGCTGACGGCGCAATGGGTACCATGCTCTATGCCAACGGCATTTTCATCAACCGATGTTTCGATGAACTGAGCCTATCGTCGCCCGACCTGGTAAGCCGGATTCACCGCGAGTACGCCGAGGCCGGCGCCCAGATTCTCGAGACCAATACATTCGGCGCCAACCGCGCGCGTTTGGCGGCTTTCGGGCTTCGCGATAAGTTGCACGACATCAATCGTGCCGGCATTAATTTAGCGCGGGGGGCCGCCGCGCAGGTTGGGCCTGGGGGTCCCTTCGTAGCCGGTGCCATGGGGCCTCTCGGGATTCACATTGAGCCTCTGGGCCCCACCTCGCTCGCGGAAGCGCGGGCCATTTTTAGGGAACAGGCCGAAGCCTTGCTGGAGGCCGGCGCCGATCTGCTCATCCTCGAAACCTTCTCCGACCTGCGTGAGCTGGAACAGGCGGTGCTTGCTGCGCGCGAAGCGGGCGGTGAAGACCCGGTAATCATCGCGCACGTGACCATAGACGACTTCGGCCGCGCGGCCGGCGCGCCCCCGGAGAGCTTCGCACAAGAGATGGATTCCTGGCCGGCGGATGTGATCGGCATCAACTGCTCGGTCGGTCCTAAGACCACGCTGGACGCCCTGGAACGCATGGTCCAGGTGACCTCCAAGCCATTGAGCGCCATGCCGAACGCGGGTCTGCCGGCGCGCGTGGAGGGCCGTAATATTTATCTCTGCTCGCCCGAGTACATGGCGCAATACGCGCGCCGCATGCTCGCCGCGGGGGTCAAAGTAATCGGCGGCTGCTGCGGCACTACGCCGGATCACATACGCGCCATCGTTTCGGAGGCTCGCTCCTTCGAGCCGCAGCAGATCCGGCGCACCGTGACCATCGAAGAGGCCGAGATCCAGGCGCAGGCCCTCCCTCCCGTGCCCGCGGCTGAAAAGTCCAAGCTGGGCGCCAAACTAGCCGAACAGAGATTCGTGGCAATGGTGGAGATCCTGCCGCCGCGCGGCGTGGACGCGACTCGCGAGATCGAGGGCGCCCGCCTATGCGCGCAGCATGGCATCGACTGCATCAATGTTCCCGACGGTCCGCGGGCGAGTGCGCGAATGAGTGCCCAGGTTACGTGCCAACTTATTCAGGAGGAGGCCGGCATAGAAGCTGTGGACCACTTCTGCTGCCGCGACCGCAATCTTCTGGGTATCCAGTCGGAGCTTTTGGGCGCGCATGCGGCGGGGATACGCAATCTGATCTGCATCACCGGCGATCCGCCGCGCATGGGGATCTATCCCGAGGCTACGGCTGTGTTCGACGTCGATTCCATAGGGTTGGTGCACATCATCCATAATTTGAACCGCGGCCTCGATCTCGGCGGCAATCCTATGGGCTCGCAAACCGCATTTCTCATCGGGGTAGGCGCGAACCCCGGAGCGTTGAATCTGGAAGAGGAGATCCGCCGGCTCGAGAGGAAAGTGGAAGCCGGGGCCGAGTACATCGTCACACAGCCAGTCTTCGACCTGGACCTACTCGAAGCATTTCTGGGCCGTATTCGACACGTAAACATTCCGGTGGTGTGCGGCATCTGGCCGCTGACTAGTTTCCGCAACGCCGAATTCATGGCCAATGAGCTTCGTGTGCCGGTCCCGGAGCGTTTTATCGATCGCATGCGGCGGGCGGATAGCGGGGAAAGGGCCCGCGTCGAGGGTGTTGCGATTGCGCGCGAGATGGTTGAGCACGTACGGCCTATGGTGCAGGGGGTGCAATTGAGCGCGCCCTTCGGGCGTTATGCGCTGGCCTTGCAGGTTGCCGAAGCGATCGGACCTCGCTAAGGTGAAATATCGGAGCGCATGGCTACTGATCTGGTAGAAGTCGATCCGGAGAATCCGCAACCGGAAGTCTTAGAGAGGGCCGCCGCGGCTATACGGGCGGGCCGCGTAGTCGCTATTCCCACCGACGCCCTTTATACTCTGGCAGCCGATCCGTTCAATCTGGGCGCGGTGACGCGCGTCTTTCGCGCCAAGGGCCGGGAAGCGCAGCGTTCGCTGCCGCTGCTTGTAAACGATATACTGATGGCGGAAGATCTCGCGGCCGAGTTGAACAACCGCTTCTTTGTCCTGGCTCGCCGTTTCTGGCCGGGCCCGCTGACAATCATTATTCCTGCCGCCGCGAAGGTTCCTTTGAAGGTTACGGGCAACACCGGCCGCTTGGCGATCCGGCAATCGCGGTCGAAAATCGCCGATTCGCTGATTACGCTGCTGAATCAGCCGCTGATCGCGACCAGCGCCAATATTTCGGGCCATCCCACGTGCCGCAGCGGGATCGAGGTGTTCGGGATGATGGACGGCCGCTTGGATCTGGTAATCGACGGAGGCATTTGCGAGGGCCAGGGCGCCACTACGATTGACATTACGGAGCCCTACTGGAAGCTCATTCGCAGCGGAGCGATCGACCAGAAAGAGATCGCCGACTGTTTGCACCCGTTTTAGCCGGAGGCTTGGCCGCGCGGCCGCGTCCCCAGGTTCTTGGTACCCAGGTTGCTCGGCCGAGTGGGTGAGTTCTCTCGCTGTTTGGGTTATTGCCGCGGGCGCGATTGCAGGCATTCTTCTGCGGCCAAAGGAGTGGCCCGAGGCGGTGTGGACGTGCCTCGGCGCTTTTCTGCTGGTGATATCGGGATTGCTGCCTTGGCCGAAAGCGGTCGAGGCAATAGCCAAAGGAACCGACGTTTATCTTTTCTTAGCCGGCATGATGTTGCTGGCCGAACTCGGGCGGCGAACGGGCGTGTTCGACTGGTTAGCGGCCTTGGCGGTCCGAGCATCCAAAGGATCTCATGCGCGCCTGTTCCGGTTGGTGTACCTGGTCGGCATAGTAGTTACCGTGTTCCTATCGAATGACGCGACTGCGGTTGTTCTTACTCCGGCTGTATATGCGGCCGTGAAGAAGGCCCGCGCCGAGCCGCTGCCTTATTTGCTGATCTGCGCCTTCGTCGCCAATGCAGCGAGCTTCGTCCTCCCGATTTCCAATCCCGCGAACCTGGTGGTGTACCGCGCGAGCCTGCCACCGCTCGTCACGTGGCTGCGCCTCTTTTTCGTTCCTTCTGTCTGCTCGATCGCCGCGACTTACTTGGTTTTGCAGCGGCTCTCGCGTGGCGCGATTTCGGGCGGTGCCGCACCCGCTTGGAAATCGGAAACGCTCTCTCCCAAGGGCCGCGTGGCGCTCTGGGGGATAGCCGGATCGGCTACCGTCATGATCGGTGCCTCGGCTCTTCGGGCGGACCTTGGTCTTCCCGCTTGCGCCGCCGCGATTATTGCGGTTCTCCTCGCTACGGGCCCCCGCGCGCCCGATCTTCGCGCCATCGGTTCCGGCGTCTCCTGGAGCGTGTTGCCGTTGGTTGCCGGACTGTTCGTTTTGGTAGAGGGGCTGAATCGAGCCGGCGCGCTGATGGAGCTGAGGCGGCTCATGGAGGCGTGCGCATCATTGCCTAGAGCCATCGCGGATCTCACCGCCTCCTTCGGGGTTGTGGTGCTTTCCAATCTGATGAACAACCTCCCTTCCGGGCTGCTGGTGGGTAGCGCGGTGCGGAGTGGATATGGAGCGGCTCAACTTCGGGACGCCGTGCTGGTCGGAGTGGATCTCGGACCCAATCTATCCGTAACCGGTTCGCTCGCCACGGTGCTATGGCTCATTGCGCTGCGCCGGGAGGGAGAACAGATCAGCAGCCGGCAATTCCTGAAGGTGGGCGCCTTGGTGATGCCGCCGGCACTCATCCTGGCAACCCTCTCCCTTTCGTTACTGCGCGGATAGCATTGATACGCGCGGTTTCCGCCGACGGCCGGTTATTTCTTGCGACGGGCGACTACGCGCACGCGATGCGTTTCCGATATGGCACCGGGCGTCAAGGCGTCTGTGATCAGCTCGGCCTGCTCCTGTTGATGACGCCGGCCGGACCCGGTCGCGGGACTCGCGCTTTCCGGGCGTCCCACGTAGCGGATCGCGCGGCCATCCGGCTCGAGCAGCGGCTCGAACTGCTCTTCCATTAGACGCCACGCTCCCATGTTGCGGGGCTCTTCCTGTGCCCAGACGACTTCCGCGGTAACGGGGTACCGCGCCAAGATATCGCGTGCCTGGTCGGCTGCGAATGGATACAACTGCTCGACCCGTATCAAGGCCACATGGCCGGCGTTCTGCTGTTCGCGCGCTGCCAACAGATCGTAATAGATTTTGCCGGAACAGAAAACCACGCGCGAGATGCGGCCCGGGTCTGCCATCGAAGAGTCGTCTCCAAGAATCTCCTGGAAACCGCCGCTGGTGAAATCGCGCAGAATCGAAACAGCGCGTGGATGGCGCAAAAGGCTCTTGGGTGTGAAGACAACGAGCGGCTTGCGTGTCCCGCGGCGATCATAGCCTCCGTACATCTGGCGGCGCAGCAGGTGGAAGTATTGCGCGGGAGTGGTGCAGTTGGCGACAAACCAGTTGTTCTCCGCCGACAGATTCAGGTACCGCTCGATACGCGCGCTCGAATGTTCGGGTCCCTGGCCTTCGTAGCCGTGCGGCAGCAGCATAACCAAACCGCTGGGTTGTCCCCACTTCGATTCGGCAGCCGAGATGAAGTTGTCGATCATGATCTGTGCGCCGTTGGCGAAGTCGCCGAACTGCGCTTCCCAGATCACCAGAGTCAACGGATCGGCCACACTGTATCCAAACTCGAAACCCAACACGGCGTATTCGCTCAAGGAGCTGTCAAACACATCGAAGCGCGCCTGGTCGGGAGAGATGTGCTGCATCGGAATATAGCAGCGGCCGGTTTCGGAATCATAGAAGGCCAGGTGGCGCTGGCTGAACGTGCCGCGGCCGGAATCCTGGCCGCTCAATCGCACCGGCGTGCCCTCTAGAACGAGGGTACCGAAAGCCAGTGCCTCGCCCAGCGCCCAATCTATGTTGCCATTTTTCTCAACGGCGTCACGACGCCGGTCGACAAAGCCCCGCAGCTTGGGATGCAAGTGGAAGCTGTCGGGGAACTGCGTGATCGCACGTATCAGGCGCTCCATTACAACGTGGCTGACGGCCGTGCGTGGGCGAAGATTGCCAATCTCTTCGTTGCGGACCGCGCTGAGTTCCTGTACATCGTAGTGTTCCGCGCGGACCTGTGAGGCATCGTAAGCGTCGCTGAACCGTTTCGCGGCGTCTTTGCGAAGCGCTGGAATCTCGGCGGCAGTGAGCACCCCTTCGCGCACCAGGCGCTCGGCATACAGCTTACCTACCGGCGGATGGTCTTTAATCTTGCGGTAAAGAATGGGTTGCGTGTAGCTGGGATCGTCGCCCTCATTGTGGCCGTGACGCCGGTAGCAGATCATATCGATCACGACATCGCGTTTAAACTGCTGGCGGAAGTCGAAGGCGATTTGGACCACGCGCGCCGCCGCGTCGGGATCATCGCCGTTGACGTGAAAGACGGGCGCCTGGACGCCGCGAGCCACGTCAGTCGAGTAAGGCGTGGAGCGCGCTTCATCGGGAAGGGTCGTAAAACCGATCTGGTTATTGATGATCAGGTGAATGGTGCCGCCGGTGGAATAGCCGTCGAGCTGCGAAAGGTTCAGGGTTTCGGCAACCACTCCCTGTCCGGCAAAGGCCGCATCGCCGTGTATGAGCAGCGGGATCACACGCGCGCGCTCGGAATCGTTCAGGTGATCCTGTTTCGGCCGAACGATGCCTTCGACCACCGGGTCGACCGCTTCGAGATGGCTGGGATTGGGTGCTACCGACGCGATGATCTCCTTGCCATCGGCTTTGAAAACTCCCTGCGCGCCGAGGTGATATTTAACGTCGCCGGAACCCTGTGTGCTGGCGGGATCGATTTCACCTTCGAACTCGGAAAAGATCTTTTTTAGATCTTTACCAACTACGTTTGCCAGGATGTTGAGACGGCCGCGATGCGCCATGCCCATTACGACTTCATGGACGTTATTTTGAGCAGCCCGCTCCATGATTTCGGCAACGATGGCCAGGGCCGTCTCGCCGCCTTCGAGCGCGAAACGCTTCTGGCCGACAAACCGCGAATGCAGAAAATGCTCGAACTCTTCTGCCGCGATGAGATGTTTGAGGATGCGAATGCGAGTGGCCTTTTCGAGGGGCCAGTTGTTGGCTTCCGGTTCCATGTGCTGCTGTAACCAGCGCTTCTGCTCGGGAACCTGGATGTTCATGTACTCGGAGCCGATTTTGCCGCAATAGGTCTGGCGCAGCGTCTCGAGAATTTCCCGCAGGGTCGCTACCGGCTTCGGCCCGTCCTCACCGATCGCTTCACCGAGAGTGCCGGTGATGAATTCGCGATCGAGATCCCAGATGGTGAGCCCGTAACTTTCAGGATCGAGCTCCGGATGGTAGTTGGGCAGCGTGCCTAGCGGATCGAGATCGGCGATCAGATGGCCGCGAACCCGGTAAGCGTTGATCATTTGCATGATCGCGGCTTGCTTGGCGATTTCGGCGGTGCGAGCCGAGGCACCGGGAACAAGCGGGCGGCGGTCCTTTACCCAGCGGACCGGCAGATAGGGCAGATGGAGATGATCGAAAACCTCGTCGTAGAAGCCATCGTTGCCATCGAGCAGCGACTGGATTTTGCCCAAGAACGCGCCCGATTCCGCACCTTGAATGATGCGGTGATCGTAGGTGCAGCCCAGGTTCATCACCTTGCTCAGGCCGATCAACGCGCGTGTCTCTTCGGCGGCTCCTTGATATTCGGCGGGATAATCAATGGCGCCCGCGGCGATGATGGCTCCCTGGCCGACCATCAAACGCGGATTGGAGGACATTGTGCCGACGGTGCCGGGATTCGTGAGCGAGATAGTGGTGCCCTGGAAATCCTCGGTGGTGAGCTTCCCGGTACGCGCGCGAGCGACCAGGTCGTCGAAGGAGGTAACGTACTCCGCAAAGGTGAGTGCGCCCGCGTTTTTAATATTGGGAACCAGCAGGGTGCGCCCGCCATCCTTACCCGCCACATCGACGGCGATGCCCAGGTTGATCTGCGAGCGGACGATGCGGAAGGGTTGCCCGTTCTTTTCGCTGAACGCGTAGTTCAGCATGGGCAGTTCTTCGAGCGCCTTGACGACAGCCCAACCAATGAAATGCGTGAAGGAAACCTTGCTCTTCCCCGTGAGTGTACGGTGCTGGTTGACCACGCGCCGGTTTTCGTCCATCACCTTGACGGCTATGGTGCGCTGCGAAGTGGCGAGCGGTACCGTGACACTGGCGCCCATGTTCTCGGCAATGCGTGCCGGGACGCCGCGGAGCGGCTGCAGAATATCGCCGGAAACGGCTTCAACCGCGGGTGCAGGCGCCTTCGCGACCGCGACGCCGCCGCCTCCGTTGGTGCCGGGAGCAGCAGAGTGTTCGAAGACCTCCTTCCAACTTTCATCCACAGTGCTGCGGTCGTACTGATACTGCTGATATAGCTCTTCTTGGAGCCAACTATTGATTCCCAAAGCGGGATCGTTTTTTTCGGGCATGGAAGCTTTCTTATTCTATGATAGCGAGGCACATCGGATTCTGAGCGGGGCCGATAGATAGCCAGGGCTACCGGCATGCTCTCCTCGAATCACGCCATTTCCATGTGACCTAACTTCCTGAAGCCGGTGGAATGAAACTTCCATTCCCAATGTCCCTCGCAACCGGCCCGTCACTCTCGGGGTACGAAGACCTCGGACGCGGTCAGCGCCTCTTCCGTGCGCCCTGGCAAAAACCATTACCCTAGACCTGTGTGTCTAAGCTTTCGGTTTTCTTATGCTACGCCTCCGAAGACAAACTGCATTATTTTCCTGATAAGGTGTTTGACGAATGATCGTGCGGTCCTGGCCTGAATCGTGGATTGCCGATGCAGTTTTCGGCTGGCGGCAACTGCTCAAGCATAAGGCCGTTTCTGGCGCCGCAATTCTTTCGCTGGCGGTGGGAATCGGGTCCTGCCTGTCCGCGTTCCGGTTGATCGATGCATTATTCCTGCGCCCGCTGCCAATCGCCCATCCGGAGCATCTTTATGCGCTGACTTACGAAGCCCTGTTCGAGAGCAAGATCGATAGCGTCGACCAATTCGATTATCCGGCTTTTCTCCGGCTACGCCGTGCTGTGAGGGGCGAGGCCCAATTGATGGCCGTCGCGTTCCCGGGCCGCATTGATCTCACCTTCGGTTCCGACCAGGAAATTGAGCCGGCGTACCGGCAGTATGTTTCCGGGTCGATGTTCGACTCCTTCGGCCTGCAAGCGACGCTTGGCCGGTTGCTTACCGGAAGGGATGATGTTACACCGGGTGCGCATCCAGTCGCTGTGATTTCTCACCAGTATTGGTCTCGGCGTTTCGCCAAAGACCCTGGCGTCATCGGTCGCCGCTTCCGGATCGGCAACGATATTTTCGAAATCATCGGGGTTGCTCCGCAAGGGTTCACGGGAACCGATCCCGGCACTTTCACCGACATTTTCCTTCCCAACATGATGAACGTGCCCGCCATCTATGGAGTCTACAATGGCTACCGGGTTTGGCTGCGACGCCAGTCTGAAACAAATCTTGGCGAGATTCGAGGAAGGCTGAGCGCGGCCCTGCACGCCTCCCGGGAAGAGCAGGTCAAGACTTGGCCAGCCGAACGATCGAAGGCGGAGAAGGACTTCTTCCTGGCAGTTCCGATTACTTTAGAGCCTGTCGGTGCGGGCCGCTCGCAGATACAACACGGATACCAGAAGGCTCTCGCCATCTTCGCCGTGCTGGTGGCCCTGGTATTGCTCATCGCCTGCGCGAACGTGGCGAACCTCATGACCGCCCAGGCTGCGGCGCGGGCCCGGGAGATGGCCTTGCGTGTTGCGATCGGAGCCGGGCGCATCCGGCTGATTCAACTGGTCGTAATCGAAAGCGTCATGATTGCCTTTGCCGCCTCAGCGCTCGGGCTTGCGCTCTCCGCCTGGGCGGCGCCATTGTTGGTCAGGCGTTTGACTCCGGCGGACCAGCCCGTGCAGCTCGTGCTCGCCCCCGATTGGCGGGTGACCTTGTTCGCGCTGGCGCTCACTGGCGTCGTGGCCGTCCTGTTCGGTCTCGCTCCCGCGATCAGGGTTTCCGCCATTCAGCCTGCCATTACACTAAAGGATGGCGGCGGCCCTCGCCGGCACCGAGGTATGATGCACTGCCTGGTGGCCGCGCAGGTGGCCTTTTGCTGCTTCGTGCTCTTTGTCTCCGGCCTCTTCATTCTGACCTTCGAAAAAATGGCGAACCAGCCAACCGGCTTTTCCACGCAGCGTCTGCTGACGCTGGAAGCCATAAGCAAAAATCCGTTGTCCGCTACCTCCTGGTACCAAGCACTCCAACAGGTAAGGTCCCTTCCCGGTGTGGAGTCGGCCTCTTTGGCTCAGTACGCGCTGATGAGTTTCAATGCGCAAACCGGGTTCGTCTGGGCGAACGGCCAGACGCCTGACGGGACTTGGAGCCACAGCACATGGTTTCTCGGAATCGCGCCTGAATGGTTCGAAACCATGGGGATTAAGCAATGGTCGGGGCGCGACTTTCGCTGGGATGACGAGTTCCCCGAGGTTGCCATCGTCAATCAAACCTTCGCGCGTCGCTATTTCGGAGCAGAGAGCCCGCTCGGCCGCAGCTTCGAGACCCTCTCGACCGGTGGCTTCTCGGGCAGTCCGGGCAAAAATGCGCGTGTGACGATCCGGATTGTGGGTGTAGTCGGGGATACCCGCTATGAAGACATGCGCCTGCCCATTCCCGCGGCGGCATATGTCCCATTTCGACGAAATGCCGGCAATGCCACAGGATATCGAGCTACTTTCCTCGTCCGCACACGAACGCCGGATCCTATGACGCTCGCATCCTTGCTGCGCCGGGCTATCCCTGCGCTCCAACCGGAGCTCCGTATAGCCAACATGGTCCCTCAGGAACGATTGGTGCGCGATCAAATGGTTCGCGAGCGGCTATTGGCAACCCTGGCGCTCTTCTTTGCAGCAGTTGCCCTCGCTTTGTCGGCAATCGGACTCTACGGCGTGCTCAACTATGCGGTCCTCGAAAGAAGTCGGGAGTTGGGCATCCGGATTGCGCTCGGCGCAATGCGGGGCCACGTAGTCGCGAGCGTTACCTTTGCGGCCTCGTTTATGATCGCGCTCGGCGCGGCGATCGGCCTTGGTCTCGGCCACTTCACAGAACTCTATATCATCGGTATGCTCTATCAGGTCCGAGCCGGCGATCCCCGGATGATGATTTTGCCCCTGATCGCTATTCTTGCGGTGGCGGCCCTGGCGGCGCTGCCGCCTGTGTTTCGCGCGATTCATATCGATCCAGCTGTGCTGTTACGTTCCGAATGAGGTCGGGAAGGTGGCCCAGGTTTATCGGGGACATCTTCCTCAAGACTGATTCAACAGGGCAGGCCTAAAGGTGTGCCACGTTGGAAATAACGGAGCGATCCCGGCACGCACTTCTCGGAGGGATTCTCCGCTTCGAACAGATCGTGTAGATGTGAGTCTCGAACCAATTACATAATTCCGGCACATTCTTTCTAACTGCGAACTCCACATAAACAACATTTATGGAGAAATGTGGAGCTCCACATTTCGGCGAATTTGGCCCCCCGTCTACAGCGGTTATTTATGGTCCGACGACCGTCGGCAGTGCGTGCGGAGCCGGTCGTAATCTGCATGGTCGACTATCGGTTGACAGATGTCGCCAACCCTTTTGCAAAGGTGATGAGTTGCGCGAAAGCTTTCGCGAACTCTATAAATTCCATTCCAGCCAGACAGAAGAAACGCTTTGGCTTGTAACCCACACTGTAACGCGCCACGAATAAGCTTCTAACGGCCCGGCTCCGGCCTCCCACCGCTACAATGAGGAGGTGCATCGCTCGGACTTCCGCATAGGCTTAATCCAAATGTCATGTTCGCGCGATCCGGCCGAAAATTTGGCCAAAGCCGAATGGCGGATTCGTGAAGCGGCCGGCAATGGGGCGCAGATCATTTGCGTCCAGGAGCTATTCCGGTCGCAGTATTTTTGCCGCGAGGAACGGGCCGAGCTTTTCGATCTCGCTGAGCCGGTCCCGGGGCCTACCACCGATTCATTTGCCGCTTTGGCCCGGGAACTCGCAGTCGTCATCATCGGCTCAGTGTTCGAGCGGCGAACCGCGGGGGTCTACCACAACACGGCGATCGTGATCGACGCCGACGGCTCCATTTGCGGGCTCTATCGCAAGATGCACATTCCCGATGATCCGCTTTACTTCGAAAAGTACTACTTTACGCCGGGAGATTTAGGCTTTCGAGCATTCGATACCCGCTACGCTAAAATCGCCCCGCTGGTCTGCTGGGATCAATGGTATCCGGAGGCCGCGCGCCTGGCGGCTCTCAGAGGCGCGCAGATTCTGTTCTATCCCACGGCGATCGGCTGGCATCCCGCCGAGAAGGCCGAATTCGGCGCGGCCCAGCATGATGCCTGGCGCACCATTCAACGGTCACACGCGATTGCCAACGGGCTGTTCGTCGCCGCGGTGAACCGCGTGGGATACGAAGGGCCGCCCGAGCATTGTCTGGAGTTCTGGGGCGCCTCCTTCGTGGCTGACCCGTTCGGTCAGATTCTGGCCGAAGCCTCCCACGGCCGCGAAGAGACCCTGATCGTCAATTGCGACCCGCGCCGCATAGAAGAGGTGCGGCGCAACTGGCCGTTCCTACGCGACCGCCGCATTGATGCCTACTCTCCCATTTCGAGCCGGGTGATTGATTGAACGCGAAGACATGGCAGGGGCTATCCAAAACGCCCCGCGCCTTGGGCTACCGAATGCCCGCGGAGTGGGAACCCCACGAAGCTACCTGGATCGCCTGGCCGCACAATCGCGAAGACTGGCCTGGCCGCTTCGGCCCCATTCCGTGGGTATATGGCGAAATCGTCCGCAAACTCAGCCGTTTTGAGAAGGTGCGCATCCTCGTACGCGACCGGGCAATCGAACAGCAGGCGCGCCGAGTCCTGACGAAGCTGGATGCAGCAATGGAAGCGATCGAGTTCCTCGAACAGCCTACCAACCGCGTATGGATGCGCGACTCCGGGCCGCTGTTTATCAAGAATCGCCGCGGAGAACTCGGCTTAACGCACTGGCGCTTTAATGCCTGGGCCAAATATGATGATTTCGAACTCGATGCCCAAGTGCCGGATGCCATCGCGCGCCGCCTCAAACGCTCTGCCTGGATCAATGACATGGTACTCGAAGGTGGCAGCATCGACGTCAATGGCGCGGGCCTGTTGCTCACCACAGAAGAGTGCCTGCTCAGCCCCGTGCAGGCACGAAACCCCGGGATGTCCCGTGCCGCCATTGAGCGCGCGCTGGGCCAATATCTCGGCATAGACCGCGTCATCTGGCTCCATAACGGAATTGCCGACGACGATACGCATGGCCACGTCGACGACATCGCGCGTTTCGTTGCTCGAGACACCGTCGTGGCCGCCTGGGAAGATGATGCCGCAGATGCCAATTACGAGCCGCTGCGCGAGAACTACGGGCTGCTTCGCAAGGCCGGGCTGCGCGTCATCAAGCTGCCCATGCCGGCACCGTTGTGTTTCGCCGGACGCCGCCTGCCTGCGAGTTACGCCAATTTCTACATTGCCAACGGCCTAGTGCTGGCGCCGACATTTAACGACGCGCGCGATCGCACGGCGCTCGCGATCCTAGCAAAAGCATTTCCCGGCCGCGAAGTGGTAGGCATCAATTGCACCGAGTTGATCTGGGGCCTGGGCGCTCTGCACTGCATGACGCAGCAGCAACCCGCGGCGGGCCGGTGACGCTTGCGGTATTTTGACAGATCAAAACTCCAACAGAGTCCGCATCTGCTCGTACAAGCGGGCTGTCAGCGCAGCGCGGTCGCTCACCTCCAGACCGGCGGTGGGGATAGGCTCGCCGGCGCGCACCAACACCTTGCCGCTGCGGATGTGAATTGATCCCATAGGCAGCAGATCCCTCATCCCGTTGATGGCTACGGGCACCACCGGCACGCCCGCTTTAATCGCAATGTATGCCGCGCCTTCCCGAAATTCGCGCAGGCCCTTGGCGGAACGGCCGCCTTCCGGAAACAGCACCACCGAAATGCGGCGGCCGCGAATGACCTGCGCGCCCGCGCTCATGCTCTTCAGTGAATTGCGTGCATTGGAGCGATCTACCGGCAGATGGCCTGCCCACCGCAAATGCCAACCCAAAAACGGAATCCGATGCAGCCCTTTTTTGGCGAAGAAACGGAACTGTTGCGGCAGCACGGCGAGCAGCGCCGGAATATCCAGGTAACTCGAATGGTTCACGACGAAAACATACGGTTGCCGCGGATCGAGTTTCTCCACTCCCGCGGCCCGCACGCGAACGAAGCTCACGGCGAGCAGTGTCTTGCCCCAAATGCGCGCTACCCCATGAGCCGCTTCGCCGCTGCGATCCAGGAACGCGGCGAAGAGTGAGATCGCGCCGAATACAATCGTTGCAAGCGCTATTAAAGGAGTGGAGAAGAGCAGGGAACGGAGGCGGCTCATGTGCTCGGCCGCAGCAGTTCTTCGGCTTCTCCCACCAGGTAGAGCGACCCTGTAATGACGATCGTGTCTTCCGGTCCGGAATCGCGCACCATCCGAAGCGCTTCTGCGAGCGAAGGCGCGACGAGGATGTCGGGATGGCTGTTCATGCTTCGGATAGCTTCGGGATTCAAAGCTCGGGCCTGCCCGGGAGCGGTCGCGATCACCTGTTGCGCGTGGGGGAATAGAATGCCGCAGATCTCTTCCACCGCTTTATCGCGCATGGCGCCGTAGATCATCCGTACACGGCGGCCGCTGTAAAACCGCACGAGGTATGCCGCCAGGGCTCGCGCGCCGGCGGGATTATGAGCGCCGTCGAGCAGGATTTCCGGCTGCTCGGAGATCCGCTCCAACCGCCCCGGCCATCGTGCCTTCGCGATGCCGCATTCGATAGTTTCCGACGGCAGCCCCAGCGCCACGCCGGCGATGGCCGCTGTTCGCGCATTCTCTACCTGATGCTCGCCCGCGAGCGGACAGTGTAGGTGCAGCGTTCGCGTGCCCGTCAGTGTGAAGCGGCTCTTATGCGCGGAAAGCTCGAGGTCCGAGATTGTCCAGTCGGCGGCGCGCATCACCGGAATGCCCAGCTCACGGGCGCGCTGGTCCAATACCGGCCGCACTTCCGGCCGTTGTGGAGCAAACACGGCCGGTGCCCCTGGCTTCAAAATGCCCGCTTTTTCGCCGGCGATCGCTTCCAGGCTGCGCCCTAGAAAAATCTCATGGTCGAAATCGATCGGCGTGATCACACATAGTTGCGGGTGAACCACGTTGGTCGCATCCAAGCGGCCACCCAGGCCCACTTCGAGAACCACGATATCGGTCTGCGCCTCTGCGAAGATGAGAAACGCCATGGCGGTCACCGTTTCGAAATACGTGGTGTGCAGATCAATGGTCCCGCGATCCAACATGCGCTCCACAGTCTCGTGAACGCGATTGAAGGCGGTGGTGAACGTCTCGAGCGAAACCGGCCGGCCCTCGATCGAAATGCGTTCGGTGGGTTCGCGCAGGTGCGGAGAGATGAACAGGCCGGTGCGCCTGCCTGCCGCGCGCAAAGCCGATTCGATCATGGCGCAGGTGGACCCTTTTCCGTTCGTGCCGGTCACGTGAACAAAGCGGCAGCGGTCTTGTGGATTGCCCAGTTCCGCGAGGACCGCGGTGATTCGCTCCAGGCCGAACTTCGCGGTCTTCAGCTCATTGCCGAGCGCGTATAAGAAATGGACTGAATCGGGGTAATTCACTTAGCCGAGAAAAAAGTTCAGTGCCTTCGATACGAAGGGCTTCAGTTGCGGGCGCGGCACTACAGCATCCAGCATCCCATGTTTGAGCAGGAATTCGCTGCGCTGGAAACCCTCGGGCAGCTTCTGGCGGATGGTCTGTTCAATCACGCGCGGGCCTGCAAAGCCGATCAGCGCGCCCGGTTCGGCAATATTCAAGTCTCCCAGCATGGCGTAGCTGGCCGTCACGCCGCCGGTAGTCGGATCGGTGAGCACGCTGATATACGGCAGCCGTTCTTCGTCTAACCGCATCAGCCCCGCCGAGATTTTGGCCATCTGCATGAGGCTGATCGCGCCTTCCTGCATGCGCGCGCCGCCGGATGCGGAGACGATAATCAGAGCCGTGCGCCGTTCGATGGCGCGTTCAATTGCGCGCGTGATCTTCTCTCCCACCACGCTTCCCATGCTGCCGCCGATGAAGCGCGGCTCCATAGCACATACCTGTACGGTTCGCCCGTCGAGCTTGCCCTCGCCGGAGATCAATGCATCGGAAAGGTTGGTGCTTTCCCGCATGCTTTGCAATCGCTCGCGGTAGGGCTTGCTGTCCACAAAGCCGAGCGGGTCGGAGGAGGCGAGCCCGGCGTCGAACTGCTCATAGGCGCCGTCGTCCAGCAGGAGTTTCAGGCGGCTAGCGGCGTCGATCCTGGCGTGCGTGCCGCACTTGGGGCAGACATTCCAGTGATCGTCAAGCTCCTTTTTCCAGAGAATCTGCCTGCACCCTTCGCACTTGTGCCAAAGCCCTTCGGTGCGCACATGCCGTTCCCGTTCCTCGCCTTCGGGAAGAGCATCGCCGGTTTTGTCCCGTTTGAACCAAGACATGCAATCAACAACGTTAGCGCGGGTACGGATGGCCCCGCAAGGTTGCGAGCGCGCGGTAGATCTGCTCGGCTAACATAGCGCGCGCGAGTTCATGAGGAAAGGTCAGCGCGGAAAGCGAGAGCAGCAGGTCCGCCCGCTCCGCCCAACCCGCCGGCAGCCCGTCGTGGCCCCCGATCACGAAGAGCAAATCGCGGCCATCGCGCTCCGCACCGGCAATCAGCTTGGTAAACGCCGCGGAGTCGAGAGGCCTTCCCGCCGGGTCGCAGAAGATTTTGCGCGCCGCCGGGTGGCGCGCCCATAAATCGAATCGCTCGGGCCGAACTTCGCGCATCTCCGCCGGGGTGTACCGGCCGGCTCGCGTTACGAACTCCTCGGCGAGGGCGTTGGCGTGCGGGTCTTTGGGGCGCCCAATGAAGTACAGGTACAGCTTCACGCTGCCGGAATTTCTACCGTCTTGGCGCTCCGCCAGAGGCGTTCGAGATCATAGTATTCGCGCGCCTTGGGAGAGAAGATGTGAACGAGCAGATCGCCGTAATCGGCCAGAACCCACTCTGCCTGGTTGTAGCCCTCCAGGCTCAGCGGATATTCAGCTAACTGCTGCTTCAATTGCGTGCCGACCTCGTCGCTGATCGCCTGTATCTGGCGCTGGTTCACTCCCGTACAGATCACGAAGAAGTCGGCGAACGAGGTGATTCCGGTAAGATCCAAGACTTTGATGTCGGTCGCTTTCTTGGATTCCGCCGCGCGCACAGCTATCAGCCAGGATGCCGTAAGGGAGCCGACCTGTTCGGGCTCAATGCGCTCTACCTCTCGCAAATAGTCTCCTGGTGGTATCGTACTACAATGAAACTTGATGCGTCGGTTGCCCTCTGTATCAATCCTCCCCGCCATTTTTTTCGTGTTTTCCGCCGCAAACGCGGCTGACGATCCTCAACTGAATGCCGCCCGCGAGCGCGTGAAGCGGCTCGAATCCCTCTGGAACTCGGGCGCGGTTTCGAAGACAGAACTTGCCCAGGCAAAGGATGAAGTTGCCGATGCCGAGGATGCGGCGTTACTTCGCGGGGCGGTGGTTACTTCGGACCTCACCGACGCGCAGGCCGATGAGATGGTCGAAGCGGCGGCTCGGCGCTTGGAACGCCGCAAGCTTGCGTTAGAGAAGGCGCAAAAAATGGTGGATGAGGGCCTGGCCACTCAGGCTAGCCTTATCCCCCTGCGCCAGGAGCTCGATTACGCCCGCGAGCAAAGCGACCTGGCCCAGGATCGCGCCCGCGTTACCCGAGAACTGGCGGCGGCCGCGCGGGTGGAGCTTTTGCTGGAGGAGACACTTGCTACCGCACCGGAAAGGGCCTCCGAAGCAGGCGAACGCTACGATGGCAGCGGCATCTTCACACCCAACACGTTCGCGCGCATCGAATCTGCCTACCAAGGCCGTTTCGGAAAGCCGCTGCCGGTGAGCGCCATGGGCGAAACGGCGGTACACCGCGCTTTAGGATTCGATCACACCGGCCGCGTGGATGTGGCCCTGAACCCCGATCAGCCCGAGGGCGTTTGGCTGCGTTCCTATCTCTCCGAAAACCGCATCCCGTACTTCGCGTTCCGCCAGGCCGTTCCCGGAAAGGCCACCGGCGCCCATATCCACCTGGGACCGCAGAGCACACATCTCGCGCACGGCGGGTAGCGCATGCGCTCATGATCGATCCAAAGCTACGGGTGCTGATACCCGCCCAACGGATTCAGGAGCGCATCCGCGAAATGGGCGAACAGATCTCCCGTGACTATCCCACTGGTGATTTGCAGTTCATCTGCATTCTCAAGGGCGCCTGTTTTTTCCTGACGGACCTGGCTCGCGCCATGAAACGCGACGTATTCGTCGACTTCATGGGAATTTCCACTTATGGCGGCAGAAAGACGTCTTCAGGCGCGGTGCGCGTGACCAAGGACCTGGACATCTCTCTCGAAGGCGTGGATGTCCTGGTGGTGGAAGACATCGTCGATAGCGGCATTACCTTGAGCTACTTGATGCGGATTCTGGAGCAGCGCAAACCGCGGTCGCTGCGCGTGGCCGCGCTGCTCGATAAGCCCGAGAGGCGCCAGCGTCCGGTTCCCGTGACCTACGTCGGATTTCAAATTCCGGATCAGTTCGTGGTCGGATTCGGCCTGGACTATGCCGAGCGCTACCGCAATCTGGACGATATCTGCGTGCTCGAGGCCGAATCCGCAGCGTCCGCGTAGCAAGCCCGGCGAAACGCGCCCGATGCTACCATCGTCCGTACCGACATGCCTTCAGGTGCCATTCTTGGAAAGACGTTACGCCGAACGGCTCCGTTTTTCCTATGCGCGTTTCCCGTTGTGGCGCAGTTCGCTCCCAATCGTTACACCGTAATCCTTCAGGATCCTCCGGTGGCCGCGCGCCTGGCCGCGCGCGAAGAGCTTGAGTCCCCCGCCGCTGCGAGCTATCGCACACAGATCGAAGAGCAACAGAAGCGGATCTCGACGGAGTTGGCGAGCCGCGATATTCAGATCACCGGCTCGGTTTCCACACTTCTCAATGCCATCTTCGTAACCGCCACGCCCGATCGAATTCCCCAAATACTGGCGATCCCCGGAGTGCTCGCGGTGCGTCCCATGCGGCGTTTCAAGCCGCTGCTCAACAAAGCTGTGGGCTTGATGAACGCGCCCACCGCGTGGAATGCGGTCGGTGGTCAAACCAACGCCGGCGCCGGTATCAAAATCGGTATTCTCGATACCGGAATCGACCAGACGCATCCGGCCTTTCAAGATAGTTCCCTGAAGGTGCCTTCGGGCTTCCCGAAATGCACAACCGGGCATTCCGAAGACTGCGCCTTCACCAACAACAAGGTTATTGTGGCGCGCAGTTATGTGCGGCAAATCGCAGTGGCCGGCGTGACCGATCCCAATAACCCGGCCGCCCAATCGCAACCGGATGATTACAGCCCGCGAGACCGCAACGGCCACGGCACCGCGGTCGCCTCCTCCGCAGCCGCAAACCAGAATACCGGACCTGCTATGAGCACAACCGGCACCGGCATCACCTTCACCGGCATGGCGCCCAAAGCTTATCTCGGAAACTACAAGATCTATGGCTCCCCCGGTGTAAACGACACCTTCACCGATGACATCTTAATTAAAGCTTTGGATGACGCCTTCAGTGACGGGATGGATGTAGTCTCGCTATCCTCCGGAGGGCCCGCGCTAACCGGAGCCACCGAAAACGGTGCGGCTTGCGGCATGCCCGCCGGCACTCCATGCGACCCCGCGGCATATGCGTTCGAAACAGCCGCGCAGAAGGGCTTGTTGATCACCGTCGCCGCGGGCAACAGCGGTTCCGACGCCATCGATTTTTACAATGAGAACTACCCGTACTTCAACTCCATTTCAAGCCCCGCCGACGCGCCTTCGGTGATTGGCGTAGGTGCTACATTGAACTCGCACGCTCTCACACTGACCGTGAGCGCCAACGCTTCGTCCGCGCCTGCCAACGTGAAAAACATTCCCGCCCAGGTGACCGATGCCTCGTTCCTGCCGGCCAGCAGCGGCGCGAATGCCGCTCCGCTCATTGACGTTTCACAGTTGGGGAATGACGGGCACGCCTGCTCCGCCCTCCCCGCGAATTCGCTCAACGGCGCCTTTGCTCTCATTCAGCGCGGCAGCACTTGCACGCTCACCGCGAAGGCTGCTATCGCCCAAGATGCGGGCGCCATCGGAGTGATCTTTTACATGGCGGATTCCACTCCCCCGTCGATCGTCACCGGTTTCAGTTTCAATGGGCCGATCGTGATTATTGCCCTGAGCGACGGCGTCAATCTCAAAAATTACATCGACGCCAACCCCGGTCAGGTGGTCACAATCGACATGGCAGGTCTTGAAATCGATCTGTCGACTTACAACACCAAACAACAGATCAGCCCGCCAATTGCTGCCAATCAGCTTGCCGCATACTCCTCCTTCGGTCCCTCAACCGATGGGCTGATCAAACCCGATCTGGTTGCTACCGGCGGCCTCGATTACGATGCGGCCCCTTCGGCGGGCCTGTACATGGCCGCTCAAAACTACGATCCGAACGGCGACTTTTACAGCGTGAACCGCTACGCCGCCGGGAACGGAACCAGCTTCGCGACACCCATTACCGCCGGTGCGGCAGCGCTGATCAAACAAGCGCACCCCCAATTCACCGCGGCGCAAGTGAAATCGGCATTAGTCAACTTTTCGGCGCAAGATACTACCCAGGACGATTTTGGAGACACCGTGGATGTGGAATACCTGGGAGCCGGACGCTTGGATGCGGGCGCTGCGATTAATGCCACCGTGGCCGTGGCTCCATCCACCATTTCTTTCGGCTATCTGAAATCAGGGACGCCGCTGCCCATCACCCAAACTCTTACTGTGACGAACCAGGGGACAGCCACGGTCGCACTCTCCGTAATCGTGGCGAACCAGCAGACCTCGGGCGCCGCCGTGGGCGTAAATCAGTCAACTTTCTCAATTCCGGCCGGAGGCTCCGCATCCTTGAAAGTTACGCTTTCAGGGGCTGTTCCCGTGCCCGGCGAATATACCGGCCAGATCACGCTGAATTCGTCGGGAACTCCGGCGCTCTCGCTACACATTCCGTACATGTTCCTGGTGGGTGATGGCGTGCCCTATAACGTGATCCCCGGCCAGGACACTCCCTGCTCTTTTGTAGGGGGTGAAGGAACCCCCGGACAAGATGTCGGGGTGAATGTGGTTCAAGTAATTGACCAGTACGGTGTGCCGGTGTCCGGGGCCGCTGTCACCCTGACGGCCCCCCAGAATTCCGTAACCTTCAACTCGTGCACCTCCGGCAATTGCGGATTGGTAGCGCCGGCGTGTAGCGGAAGCGGCACGAATTCCGTCACGTGCAATACCGATAGCCATGGGTGGGCTTATACGGATCTTGTGCTCGGACCGAACACCGGCACGCCCTCAATCACGGTAGACGCCGGAGGCATATCACTCGTTTGCTCCGCCACAATTCTGCCGAAGCCTGCGCTGACCGCCGGAGGTATTCAAGACAATGCCGCTTTTCAACCCGTCATTGCTCCGGGCTCGATCGTGGCAGTGAAGGGCGTCAATCTGATGGATAGCGCTGAGCTAATGAACACCACCAAAGGCTATGATGTGTCGACGACCTCCCCATATCCCATTGTGCTGGACGGCGTGAACGTCAGTTTCGATGTGCCGTCGGCCGGCATCAGCGTGCCGGCGACGATCGTAGCTGTGAGCCCGAACCAGATCAATATCCAAGCACCGTGGGAACTCGCCGGGCAGACCTCCGCGCAGGTCAAAGTGATTATCGACCAACTGATCTACAGCAGCGTGCAGACGGCTACGGTGGCAAGCTACACACCTGCGTTCTTCACAAACAGCGGCAACGTAGCGGACGCACTCGATACCAAATACCACGTGATTTCGACGAGCAACGCAGCCGTCCGCGGTCAGGTCATACAACTTTTCGCCAATGGCCTGGGCCCCGTCAACAATCAGCCTGCGGATGGCTTCCCCGCGAGCGGCAGCAACTCCACCACCACCACGGCCTGCACGGTCAATATCGGTGGCCAATCTGTGAGTGCCCAGTTCTGCGGGCTCGCCCCCGGATTGGCTATTTACCAGGTGAATGTGCAAGTACCCGCCAACATCAGCCCAGGCTCACAGCCGGTTACGATCAGCGTAGGGGGCAAGACGTCGCCCTCGGGCGTGGTGATTCCGGTCCAGTAAGGGAGCGGAGCAGGGGTCACCTGCGCCGCTCGTGCTCTTCTACTCGCTCGCGTCCTCCGCGATACGCCTCGCGCTCCCGCGGGCTCGGCTCATGCAGTTCGTGACCTTCGAAGCGCCTTTCGGGTGCGTACCTTTGCACCGTATACGGGTGAACATAGCCCGCGCGATTGCCCCAGGTCCGGGCCCACGGTGCATTGTTTACCACGACCACGTGTCTTCCCCAATCGAGACGGTTGTAACCCCAGCCCCACGGCCGGAAGCCCGCCGTAATCGAGAAGCCCCATCCGAAGCGAATAGCCCCGCCTACGACAAAACCCGGCCGCGGCGGAGCGAACACGATCAGGGGGTCGTAAACCGGAACATAGATGAACGCCGGATTGACGGGCATAATCTGAATGTACGGGCCAGGCGTGACCACAATCTGAGGATTTGTGCGCAGATAGCCGTAGTCATACGCCAGACGGCGTTGCCGCTGAACGGCATCCATCACCGCCGGCTGTTGCGCGAGAAAGGCATTGCCTAACTCGCTGGTCCAAGCCATGTCCGCGGCCATCATGTCCAGCACTGCCGGGAACGGCAGCAGCGCCTGCACACTGGGGTCCCAGGGCAGCCGGTCAGCCTGAATCGCGGCCGCCAGCGGATCGCCGGTCAAATAGTGGTGCTGATCGGCCCACCGCGCAGCGTCCGGAATTTGATCGGGAAAAGTTGCGGCAGCCAAGACCTGCGCAATCAGCGGATCCGGATAGAGCGCAATCCGGGAAACCAGGCGATCCAATTCCTGCGGCGGATAACTGGGCGGCGGCGGGGGAGGGGGAGGCCCCTGCGCCAGTATGGGCGCCGCCAGTAAACTCATGCACAGAATGGCCGATACCAGAAATGTTATCTTAATTTCTGTCGGCTTCGGTTCAATCGCTCGCATCGCTTTCTTCTCCTAACGGCAAAGATGGTTCCGGAAAAGGCATGGTTTCTGTTCTTTACAAGAATTTGAATTAAAATTCCTCGATCTGGGCGCCCGTTGGCGCGGCGCTCGAAGGGGGTTAAAATGGACGAAATGCCCGGGGTTTTGAAAATGCCGTTGGATGAGATCACTCCCCGAGAGCTCGAAGTGCTGCGGCTCATCGCAGCGGGAAACAGCACTAAAGAGATCGCCTGGCGATTGGGAATTGCGTTCAAGACCGCGGCGTGCCATCGCAGCCGGGTCCTGAATAAATTCGGGGTTCACAATTCCGTCGGCGTCATCCGTGAGGCCACGCGGAATGGCCTGCTGAAAGCCCCTTCAACGCCGAATGGGGTAGCCGAACCTCCTTTCGATACGGCTCTTGCGAGCCGTATCCAATCGACTTTGGAAGAGAGCCGAAAAAACCGCGAGATGCTGCGCGGTTCCATAAAGCAATGTATAAAGCTTCGCAAGGAGTGCAATAGCGGGTGGAGGGGGTTGCGGGCCGAAAGTGAGCGAACGGTCTTATTGATGGAACAGATCCGGCTCGAAATCGACACGCAGCGGCGGAAGACGGCCGATGCCGGGCCAGTACCCGCCGGAGAGCAATCCACAACAATTTCGCCGGATCGCGGCGATGGCGAAAGCCAACCTCTCTCAGCATGCAGTTCCGCCGCCTCGTCCCCCGGCGCGGGTCCGGCCGCTGACTTTACCGGCTGAGAATTAGAACCGGCACGTTCTACCTCTTCATTCATCCTGCGTTCATCGGCCCGGCCATATACTGGCACTCTCAATCCTTATTTAGGAGCCGGCACCATGAAGAAGCTTCTGCTGCTCGTCATTTTAACCACCGCGTTCGGCGCGGAAGGGTTCCACGTAACGGAAAAGATCAAGATCGGCGGCTCGGGCGGCTGGGACTACCTCACGATGGACAGCGCTGCCCACCGGCTCTACGCGTCTCACAACAATGTCGTCGAAGTGATCGATGTGAACTCCGGCAAAGCAGTCGGACAGGTGGCCGACACTCCCGGCGTGCACGGAATCGCCATTGCCCCAGAGCTGAACAAGGGCTTCACCAGCAACGGCCGCGCCAACAATGTAACGGTGTTCGATCTCAAAACCCTGCAGAAAACCGGCGAAGTTGCTACTGGAACCAACCCAGACGCAATCTGCTACGATCCCAAAACGCAGCGCGTATTCACGTTCAACGGCCGCTCGAATAACTCGACCGCCATCGACGCCAAAACCAACATGGTGGTCGCGACCTTTCCGGTAGGGGAGAAACCGGAGTTCTGTGCCGCCGATGGCGCCGGAAAAATGTACGCCAATATCGAGGAGGCCTCGGAAATCGTCGAGATCGACACGCAAAAACCGGCCGTCACAAAGCGGGCCAAACTGACTCCGTGCGACGCGCCCTCCGGGCTCGCGATCGACACCAAGGGCCACCGGCTATTCGCGGTTTGCGAAAACAAGATGATGGCCGTAATCGATGCCAATTCCCTCAAAGTAATCGCCACGCCCGCCGTAGGCGCCGGACCGGATGCCGCAGCCTATGACCCTGGCCTTGGCCTGGCGTTCAGTTCTAACGGGCAGGACGGCACCTTGACGGTCATTAAAGAGGTCAGCGGGAAATGGGAGCCGGTGGAAACCGTACCCACAGAGCGCACAGCGCGCACCATGGCACTCGACCCCTCGACACACAAGATTTACCTCTCGGCCGCCGAGATCGGCCCCGCGCCCGAGCCGAAAGAGGGGCAGAAGAAGGGCCGGGGAACCGTAGTGCCCGATAGCTACCACATTGTGATCGTCGGAAAATAGCGGCTGTCGAGCAGGGGAAGGCGCGTTCCGCTCATTCGATCCGATACAGCGTCGCTTCATTAGTCGAGAACATCTCGTGCATTCCCCAATGCTCCGGGGCGGAGCGAAAGGTTTTTGCATCCCAACTGTATTGGCCCACGAGCACATAGTGAATGCCCATCCCCTTGAGCACCTGGAGCGCGGGCTTTCGCATATCGAGCGGCGGGTCGCCGAGCCACTTCGCCGATACGGGACACAGCCAGTTCCCTGCCTCATCTAGAATCCTCGGCTCCATGCTGCTGGCCCACGGTCCATTGCCGGAAAGCACTTCCACGCCATCGAGCGGTTGGGCCGGGTCGAGGCGAACGCTGACGTACATGCCGGGCTTAGGCGACTCCCACGAGCGCCAGCGCGGCACCTCCCGTCCGTCAAACAGGTAGTCCACGTCCCACGGATTCGGCCGCGCATCCCAGCGCCACTGGGACGAAGCCGGGATGGGCTTGCCGTTCGCAAGCAGATGAATTTCCGTGATGCTCCAGATCTCGGGTGTG
The DNA here is from genome assembly GCA_019242155.1 of Terriglobia bacterium. Taxonomy (GTDB): domain Bacteria; phylum Acidobacteriota; class Terriglobia; order Bryobacterales; family Bryobacteraceae; genus PSRJ01. The sequence continues at coordinate 6,552 of JAFAWA010000129.1, read as the reverse complement.
CTCGCGGTTTGGAAAATTCGCACCTCCCGGGCTTTTGTCTTAGGAAATCGCGCAACCCATCGCCAGCGGTAATCCTGATCCGAAGTCTCGTAGCCATACACCAGGTCCCAGCCTTTTTCCGATAGCGCCGAATGGTAGCCATCTAAAAGGAACCGTGTGGTATAGGACTGCATAGCTCCGCTCCCGAGCGCGAACACGGTCTCGCCTTCGGGCACGTGAGTCTCGATCAGCCGCGCCATGAAGCTGTTGTCTTGCGCGGCCAGATATTCGTCCTCCGGTTGCTGCCGGAGCGCAATCTTCCAACTGGTTGAGGTCAAGTTGGGCCCCGGTGTTTTTCCCCAGTGCGTGCGAGTTGCCAATCCCGGCCAACTGAGCACCAGTTGCGCCACAGTCAGTAGACCGATAATCCAGGCCCCGAAGGGAAGGCGCGACAAAACAAACACCATCACCATTGTGATGAGAGGAAGGATCAGTATCAGAAAACGCGCACCCACATTGCCTGCATAGGTGGCGCCTACGACCACAGCAGCGATGAGCGGAAACCGGCACTCCGGCCATAAGAAACCGGCCAGCGCGGCCGGGGCCAGCATATACATTGGCCCTAAATTGTCCGGAAATTTGGGGCCGCCGAGCGTAAGCTCCTTCGGAATTTCCCGCCACTCCACTCCACCCCAGTGAGCCATGCCCTGGATGTAGCTGGCTTCGAGCGAAACATGAAAGTTGGGGTTGCGAAAAATCGCGTTTCCAAAAGGCGCAATCGGATTCTCATACCAGAGCCAATTCCGTACCAGATAGGGCAGCGGCAAAATCGCCATGCTTACCGAAGCAGCCAATAGAGCCCTCATCGCGAATACGCGGGGCTTGTGCCTAAGCTCCCAAACAACAGTCCCGGCTACCAAAAAGAGAACCAGGCCGCCGGTGTACTTAATAGAGAAACAGTAACCGGCTAACAGACCAGCGGCGATTAAGGTGCCGCCGCTGTGAGTCTGACGCCAGATCTGGAGTAAATAGACCACCGCGAATACCGCTACTGCCAAAGCAACATCGTTGTATGCCACCGAGCCGTCCCAGCCCACAAGCGGCGTTACAAATACGATTAATGCGGCACAGAGCGTGCTGCGCGTGTGCCCGAAGCGGACGCCATAAAGCAGCATCAGCACGGGCAAAAGCATAAGGAAGGAAAAATGAACCAGGGCAGCCGCGGAATGGCGGCCAATCGAAAATGCGTAAAGGAACAGCATTTCGACTCCCTGGGGCATTGCGGCGTACATGTCGGTAATATGTGACATGCCGTGCGCGTGGTTCCACAGATTCACAAATCCCAGATGGTATGCACCGCCATCCGGACTGCGCTCGGGCGCGAGAGCGTGTCGAAAGTAGATTACTCCGTAAACTATCCAGGAGCACGCAAAACCCCACCGCAGCCAGGCCGGGATTATGTCCCAAGCGGTGGGCGCCGCGCGCCGAAGCCAGGGCAGCATACGCCACAAGAGGCCGAGAGACAGGAGAGTGATCGCAATGAAAACGCCTTTGCGCGCGAGAAACACAAGCGACAGCCCGAGCGTCAGCAGACTTACGATTGCGCTTCCGAGGACGTAGCCGAGCGAGACAAACTCCCACTTGCTCAGTTCCAATCTGAGCGCTCGCAGCGCGGTCAAGCCCGCCGCCAAACACGCCACCGCGCAGGCGCAGAACGCCAACACAATCTGGTGGGGAGCCATCCTCTAATGACCTCGGCTTATCCTGTTTTACTTCAAAACCGGGAAAGCTTGTTCACGCCATTGAAGGCCGCTTGCTTGTAGCACTCCGCCAGAGTCGGGTAATTAAAAACGTTTTCAACGAAATAGTCCAGGGTGCCTTTGAGAACCATTACCGCCTGGCCGATATGCAGAATCTCCGAAGCGCCCTCGCCGATGATGTGAACGCCCAGAATGTCCCGCGTTTCCCGATGGAAGATGATCTTCAGCCGCCCGGTCGTATCGCCGCGAATCTGGCCGCGCGCAGTTTCGCGGTAATACGCCATGCCCACTTCATAGGGCACATCCTCATCGGTCAACTGCTCCTCCGTTTTGCCGATGAAGGAGATTTCCGGGATGGTGTAAATTCCGTAGGGATAGTTCGCCGGGTTGGAGTTGACGAGCAGGCCGAAACAGTGAGCCGCAGCCAACCGCCCTTGTTCCATCGATACCGAGGCGAGGCTTGGAAAACCGATAACGTCGCCGGTGGCGTAGATGTTTTGGGTTTGGGTGCGGTAATAGGAATCCACCGGAATCCGGCCGCGTGTGTCGCATTCGATTCCCGCCGCAGGCAGGTTCAACTCGTCCACGCTGCCCTGCCTTCCGACCGCGTACAAAAGAGCGTCGGCGGAGATGCGCTTCTTGCTTTTCAAGTTCGCTACTACGCCGCCGTCCGGAATCTCTTCCACGCTCGCAACTTCTTCGTTGAGCCGCATGGTCACGCGGCGGTCGCGGAGGTGGTAAGAAAGAGCTTCCACAATTTCTGTATCCGCGAACTCCAACAGGCGCGGCCGCTTCTCGACGATGATTACACGCACACCCAGCACCGCAAACATGCAGGCGTACTCCACGCCGATGACGCCTCCGCCTACCACGATCATGGTGCGCGGAATTTCCGGCATGCTGAGGATCTGGTCGCTGTTCAGAATGTTGCGCCCATTCGTCGGAACCAGGGGAGAAACGGCGGGTTTGGTTCCTGCCGCGATAATGGTGAACGGCGCCTCCAGTTGAAAGGTTGCAGTGGACCCGGTCACCTGCACATGTGTCGCATCGAGAAATGCGGCGCGTCCGCGCACTACGTCGATTCCATTGCGGGAAAGCTGCGATTCGGTCACTTCGGATTCGGTCCGGATCACGTGGCTGACGCGAAAACTCAGATCCGCCATGGTGATCCGTTCCTTAACCCGGTAATTGGAGCCGTAAATACCGTGCGCGGAGAAACCGGTCAGGTGAAGCACGGCCTCCCGCATCGTTTTGCTCGGGATCGTGCCGGTGTTGATGCATACCCCGCCTACGATCTCGCGCTGCTCCACGACGGCGACACGGCGGCCGCACTTTGCTCCCTGCACGGCCGCCCGCTGGCCGGCGGGCCCGGAGCCTATGACAATCAGGTCATATTTCTGCATAAAAGATCCGGTCCGGGCCCCCAAACACCCCGGCTGCGCAAAACAGGTTTACTTACCTGCCTGGAACCGGTTTTCGATCTCCTCCCAGTTCACGACGTTCCACCAGGCGGAGATATAGTCGGGCCGGCGGTTCTGATACTTCAAGTAATAGGCGTGTTCCCACACGTCCAGGCCCATCACCGGATGTTTGCCTTCCATTACCGGGCTGTCCTGGTTGGCCGTGGATGAAATTTCCAACTTGCTGCCCTCCTTGAGCAACCACGCCCAGCCCGAACCGAACCGCCCCGTGGCCGCCTGCCCGAACTTCTCCTTGAACGAATCGAAACTGCCGAACGTGCTGGTGATTGCCTGGGCTAAACTCCCGATCGGGGGGCCTCCGCCCCCCGGCTTCATGATCTTCCAGAACATGCTGTGATTGATGTGGCCGCCCGCATTGTTGCGTACCGCCGTCCGAATGTTCTCGGGCACAATCGCGCAATTATTCGCCAGCAGTTCCTCCACGCTTTTATCCGCTAAATTGGGTGCGGACTCCAGAGCTTTATTTAGATTGGTGACGTACGCGGCGTGATGTTTTTCGCGGTGAATCTCCATTGTCATCTTGTCGATATGGGGCTCCAGCGCGTCGGAAGCGTACGGCAGGGATGGAACGGTAAAGGGCATAATCTCTCCTTGTCTCCTCTAAGGTATGGATCTGGCGGAATCAGTCCGGCCCGCCAGCTTTTTCAAATGCATCGGCGAGCCGGAACATCGTGGTCTCGTCGAAATGCCTGGTCAGGATTTGCATCCCCACAGGGAGACCTTCCGTCGTGGTTCCGCAGGGGACACTCATACAGGGAATTCCCGCCAGGTCGCCGGTAATGGTGTAGATATCGGATAAGTACATCGCCAGCGGATCATCGACTTTCTCGCCCAAACGGAAAGCCGGAAAAGGAGACACCGGCGTCACGATGGCGTCCACCGTTTCAAATGCCTGGGCGAAGTCTCTGGCGATTAAAGCGCGAACCTTCTGCGCTTTTAAATAATAGGCATCGTAGTATCCGGCGCTCAACACGTAGGTGCCGAGCATGATGCGCCGCTTGCATTCCATGCCGAACCCTTCCCCGCGCGTGTTGCGGTACATATCGGAAAGTGTCCGCGATTCGTTCGAGCGGAACGTGTACCGCACTCCATCGTAGCGCGCCAGGTTGGAGCTGGCTTCGGCTGTAGCAATAATGTAATAAGTCGCGACGGCGTAATCGGTGGCAGGCAGGCTGATCTCGCGCACATCGCACCCGAGCGTCTTTAGCGTCTCCACGCCGCGCATGAGCAGGCCGCCCGTTTCGCTGGTCAGATCTTTAATGTATTCGCGAGGCAATCCCACTTTCAATCCGCGAACGTTGCGGTTGAAGGCGGCCGCATAGTCGGGCACGGGCGCATTCGCGGAAGTGGAATCGGCCGGATCGCGGCCGGCGATTACGCGCAGCACCGTAGCCGCGTCGGCTACGCTTCGCGCAAGTGGTCCAATATGGTCGAGCGAGCTGGCGAAAGCCGCCAGGCCATAGCGCGAAACGCGGCCGTAGGTGGGAGTAACGCCGACCACACCGCAGAATGAGGCGGGCTGCCGTATGGAGCCGCCGGTATCAGAGCCTAATGCCGCGACCGCCGCGCCCTGCGCTACCGCTGCCGCCGAACCGCCGCTCGAGCCGCCAGGCACGCGGCCGGGCGCTACCGGATTCCGCACCGGACCGTATGCCGAGTTCTCATTGGAAGAGCCCATAGCAAACTCGTCGCAGTTGGTCTTGCCGATGATTACGCCGCCGGCCTGCTCCACACGCACTACAGCCGTGGCATCGTACGGCGGTATGTAGTGTTCGAGCAGGCGCGAGCCGCAGGTGGTGGTGAGTCCACGCGTTAGGATCACATCTTTGATCGCCAACGGAACGCCGGCGAGCAGTCCTGCATCTTCGCCGCGAGCCACCTTCTCGTCTACCGCCTTCGCCGCCCTAATCGCCCGCTCTTCGGAGAAGGTTAAAAAGGCGTTGGTCTTACTATTTTCCATTTGGGCAAAACGCAGCGCCTCTTGCGCAACTTCCACCGCGCTGAAATCGCGCGCATGTAAGCCCCTGCGCACTCCTTCGATGGTCAGAGAGGCAACATTCATCGCTTAGCGCTCGATGACTTTTGGAACTTTGAAATACCCGGCGCCCGGCTGCGGCGCATTTGCGACAGCCTCCGCATTGAGCAAGGGCGGCACGGGAATATCCTCGCGGAGCGTGCCCATTTGCGCCGCTTCGTATAAGACTTGCGCCATAGGCTCTATTCCGGAAGTATCCAGCTCGTTCAGCTTGTCGATGTGCGTGAGGATTTGGTCCAGGTCGGCTTCGAACTTCTTCACTTCGTCATCACTGAGGGCGAGATTCGCGAGGGCAGCCACATAGCGGACCTCCTGCTCTGTGATCTTCACGCCTGCGCCTTCATACGCGCTGCCTTGTAGATACCGCGTAGCACCGGGTCGGGAATGAAGTCTCCGTCGTCCTCGCCGGTTGCGGTGGGTGCGGCGGCGCGCTGCGGTCCCCGGCGGACCAACGCCACAATCCGGAACTCCAGGTCATCCACAACCCCTGCGCCGATCTGTTTTTCTAAGTTCGCCAGAATCTGCCGGGAGAGCGCAAACAGCTGCCGCTGCCATATACGGTCTTCAACTTCCACGATCAAGCGCGTACGCACCATGCGTGCCGCTCGCGTGTGATCGGCAATCTTCTTACCGACGGCGCCGGCCCAGGCACGGCAGACGAGCTCTTCGGCGGTGATCGTTTCGCTGGGCAGTCTCAGTCCCCGAATGAGCTTGCTCGCGCGTTCCATGGGAGAAGAGACTTGATTTTAGCATGGGAGGGAGCGGCACACGGTCTGAGTGGAGGGCTCGCCAGGACTCAGAGATCCTGATCGCGAGATCCTACGATCGAGATCGCCTGAACCCTGGCGTAATCGAATTACTTCACTAATTATTGTTCGGCATCGTCAGTATAGACTTGCACGCCCACTCCGGTAACAGGGACAAAGACGCGATTATTTGCGCTGTCTGCCGCAACCGAGTGAGTGGCGAAAGGCGTCGTCCCGACCGTTATCTGTGTGACCACCTGGTAGGCCATCGCATCGACCACCGAAACGGGATTCAAGCCGAAATATACACGGTCGTCGCCGGGGTTGTACCAGATCTCATCCGCGGCTACTCCGGGAATTGCGGCGATGGTGCCCCCGCTCTTCACATCCAACACTACGCCGCAGCTCGTGATGAGGCGCTGCCCCGGAAGCAGAGCCAATCCCGCCGGACCACAGGGAGTCTGAATCGGAAACACCCGCGTGATCTTCTCAGATACCGGATCGATCTCGTCAACCTCTCCGTTGGGGTTTGTCACAGTCGCCGGTACGGA
>JAFAWA010000546.1 GCA_019242155.1 Terriglobia bacterium | reverse complement strand
GTAGCCAACTCGCGGTGTGGGCCAACGGTGCCTCGATTCAGACCGTCGAAGGATTGGCGCGGGGCGATCAACTCGACCCGCTGCAAAAAGTGTTCATGGAGCACGATGCGCCGCAGTGCGGATTTTGTACGTCCGGCCAGTTGATGTTTGCCAAAGCGGCGCTTGCCAACAATCCGCGCGCCGCTCAAGAGGAGATACAGGCGCCGCTCACTGGCAATCTCTGCCGCTGTGCATCCTACAACCGTTACGTGGAAGCCACGCTTGCGGCAACTTCCGCGGTCGTGCCCACCGGCGGCACCGCGCATTTCGCTGCCGACCCCAAAGCCACACCCGTAGCCCTAAAAACCGTAGGCCACCCCACTACGCGCATCGACGCGTATGAGCGCGTTACCGGCAAGGCCAATTACACGGGCGACGTTTACCTTCCCGGCATGCTCTACGGCCGCGTCCTCCGCAGCCCGCACCCGCATGCCAGAATTCGGAGCATCGATTTCGCTAAAGCCGCTGCGCTGCCTGGCGTAAAGGCCGTAATCACGCACGAAAACTGTTCCGTAGTCTGGGGCGCGGGCGGTGTCGCGGGCGGCGTTCAGTACAACGACCAGGTCAAGAAAATCACCAAGCAGCGGCGGTATGTCTTCAACAACCCTGTTCGCTTTGTCGGAGAACCCGTCGCGGCCGTCGCCGCCACGGATCGTCACCTTGCGGAAGAGGCGCTGGCGCTGATTAGCGTTGACTATGAAGTCCTGCCGCACGTGCTCGATCCCGAAGAGGCGCTGAAGCCCGATGCCCCACAGATCTGGCCCGAAGGCAATCTGGCGCTGAACAACCAGAACGAGGCCAAGCCGCTCTCGCAGAGACGCGGCAATATCGACGAGGGACTGCGCTCCTCCGAGCACGTCTTTGAAGATCGCTTCACCACTACCCTTGTTCATAACGCGCAAATGGAGCCGCGGGCCTGCGTCGCGGATTGGAAAGGCGATAAGCTGACCGTCTATACGCCTACGGGAGGGATTGCCAACTGCCGTAATGATATGGCGCGCGATCTAGGCATCCCCATGGACAACGTGCGCGTCGTTTGCCAATACATGGGCGGCAATTTCGGCAATAAAAATCAGAATCAGGACGCCGATCTGATCGCCGCCGTTCTGGCCAAACAATCCGGCGCGCCCGTCAAACTCGAACTGTCGCGCAAAGAAGATTTCGTCGGCATGCACGGGCGCTGGCCCACCATTCAGTACTTCAAGGTTGCGGTAGATCGCGAGTCCACGCTCCGGGCCATTCAATTACGCGGCTACAGCGGTATGGGCGGGCATCGAAAGAACTCGGGATCGATCGGCGGCATCGATGCCTTCCAGTGCCCCAACATCGAAACGGTGGTGTATCCCGTCTATACCAACCGCACTGTATCCGGCAATTTCCGCGGCCCCGAATTCCCGCAAGGCTACTTCGGCTTTCAGTCCATGATGGACAGCGTGGCTTACAAGGTGAACATGGACCCGGTCGAGTTCGCCCTGAAGAACATGACTCGCAAAGCAGGCGAGGAGGCCGAGTACACCAATTACACGCTTGATGAATGTATACGAAGGGGCGCAGAGGCTTTCGAGTGGAAGAAGCGCTGGCGCCCCCAGCCGGGTTCGGATTCCGGCGCGATCAAGCGCGGCGCAGGCATGGCGTACATGGCGTTCCGTTCTGGCCTGGGCCGCAGCAATGCTGTGTTGCGCGTGGATGGGCAAGGCCGCTATTTCGTGCACGTCGGCGTCACCGACGTAGGCGCCGGCGCCAAGACCACCATGGGCCTGATTGCAGCCGAAGAACTCGGGGTTCCGCTCTCGAGAGTGACCGTAGTCTGGGGTGATACCGAACGCTGTCCCTACTCGGTAGGGGAGTCGGGAAGCCGCACCACGATTATGACCGGCTACGCCGTGTTGGAGGCTGCGCGCGAGCTAAAGAAGCAGATCGCTCAGAAAGGCATGCCGACTGGAAACGAGGTGTATACCGCCGACACCGGCCCCAATCCGGCTGTCGCCGGCGGCAAGGTCCGTAATGCATTTGGGGCTCATTTTGTTGAAGTCGAGGTCGATACGGAACTCGGCCGCGCGCGCGTGACAAAATATCTCGCGGTCCACGATTGCGGACGCATTATCAATCCCCTCACCGCCGAAGGCCAGATCAAAGGCGGCGTTATTATGGGAATTGGCATGGCTTTGCATGAGGACTTCCTGTTCGATCGTGAAAGCGGCCAACCTCTCACACCCGGTTACTATGGCGCGCGCATCCTTACCCACCGCGATGTCCCGAATGTGGAAGTCCTGTTCATCGAAAGCGATGATGGTTACGGACCCTATGGCGCAAAGAGCATAGGCGAATCCGGCAAGGTGCCGGCGGTCGGCGCGGTAGCCAATGCCGTGTACAACGCCCTCGGCCGTCGTATGAAAGACTTGCCGATCACAAGAGACAAAATTCTCGGAGCCCTGGCTTGATTCGAACCTTATGGGCGGCGCTCATTGCCGCCCTGCCCCTTACGGCCCAACCGAACCTGGAAAATGCAACTCTTCAGGTACTCCCCGTCCAAGGAAACGTTTACATTCTGCTCGGACCCGCGGCGAACATCACCGTACAGACGGGCAAGGATGGCGCTTTGCTCGTCGACACTATGCTCGAACCGCTCGCACCGAAGATCACCGCCGAAGTCAAAAAGCTTACCCCTCTGCCGATCCGCTACATTATCGATACCAGCCTGACCGCCGACCATATCGGCGGCAACGCGGCTCTGGCAGCGATGGGTGCGCCCGGGGCTTCTGTCCCTGACGGCGGTGGAGCCACCTTGATCGCTCATGAAAACGTGCTGAATCGACTCACCAAACCTGTTACCACCAGCCTGACACCGGCCAACCAACACGGGCTGCCTAATGACGAGTACGCCACTCCCACGAAGGATTTCTACTTCAATAGCGAGCCCGTCATCATCTTTCACGAAGCGAAAGCCCATACTGATGGCGACAGCATCGTGCTCTTCCGCCGGTCCGACGTAATCAGCGCCGGCGACATCTTCACACCCGATCGCTACCCCGAAATCGATCTTGAAAACGGCGGCAGCGTGCAAGGCCTCATCACCGCGCTCAACCACCTTCTGCATCTCACCGTTCCCGAACATCTACAGGAGGGCGGCACGCGCGTGATTCCAGGGCACGGGCGTATCTGTAACGAAGGCGATGTGGTCGAGTACCGCGACATGGTGACCATCGTGCGCGATCGCATTCAGGACATGATCAGCCACGGAAAAACGCTGCAGCAGGTCATAGCCGCGAGGCCGACACTCGATTACGACACGCAGTACGGTTCCGGCGGCCGCTTCGTTGAGACCGTGTACAAGAGCTTGGGCGGCAAATGAAACACGTGTTGGCAGCCGTAGCTTGTGCGGGACTCGCGCTGGCTCAAGGACCACCGCAAGGGCCGCCGCAACCGCCCCGAAGCGCCAAAGCCGCTGCTCCGGTCGACCTCACCGGTTATTGGGTTTCCGTAATCAGTGAAGATTGGCGCTGGCGCATGGTCACACCGCTCAAAGGCGATTTCGCCAACATTCCGGTGAACGCCGAAGCTCGTAAAGTCGGTGAAATGTGGGATCCGGCCAAAGATGAAGCCGCCGGCCTCGCCTGCAAATCTTACGGAGCCCCGGGTATTATGCGAGTCCCCGGTCGGGTCCACATCACCTGGCAGGATGAGAATACGCTCCAGATCGAAACCGATTCCGGCCAGCAGACGCGCACCTTCCACTTTGCCGGCAAAGCACCGGAACGGGTGGAGCCGTCCTGGCAAGGATATTCCGCGGCCAACTGGGAGCGCCCGCCCAACGGCGTGGAACTGGCGGACCCCTTCCCCGTGTTCGCTGTGCGCACGGGAACCAAGGGCCGCTCGCTCGAAGTGGTCACCACCAATCTGCGCCCCGGCTACCTGCGCAAGAACGGCATCCCCTATAGTGCCGCCGCCAAAGTAAATGAATTTTACGACTATCACAAAGAGGCGAACGGCGACGAATGGTTCACAGTAACCACCATTGTTACCGATCCGCAATACCTCACCGGCCCATGGATCACTAGTTCCGATTACAAGAAAGAACGCGACAACTCGCGTTGGCATCCCGAACCATGCTCATCCAAGTAAAACGGGGAAGGGCTTCGGCCGTACCGCCGAGTTTCCGCTCGACGCAAGCTTTGTCGAGGGTGTGGCCAGTCCTCCTATGCCTGCTTCTGCTAACGCTCGCCGTCCCCTCGTTCGCGCAGATCGACCTCTCGGGGGAATGGGCGCCCGCCTATCACGAAGACGGCCCGGAACGTCTTCCGGGGCCCGAGTTAGGCGACTACATGGGCCTTCCAATCAATGACGCTGCCCGCCTCCGCGCTGATAGCTACGATGCCGATCGCATCTCGGTGGTCACCGAGTACCAGTGCCGGCCGCACTCCGCCGATTACGGTATGCGTGGCGCGGGCAATCTTCGCGTTTGGCGCGAAATCGACTACAAGACCCAGCAACTGATTGCCTTTCACACCTACATGGCCGCATGGGGTAGCGAGCGCACCATCTGGATGGATGGCCGGGCGCATCCACCCGCAGCCGCCGAACACACTTTCCAAGGCTTTTCGACCGGCGTTTGGGAGGGCAACATGCTGACGGTCACCACCACGCACTTGAAAGCCAATTACCTTCGCCGGAACGGTGTCCCCTCGAGCGACAAGCGCACCGTAACCGAACACTGGGCGCGCCACGGCGACTTCCTCACTGTGATCGTAGTCGTGGACGATCCCGTCATTCTCACCGAACCTTTGGTACGCAGCGAGAACTGGTATCTCGATCCCGGCCAGCAGCAGAACGTAATGTACTGCGAGTACACGCAAGAGGTGCCGCCCTCGTCGCCAGGCGCGGTGCCCAATCACCTTCCCGGCGCAAACCCGTTCCTCAACGAGGTGGCCGATTGGTACGGACTGCCGCTCGCAGGCGTCCGTGGCGGCGCCGAAACCATGTACCCCGAGTTCCGTCTGAAAATGGGCAGCCCGCACGCCCCGCCGCCGGCTCATTGCGAACGCTTCTGCATCTGCACCACGCTGGCCGATTGCAACCTGCGCCCGCGACCCGCGCGCTGAAGCGGGCCTGCGACACCGTCTGTCGGAGCCGCGTTCAGACCCGTATTGTTCAGACAAGTATTCAGACAAGGGGGCGACAAAGAGGGCGACAAGTATTGTGGCAGCAAAATAGAAATGTCACCTTTGGGCAAAGTAGAAATGTCACCTTGACAGCCCCAAGCTTTGGGGATGCAGGAAGGACAACTACTAATGAGCCAAACCGATAGGGATCGGCTGGTGACGCTGCGCAAAGCCCACGAACGG
>JAFAWA010000448.1 GCA_019242155.1 Terriglobia bacterium | reverse complement strand
TCCGGCACAAGCCGGAGTGCGCTGTGTCTTCGAGGACCGCGACGGCAACTTGTGGGCGGGCACCAACCGCGGCCTTCTTCGTTTCCGCGATTATGTGTTCACCGTTTTCGGGAAAGATGAAGGACTTCCCAGCGACGAACCGAACGTAATTTACGAGGACCGGGACGGCAACGTCTGGGTTGGATTTCTGGACGCGGGGCTCAGGCGATTTAGCTCGGCCGACCCGTCCCAGGCCCTGCCTGCCGCGCCCGGCAATGAGTACGCGAAAGGCCGCATCTACTCGATCCGCGGCACACGCGCCGGCGGCCTTTTGGTTTCGGCGCGCGATGGCCTGGAGATCTGGAGCCATGGCCGCGTGCGAACATTCATCCCGCCCGATCCGCAGGGCCGCAAGCGAGTATTCGATGCGCTCGAAGATTCGCGCGGACGGATCTGGCTGGCTCTCCCCAGTGGCCTAGGGGAACTTACCGGAAACGAACTTCGCATCGTAATTCCAGCGGCCAACCCCGGCATGTCCGAAGGCGCATTTGTCAGGCTGGCTGAAGCGGCGGATGGATCGCTTTGGGCCGGTACCATACAAGGCGGCGTGTGGAGGGTTACGCCCGCGGGCAACCGGCTCTACACTACCTCCGACGGCCTCGGCAGTAATCTCATCCGGTCGTTATATCCGGATAAGGACGGCACGTTGTGGATCGGAACCTTTGGAGGCGGCTTGAGTGCGTTCAAGGGCGGGCAATTGCATGCGTTCAGCCAACGCGACGGCCTGCTCAGCGACAACATCTGGCATATCGCCGATGATGGGGAATCGCTCTGGCTCAGCACCACACGCGGCATCTGCCGCATTCCTAAGAATCAACTGCGCGACTTTACCGGCCATAAGAGGCCGAGTCTCGAACCGGTAAACTACGGCCTCGCGGACGGCCTGCGCAGCGCCCAAGCGCCGGCGGATATCGGATTGGGCGGCGGCCCGCATCTGGATGGCAGCATCTGGTTTGCGACCGCGCGCGGAATGGCGATTTACCGGCCGGTAGCGCAACGGGAAACGCCGGTAGGGCCGCGCATTTACCTCGCGCAAATGACGGCCGACGGGCGGCGGTTCGACGGCTCTGCGCAACCGCGGATCCCGCCGGGGCGCGGCAATATCGAAATACGGTATGCCGCGATTTACTTGAGGGCGCCCGAACAGGTGCATTACTCCTACAAACTGGAAGGATTGGATCCGGACTGGACCTCCGCCGGAACACGCCGCGCCGTGACCTACAATAACCTCGGGCGTGGGAATTATCGTTTTCGCATCCGGGCGGAAGTGCCCGGCGCTCCCCTGACCGAAGCCTCATACGATTTAGAGCTTCTGCCGCACTACTACGAGACGGGCTGGTTCCGCGCCTTTTGCGGGGCGCTGGCGATGCTTGCAGGCTGGACCGTCTACCAGTTCCGCGTTCGTCAGATCCGCCTGCGCTTTGCCGCCGTTCTCAAAGAACGCTTGCGGCTGGCTCGCGAAATTCACGATACCCTGGCGCAGGCTTTCGTGGGCATCTCTGCCCAGTTGGATGCCCTCGAAACCTGTCTTCCGGATCATTTGCGTCCGGCTCACATCTATCTGGACCTCGCCCGCCGCATGGCGCAACACAGCCTCACTGAAGCCCGGCGTTCGGTAGTCGATCTGCGTGCGGCGGCGCTCTCCAACCGCGATCTTGCCGCCGCCCTTCAGTCCGATGCGCCCAACTGGACGGCCGGTTCGAGTGTGAAGGTCGAGATCGATGTCAAAGGTCACTTCGAACGTCTGCCGGAAGATCTGGAACACAATCTTCTGCGGATTGCGCAGGAGGCGGTGACCAATGCCTCCAAGCACGCTCACGCCAGCCGGATCGAGGTAAAGCTGGAACGCGCGGAAAACTTCGTAAGCCTCAAAGTAATCGACGACGGCTGCGGGTTTCAAACGGATGACGCGTTTGCGGGCCTGGGAGGCCACTTCGGCCTGATCGGAATCCGCGAGCGCGCCGAGCGCATTGGCGGCGATTTTCGCCTGGGCAGCCGGCCGGGCGCGGGCACGGAACTCGAAATCACCGTACAGCTTTCATGAATTCCAAGATTCGAATTTTGGTAGCGGACGACCATCTGGTAGCCCGCATCGGCATCGGTGCTATCCTCAATCGCCAACGCGACATGCTGGTGGTGGCCGAGGCGAGTAATGGACGGCAGGCACTCGAAGCCTACCGTAAACATCTTCCCGACATCGTGTTATTGGATCTCCGGATGCCGGTCATGTCCGGCGTGGAGGCGGCAATAGCTATACGGAAAGAGTTTCCCGACGCGCATCTGATCGCGCTCACTTCCTATGGCGGCGACGAGGATATTCGGCGAGCCTTGGCGGCGGGTTTCCAAGCCTACCTTACCAAAGACGTGCTTCGCAACGAACTGCTGAAAACCATTCGCACCGTGCATGCCGGCGGCGAATATCTTCCGGCTGCGCTGGCCGCCGCTTTGGAGGCGCAAGCCGATTCGCCCGCACTCAGCAAGCGCGAAATCGAGGTCTTGGAACTGGTCGCCCGCGGTCTAGGCAATAAACAGATCGCTTACGCCTTGGATATTAGCGAGACGACCGCGAAGAACCACGTGCAGCATATTTTGCAGAAGCTGGGCGCGCAGGATCGGACGCAGGCCGCGACCGCGGCCATTCAACGGGGCATCATCCATCTGTGAGAGGCACCCCGCACGATGTAACGGCAGAACGATTAAAACGCAAGCTCCATAGGCAGCCCCACGTAGTTCTCGGCCAAGCTGGTCAGCGCCGCCGTGGAACTGGTAATGTAGTCCAGATCGGTTAGCTGCCGCTTGTGGTCGAACGGATTTCCATCCGGGAACCGGTGCAACGTCTGCGTCATCCACCATGAGAAGCGCTGCGATCGCCAGACGCGTTTCAATGCTGTTTCGGAGTACTGTTCGAGCAGGTGCGTGCTGCCTGAGCCGTAGAAGCACGCGAGCGCCCGCGCCAGGTGAAGCACGTCGGACGCAGCCAGATTTAAGCCCTTGGCGCCGGTAGGCGGCACGATGTGAGCCGCGTCGCCCGCCAAATAGAGCCGCCCCGCGCACATGGGTTCGGTGACGAAACTGCGCATGGCCGTCACGTTCTTATTTAGAATGCACCCCACATTCGGACGCCACCCGTCCTGCGTGCTCATGCGCGTGAGCATCTCCTGCCAGATGGCGTCATCCGGCCATTGGTTAATATCCTCCTCAGGCGGCACCTGAAAATAGAGCCGCGTGATCCTTTGCGAGCGCATACTGAACAGAGCGAAGCCGCGCTCGTGATACGTGTAAACGAGCGCTTCGGAAGACGGCGCGGCCTCCGCCAGAATGCCCAGCCAGCCGAACGGATAGGTCTTGTCGTAAAAGGTCACCAGGTTGCCCAACGCCGGGCGGCAAATACCGTGAAACCCGTCGCAGCCGGCAATGAAATCGCAGGTCAGCTCTTCCTGGTCGCCGTTCGCCGTGTAACGAATGCTGGGCCTTGTGGAGTCGATGTTAAGCACCGAAACGTTCCGGACTTCGTAATGGAGCGGCCGGCCAGTGGCGATGCGAGCTTCCACCAAATCCTTGACTACTTCGTTCTGGCCGTAGACGTAGATGGCTCGGCCCCCAGTGAGTTCGGCGAGCGGGACATAATGGCGACCCCCGGCGAAACTTAGGTACAAGCTATCGTGCCGCATGCCCTCTCGGTGCACGCGCGTCCCGAGTCCCACGTGCGTCATCAGATCGACGGTGAACTGCTCCAAAACCCCGGCGCGAACCCGATCAATTACGTATTCGCGATTGCGGCTTTCCAGAATGACGGAATCGATTCCCTTCAAGTGTAGGAGGTGACCCAACAATAACCCCGCGGGACCCGCTCCGACAATTCCGACTTGCACATGCATTCGATGCGCTTCTCCTTACAGATTCAGATGTAGCAGATTCAGGCGCGGCGGCAGGTTACAGCCCGGAAACAACTCCTACTGCTGTTGCGCCCTGCCCTCAATTCGCTGCCGCAGCAAGCCGTGAAGAAGCCACAACAATCCCGCCAACGCCGCGGAGAACAGCAGCCACCGGAACATCAAAGCCAACAGAGCGGTATTGAGCGAAGGCCAGTGGATAGGGAATTGGCGCGCCCGGTCCCAACGTTCGAGCATCCAGTGCCATCCGGTATGAGCCACCAAAGCCGAAAGGATGATGGTTCCCATCCGTTCCGCCACCGCGTAGCGGAATAACGCCTCGAGCAGAGGAATCGTCAGCAGCAGCACGAGGATCTGTCCGAGTTCCACCCCTACGTTGAAAGACAACAGCGACGTAAGCAGGTGAGCACCGGCGAATTGGAGCCCCTCGCGGAGCGCGAACGAGAACCCGAAGCCGTGCACCAGTCCGAAGCCGAAGGCGATCATCCAGCGGCGGCCGATAGCAGCTCCGGCAATATTTTCAAGCGCCATGTAGACGATCGACGCCGCGATCAACGTCTCGATCAACGGCGGAAACCAGAGTCCGTCGGGAGCCAGGTCGTAAGCCGAGGCGATCAAAGTGATCGAATGCGCCACGGTGAAGGACGTAACCACCGGAATGAGGCCCCGAAGCCTTCGGAACGGAATCACCAGACAGAATAGAAACAGCAGATGGTCTGTGCCGTCCAAAATGTGAAAGAAACCGAACTCAACAAACCGGAACGCGGCCTGATACCAGCGCGGGTCCAGGCGCACAAGGCCGGGGTCGCCGGTGAACTCGAAAGCGCGTACGACTCCCGTGGGCGGCAGAAACCGGAGCACGGTGATTACGCGAAGCGCAAGTGTGGCAAGGCCGGGATGGATGGAGAAATCGGAGCTTTCCGAGTGAATCGGGTATTCGAACCAGACGTCGAGCATTGCCTGATCCCAAAAAACGTCCGTCTGCGGCGCAAGCCGGGCGCCGGTTAGGTGCGCTAAGGCATTCTCGTAGGAGGCGAACGATCGGTCGGACTCTAATGAGATGCGGGTCTCGAGTACGCGCGGCTTCGGCAAACGAGCGTCGGCTTCGTAGAGTTCTAAAAAGTCCGCGATCCATTGGATGGCGGCATCAGGCAGAAAGGCGTCCACACGGTTCAGATCGAGATAACCCGGGCCGCGGTTCGGAAACTCGATGTCGCGCATGGCTTTCAGCGGCACACGAACGAGCAGATTCAAGTGCTCTCCCGCCGGTTTGACAAACATCTGGACGGTAACGTCGTTAGGAATGTTGTGAGCTGACGCGGCGCATGGGAGCGCCGCTAAGAGCAACGCCAGCCGGCTCCGTATCATTTCGCTTGCTCTTGCCGCCTCGCGCCGCGCAAAATGTCGCCGAGCGCGTAATTGCCTTCGTGGCAGGCATACTCATAGATCGGCTTGTCCGTGGCGGGCCAGGTATATTCGCCGCTCCAGGGCCGATCCCACGTGTCCGGGTCTTCAACCGTGAAGCGGTAGAGGAGCGTCTTGTCATCCACGCGGGTGAACCTTTCAATCACGTGGAGCTTCTCTGTGGAATTGCGAAAGCGGGTTTTCCGGTTGAAGTTGGCGGTGTCGACGACTAGTGTGTCGCCCTCCCAGTGCCCCACAGAGTCGCCCATCCACCGGCGGATGTTCTGGCCAAGATGCGGCTGGTTCATGCGGACGATGCGGGCGTCGTGCACCATCTCGGTGAGGATCATCACGGAGTCCGGAGTCTGCACGATCTGATGCAGGTCGTTATAGAAGTAGTCGGGAAGCGCCGGCGGACCCGAGGTAGAACCGAATCCTAACAGGCAGCGCTCGCCCAACGGCCTCTGTTCCGGGTTGTCGAAGGAGCCGGGCGGTTCGGCCGTAGGGTCCTGGCTTTCGCGAGCGTCCGATGTGGGTGCCGCCTTGGCTGCAGCCAGCCGTTGGCGCGCCGCGGCATTGTAGGGAGGCACATGGCCATCTGCGGGATCGACCACGATTGCGGTTCGAATCTGCCCGTCGACGATCGTAAACGTCGTGCCCTGGTCCAGCCAAAAATTGTTATAGCCGCCTACCGAGCCGCCGCCCGCCCTCTCCGGAATTTCAAAAAACGACTTTGGTGTGCCGGTCTCCCCACCCACCGGCGGCGCTGGACGATCGGCACGGGAAGGCAGAGTCATTTTAGCCCGGCGCGCGGCTTCGGCCTTCATCAACGCTTCGGCTTTCTCTTTGGTCAGTGTTGGCGGATCGCCCGGCAACCGCTCCAAGGGCGTCATGGTGGATAGATCGTAGGTCCCCTGCAGATCCGGGTGTCCATCCGGCATGCGTCGAACGCTGGACTTAGCCGCGGGCCTCGCGTCCTGGCCCGCGAGTGTAAGGGCCGCTAACGAGGCCAGGCCGATCGCCGCTCCCAATCGATTCCACATACATACCTCCGCGGTCATTTACCGAGCGGGTGCCTGCGCCACTGCCCGTATATCAGCTCCTCGACAAACTCTACGCATTTGAAGTCGAGAAGCTGCGCGTTCTTTTCCTGACGCCGGTAGAGCGCCATGCTGATCTTCCAAGGGCGCGTGAAGACCTCCGGATCTTCGATGAAGGCTTCGTACGCCAAAATGTCGGGGCTCGTGCGCCTATAGCGCTCCACCACATGAAGCTTGTCGCTATGGAAATTGCCGGAGCGGTCGAACCAGGTCTGGTCGTTGAAGCTGGTCACATCGACCACCAGCGTATCGCCCTCCCAACGGCCCACGGACTGGCCCATCCACGAGTCCGCCGGAGCCTTTCCCGGATCTTTCAGGAAGATGTTGCGTACGGCGCCGGCGTATTCGTAAACGATGGTGATCGCGCTCGAACTCTGGACGATCTGGAACGGATACGGCATGTAAGCGGCGCGCGGCACACCCGGCAGATAACACTTGATTTCGGGATCGAGTGTCAGCCAATTCTCGCGGTTCTGTTCCCTCTTCCTCAGAGCCTCCGGCCTGTAAGGGATCGCGCCGCCCTCTACAACCCCGAGCCCCGGCGGCACAGACCCCACAGCGCCTAATGCAAGGACCGCGGCTGCGGGTACGGGGCCGTAAGGCCCGGGACGCAGCGCCATGGCCGGGCGGGCCTCGTGCGCTTCTAGATCGTAGTTAGCTTCGTTGAGCGCCTGCCAGACGCCGTTCAGATCGGCCTTGCCTGCAAGGCTCGGAGGCCTGTACGGCGGAGCCGGCTGGCCCTCTGCGGTGACCACGGTAGCGAGTAGCGCAATCAGGATCAGCGGCAACTGGAAACTCATCTATCCGCCCGGTAGGTAATTGTATGTGGCGGCTGACGCCATTGTCGAGTCGGTGCCGCTCGGTGCCGGACGCGCAGCCGACCCCCCAGCCGCGGAACTGGGCGGTCTGGTACCGCGATTGCGAAGAACTGCATATGCAGCTCGGGCTAAAAAACAAGAAACCCTGGGGCTTCCTTAGAGCCAAACCGTTGATTTTGCTGCTGGTTTCAGCTTCAATAGCGTTGGCCGCGGATTACCAGGGGCAGAATGTAGATCGCACCAAGTACCTGGGATTTGCCCGATCGCTCGCAACCGGTAACTATTACCCGGCGAGTGCCGTGTTTGAACGGGACCATGCCAACGTGCGCCTCGAATCCGGTAAGAAGCTGGAGTTGGTGCTGGACAAGGCAACCATTGAGGATCCGGAGGAGATTCTGGCGGTCGATGCACGCGGCGTGTGGTGGGCGCTCTCCATAGACGGCCTGGATGAGCCCGCAGATGTGTCCCCATTGACAAGTCTCGCGGAAAACACCGGTCCCAAGCGATCCAAATAATCCGATATGCCTAACAAATTAGTGGCTCTGGTTGAACCCGGCGGAACGGAGATAACGACTGCGGCCGGGGGTGCACGCACATATCGCAAACCGCTCAAGAATCTGCGGTGGCGCGAGATGGTGTGTATTTTTAACGTCAGCCTTGAAGAGTGGAATAAGCACAAGGCGCCGAGATTGGGCGCCTCGCTCGCATTTTATACGCTGCTATCCATTGCTCCACTGCTGCTGGTGTTGGTCTCTCTGCTGGGACTGATTTTGGGGCGGGAGACCGCGCAGGCCGATATCATTTCGCAGGTCCAAACGGTTGTTGGCGGGCAGGGTGCAAGTGCCGTCCAAGCTCTGCTCGAAGGTTCCCGGAACACCACGCACGGGGTCCTTGCCACCGTATTCGGTTTACTCGTCCTTTTATTTGGAGCTTCAGGCGTCCTCATTGAGCTTCGGGATGCGCTGAATACGATTTGGGAAGTTCCCACTCCCGACCTAAGCGGCCTTAAGAAAGTGACCAGCTTCATCAAAGAGCGGCTTTTTTCCTTCGCGTTAGTCCTGGCGCTCGGTTTCATTCTGGTCGTTTCGCTGGCGCTCAGTGCGTCCATAGCCGCGGTCGGTACGTGGTCTACATCAATTCTCCCGGCCCATGAAGTAGTTTTACATGCCCTTAATTTCACCATCTCTTTTCTCGTCGTCACTGTGTTGTTCTCGTCCATTTACAAGTTCGTTCCCGATATTCGGATCGAATGGCGCGATGTTCTGCTTGGCGGAGCGGTGACCGCAGCCTTGTTTTCGGTGGGCAAACTTGCGCTCGGCATTTATCTCGGCAAGGCCAGCTTCGCTTCTACTTACGGCGCCGCCGCCTCCATCGTCGTTTTGATCGTATGGGTCTACTACTCCGGACAGATCTTCTTCTTAGGCGCGGAATTTACGAAGACGTTCGCCAATAGTTACGGCTCGCAGCCGAGCGATCATGCCAACGTTCTGATTACTGATGTGACCCAGAGCCACTCATGACTGAAATAGCGGTATCCGAACGTGGCTGAGGGAAGCATAGGCATTCTCGCCATAGACGATGAGCCCGTAGATATTGCCGTAATTCGCACCTGCCTCGAGTCTGCCGGTTACACCGTCTTGGTCGGCGCTAACTATGACGAGGGAATCGTCGCCCTCGAAGCTCACCCAAATAGAATCGACCTGTTAATCACAGATGTCAGTCTGCCTGGCAAAACAGGCCTTGAGCTCGCGAAGGAATGCCTCCGGAGGAAGCCGGATCTGAAAATCCTCCTAATCAGTGGATGGGCCGGGGCCGAATTCCTCGAGTTCGTCGGCATTCCGAAAGAAGATCCACACTTCCTGTCCAAGCCGTTCCGGTCGTCCGAGCTTATTGACCGCGTTCGAGAGATCTTGCAATCTACAGATCAGATCGCCTGGCTCGCGGCCAACACCAACAAGGCGGCTTCGGGACAAGGCAGTTAACTCACAGTAAGCCAGCTCAGCAACGCCGGCAAAACCAGAACTGCTACACTGCCGGATTGATGCAGACCTTGGTTTCTCAGTCATCGGTTGCGGAGCGGACCCGGCGCCGTGTCAACCGCCGCCTGATGCCGTTTCTGTTTCTGCTTTTCATAGTCGCTTACCTGGACAGGGCCAACGTGGGAATGGCGGGGCTGGGAATGTCGCGCGAACTTGGGTTTTCGGATGCCGTGTTCGGCTTCGGCAGCGGCATCTTCTTCCTCGGCTATTTCCTATTGGAAATCCCCGGAACGGTGCTGGTAGAAATCTGGAGCGCGCGCAAGTGGATCGCCCGCATTATGCTCACCTGGGGTGTGCTGGCATCCGCGACCGGTTGGATTCACTCGGCGCAGCAGTTTTACTGGATCCGATTCTTCCTAGGGGTGGCTGAGGCGGGATTCTTTCCGGGCCTGGTCGTATACTTGAGCCACTGGTACCGCGCCGAAGATCGCGGCAAGGCGGTGGCCATGTTCATGGCCGCGATTCCTTCCTCCCTGATCCTGGCGGGCCCGTTGGGCGGTCTCCTGCTGCGCGTCCATTGGTTGGGGTATGGCGGATGGCGCTGGCTCCTCATGCTCGAAGGTTTGCCCGCCGTCGTCCTTGGGTTCGTTTCGCTTTTCTACCTCACGGACCGGCCGCAAGAGGCCAAGTGGCTGCCCAGCGACGAACGGGATTGGCTGGTGGCCGAACTCGAAAAAGAGAAGGCCGCGCGGGCGGGGCATACTTCCGGGTGGAAGGCACTTAAGAACCCGCAGGTGCTTCTGCTGGCGCTTGTTCTACTGTTAGGGCTTGCGCCAAACTATGGCCTGAGTTTGTGGCTGCCCCAGATGGTGCAGAGGCTTTCCGGATTTGCTGTATGGCAAGTGGGCCTCATCGCAGCGATTCCTTATGTATGTTCCCTTCCGCTGATGCTGCTCACCGGTTGGCACTCCGACCGGACGGGCGAACGAAAATGGCACACGGCCATCCCGAGACTGCTCTCGGGCGCTGCGCTGACCGTTTGCTTCTTCGCGACCAACCATATCTGGGTCATGATCCTGATGCTGTCACTGGCGACCGTCGGATTCTATTGCGCTCATCCCGGATTCTGGCCTCTTCCCAACCTCTTTCTCGGCAAAACGGCTGCGGCCGCGAGTATCGGATTCATCAATTCCTTCGGAAATCTCGGCGGTTTTCTAGGTCCCTATGCGATTGGTTTGCTGCGGGTTAACACCGGAAGCTTCGGCGCCGCCCTGCTGCTTTTGGCGGGTTTTGCGTATGCCTCCGGTATACTGGTACTGCTGGTACGAACAGCACGGCGAGGCAGCATAGGTAACGCGCTCTGATACGCCGATAAGGGACGCACCAGAGTATCCCCTGACTATCCGTGTTGGACCACCTCGGCGCTGGTCATTGATACGCGGACTCGCCTGGAAACACTCGCATCAAGGGAGAGAGAGCATGGCCTTCGAAACGAAAGTCGCGTTGGCGGGCAGCCATCGCGAACCGGTCGCCGGCGCTACTTCAGCGCGCCCGGTCGATAATAATGAAATCGTTCAAGTAACGGTCGTTCTGCGGCGCAGAACGCAACCCGAGCCGGCGGAAACATTTGGATTTTCCGAGCCGCATATCACAAACTATCATCTTCGCGAAGAGTTCGGCATCCTGCACGGCGCCTCGCCTTCGGAGATTGCGCAGGTTGAGGCATTCGCTCATGAATACGGGCTCACCGTAACAGAACGAAGCCAGTCCCGCCGTAGCGTCGTGCTTTCGGGAACCGCCGAAAATATGCAGAAGGCGTTCGGCACATCTTTGCAGTACTACGACTCGCCTGTAGGGAAATATCGCGGGCGCACCGGTCCGGTCATGATCGCACAAGAACTGGAGCCGTTAGTCACGGCGGTGCTGGGTCTGGATAACCGGCCGGTCGCAAAGCCGCATCTGCGGATTCACGCTGCCGAGCCCCCTGCCTCCCTGAGTCCGCTGGATGTAGCGAAGGCGTATCACTTTCCCACCAACGTCAACGGAACCGGGGAGACCATCGGCATTATTGAACTAGGCGGCGGTTACCGGACCACCGATCTCAACACGTATTTCAAGGCCTTGGGTGTGAAGGCTCCGGTGGTAAAATCTGTCTCGGTGGATGGCGGCGTCAACAAACCGGGTGCCGACAAAGATTCCGATGGCGAGGTTATGCTCGATATCGAAGTGGCGGGCGCGGTTGCGCCGGGCGCGAAGATTGTGGTCTACTTCGCACCCAACACCGATCAGGGATTCGTAGACGCGATTTCTACGGCGGCCCATGATACCGTCAACAAGCCGTCCGTGATCTCCATCAGTTGGGGCGGACCTGAGGATAGCTGGACCCAGCAGTCCGCGGCTGCTATGTTGCAGGCCGTGACCGACGCCGCGGCAATGGGAGTAACGGTAACTGCCGCCGCCGGCGACGATGGCGCGACCGACGGCGTTTCCGACGGCAAATTGCACGTCGATTTGCCGGCCTGTCTGCCCCCCGTGCTGGCCTGTGGCGGCACGCGCCTGAACGTGGCCACCGGCGTTGTCACGAGCGAAGTGGTGTGGAACGAGCTCGCCACTAAAGAAGGTGCCACCGGCGGCGGCGTCAGCAATCTATTCCCGATTCCGACTTACCAGTCCTCGGCCGGCGTTCCGGTGCAGCCGGAAACCAAATTCGCAGGGCGTGGTGTGCCTGATGTGTCCGGAGATGCCGACCCGCTGACGGGATATCGCGTGCGCGTGGACGGCAAAAACATGGTGATCGGCGGAACGAGTGCGGTAGCGCCCCTGTGGGCCGGACTGATTGCGCTTCTGAATCAGGCGCTGGGACGCCCGCTAGGCTTCGCACAGCCCGCCCTCTATCAGGCCGGAACCTCGGCATTTGTCGACATCACCTCGGGCAACAATGACGGTTACGACGCCGCTTCAGGCTGGGATCCGTGCACCGGTTTAGGCAGCCCGAACGGAAACGCTCTGCTGAAGGCCCTTCTGGGTACCAAGGCCGCGAAGGCGGGCGGTGTCTGAGCTGAAACGCGTATCCCTCGAGGCCAGCCGCGCAACCATCGCGGCCGGCACTCGCATGCCCACCGATCCGCCGCCATCCAGCCGAATCGAAGTGACAGTTCTGGTACGGCGGCGGCCGGATTCGGGGGGGCAAGCCCGGGTGGACGCTGTCCTTGAGGGCCATGCCCCTCCGCTTTCGCGGGAGGAGTTCGCCATGACCCTCGGCGCCGAGCCCGCGGATCTGGCGCAAGTCGAGGAATTCGCTCGGTCCTACGGCCTGCAGGTGTTGGAAATGAACGCGGCGCGGCGAGTCCTGCGCGCCGCGGGCACCGTGGCGCAGATCGAAACCGCTTTTGGAACCAAGTTACACACTTGCGGCAGCGAAGGCGCTACCCACATCTGTTATGAAGGCGCGCTGACCATTCCAGCCTCTCTCGAAGGCATCGTGGAGGCAGTCCTGGGGCTCGACCAGCGGCCGGTCGACCGGCGTTAGCACGCTAAAGCTTTCCGAAGATCCCACCGATCCTATCCTGTGACCATTTGTGCTCCAGGAAGCGATCATCCGCCGGTAGCAGCGCCTGACCTGAAGTTGGAACAGAGCGAACCCATTTTAGGGCTCGCTCCCCTAGCGAGAATGGCCTTCGCGGGCGCCGATCTCGAACCGTTAAGGCAGCGTCTCCTCGACCGCTTGGCCCGGGACGAAAATGACGCAAACGCAGCGATGGACCTGTCTATCGTTTTGCAACTGATGGGGCAGCGCGATCTCGGATTGGCGGTGCAGGCTCTGGCTCTCCAGAACGCGCAAATCTTCCGGGTCCGCTGCGCTTCGGATGTCCCGTCGGTCCGCTTACTTGCGATTGTCAGTCCGGGGGACCTGACCCAGAACAATGCTTTGGAGTTTCTCGTCGAGTCCTCGGACATCGAACTCAACCTGCTTTATGTAGGGCCGGATCTTCCTCTTCCGTCTACCCTCCCAGAACATGATATGGCCATGGTCGCGGTATGCGAAACAGACCGGAACCGGCCGCTTTTGGACTACATCGGGAAACTGCTGAAGTGGTGGCCCAGGCCCGTGCTCTGTGCGCCGGACAAGATCGCGCGGCTCTCGCGAGACGGTGCCTGTGCTTGCCTTAAGCCGGCGCCTGGAATCGTCGTCCCCCCAACCGCGCGAATCAGTCGCGCCGCCCTGCGCAAAATCGCCAAAGAGGAACTCTCGATAGAGGATTTCCTTCCGGGTGCGGCATTTCCGATCATTGCCCGCCCCGTCGATTCGCAAAAGGGGTTTGGACTGGCCAAGCTCGAAACACCGGCCGCGGTCGCCGAGTACCTCCAAACACGTCTCGAGCATGCCTTCTACGTCGCCCCGTTTGTCGACTACCGCGGCACAGACGGGCAGTTCCGCAAATATCGCATCCTTCTCATCGGCGGCCGCCCTTACGCCTGCCATATGGCCATCTCCGATCATTGGATGGTTCACTACGTGCGTGCCGGGATGCTCGAGAACACGGAAAAACGAGCCGAAGAGGCGCAGTTCTTCGCGAGCTTTGACAACGACTTCGCGCGCCGTCATCACGACGCCCTGTGCCGGATCGCAACCGAAATCGATTTGGAGTATGTAGGGATCGACTGCGGTGAAACACCCGACGGTCGGTTGCTGATCTTTGAAGTAGATAGCGGCATGACCGTACATGCGATGGATCCCGTCGACATCTTTCCTTACAAACAGCCCCAAATGCACAAAGTATTTCGCGCCTTCCGCGAAATGCTGATTGCGCACCATAGCCAAGCGCAGAGTGCGCGAACATCGCTGCTGTTCACCGGTAAGTTCTAAGATTTGAACGGACCGTCCGCCAACTGCATGCCCGCCGCTCCGGCGCTCGGCGCAGCCACTCACGCCCCCCAGAAGGTCTAGAATCTCGGTGTGGAGGTGTGAATGGAAGGGATCATTTCAAATCTGGTGAGCCGCTTCGAAAAAGGCCTGCTGACAAGGCGCGAACTGGTTCAGGGTCTCACGATGTTAGCGGGTACCGGGGGCGCAACATCGGTCGCCGAAGCGCAGGAATCCGGCCTCAAAGGCATGAAGATCGATCACATCAGCATTCAAGTCTCGGATTTGCCGCGCTCCATTGCCTTTTATGAAAAGATCTTCGGCCTGAAGGTCGTGAGCGAGGATAAACCGAACGAAATCGTGCGCTTGGGTGCCGGTAAGGTAATCGTCTCGCTGCACCACAAGAGCCCCACCGGTCTAGTGGACCACTTCGCAATCGGCGTAGAAAAGTTTAACAAGGAAGAGGTCACACGGCAGCTAAAGCAGCTTGGAGCGAATCCCGAAGACAACCTGGACGCCGGATTCCACATCAAAGACCCGGAAGGGCTCAGCGTCCAGATCGTGGCTGCGTAACGACTACGGCTGGCAGGCGACCAGCGCAACCGGAAACTCCCGGAGCAGGTCGGCTGTGCGGAACGAGGCCGGAATCAGTCCGGTCAAGGCATCACGGCAATCACCCGGCGCGGAGTCGGGGAGGATAATTTCGGTGTCCGCCCAGTCGCTCAGTCCCACTGTCCAACGCGGTGCGATGACTACGGCCCACTGCCCTTCCCAACGGCGCGCGAACCCGCAGATGTGTTCGGCGCAGGCCCCGTTTACCTTGAGAGGCACGTACTCCCCGCGGGTGAACAGATCCGGGTGGGACCGCCGGAACAATAGGGCTTTATAGGTCACGAACAGTTTCATCTCATCCTGGGAAGGGTTCGCGGCCAGATCCCTCACGAGCGCTATCGAGTCTTCCGCTTCCCGCCGGCGTAGTGCTTCCAGAAGAGAACCGCGGCGCCGGTAGTCGATTGGCCGCCGGTTGTCAGGGTCGACCAGGCTGAGCTGCCAAAGCTCCGAACCCTGGTAAAAATCCGGTACGCCCGGAGCCGTAATTTTCAAGAGCAATTGGCCCAAACTGTTCCGTACTCCCGGAAGGACAAGCTTTTTTTGAAACTCGCGGAAATCGCTCAGAAAGGGCGAATCACCGGACAAGATACGGTCGACGAACTCCTGCACCGCCCGCTCATAAGACTCATGGGGCGCAATCCAACTGCTGTTTTGTTTCGCCTCGCGAAGAGCCTTGCGCAAGAACTCGTTTACGCGCGTCGAAAACTCGGCCTCCTCATCGGGATTGGTCGGCCAAGCGCCCAACAATGTCTGGTAGATGAGGATCTCCTCGCTCGAAGATGGGGCCTGCGTGCCCTTCACCGTGCTTTTCTTGTCCGCATTCCATTCCACCCACCGGTTCAAATGAGCTTCCCACTCGCCGGGCATTTCCGTAAGTACGTTCAGGCGCGCGCGCGAATCTTCACCGCGCTTGGTGTCGTGCGTGGACGTCGCGTTCATGGTGTGAGGCCATTGCGCCAGACGCTTACGGTTGAACTCGTGAAACTCCTCGAGCGTAAAGGGCGGCCGCTCCCGTAAAGGATCGCCGCCCACTTCATTCAGAGAAAGCAGGCTGTTGTGACGGTACATGGCAGTGTCTTCGAGGCCCTTGGCCATCACGGGTCCGGTGAACTGCTGCCAACGCATCACGAACTGCAGCCAGTCTTGTTTCTGGCCCTCCAGATAGTAAGGCGGTTCGAGCAGCAGCATCTCGCGCATGAAGTGAAACGCGCCGTTACTGATCTGCTCCCGCGAAGTGCGGCGCCGCGCTAAGTCCAACGTCCTTTCGATGTAGCCGCGGTCGCGCGGCGTAATCTCGAAGTCGTGTATATACGTCCGGTAAACCGGAAGGCAAGCGGACAACTCCACCAGCACGTCCATCAATTCGGAAAGTGGAATGTCACGCGCGTGCCGGTGGTGGGCGGCCAGGCGCCCTAAATGGTGGCCCAAGGCATTGACGTCCCCCCGGAAAAGCGTTTGCATCACCTGCTTGTTGGAGGCGTAGCACAGCTCCGCAAAGGGCAAATAGTTCCCCGTATGGCGCGAATACACCTCTTCTAGGCGGCGCTCTCCGTCCGCATGAACAAAGATGCCGTTTACCACATTCAGGAAATCGTATCCCGTGGTTCCGGCTACGGGCCATTCCGGCGGAAGCGGTTCGTCGCGGCCGAGAATCTTTTCGACCACCGTGTAGACGTCTCCCGATGCCGATTGCAATCGCCGGAGGAAGCAGTCGGGATCCCATAGTCCATCGATGTGATCGATGCGCAGACCGGTCACCTGTCCGCTTCGCACCAGTTCTAAGGTTTTCTGGTTGCGTTGATCAAAAACCTCGCGCGCTTCAATACGCAGCCCGACCAGTTCATTGATATCGAAAAAACGGCGGTAGTTGATCTCTTCGTAACCGATCTTCCAGTAAGCCAGGCGGTACGCTTGCATCGAGAGCAGATGATCGAGTTCGTCGATGTGCGTAGTGAAATACAGAAGCGCGTCGTCGACAGAGCGTTTCAGTTCGGCGTTGGCCTGGTAAGCGTTCCATAGATTGCTCTTGAGGATCCCTTGAGCCTCGCGGCGAGCGGCGATAACCTCCAGGTCCGGATCGTTGCGGTCGCCGAGTGCTTCGATGCCCTCGATAACTGCGGCCAGCTCCGGCACCGTCTGCGGCACTGATTTCAGGATCGGCAAGTATGTTTTGGGGTCAAGCGGCAGGCGCGTTTCGTAGTACCGCACATGGATGCCGGTGTCCTCGATTTTGAGCGCGAGTTCGCCGCTCGCGAGAACGTTGCCGTAAAGGTCGCCCAGGATCGGCAAGAGCACCCGGTTTTCTTGTAAAAATGCGGCTTTGCTGGTCGCGGGGTGCCAGTCGATATCAAAGAATCCGGCATAAGCCGAGGAGGAGCCATTCTCGAGAACGTCCATCCACCATGGGTTTTCATAGCTCGCGGCCATGTGGTTGGGCACGGTGTCGAGGAGCAGCCCCATACTGTAATGCCGGAGCTTCTCGGCCATTTCGTCGAAGTCCTCTTCGGTGCCGAGTTCCGAGTTGACGCGCAGCGGGTTCGCGATGTCGTAGCCGTGGGAGCTGCCGCGGCGGGCTTTGTAGCGCGGTGACGAGTAAAGATCGGTGATCCCGAGATCGTTCAGATAAGGGATCAGGTCGCGGCCGTCCGCAAACCGGAAATCTTTATGGAACTGCAGCCTGTAGGTTGCGCCCGGGATGCGGGAAGGCGTCGTGAAGCTCATGATTGCTCCGCAAGTTCGAGGATGGCATGGATGGGAATGCGGATCCGTTCCGGAGCGTTGGCAAGTTCATACGCCAGTTTCCGGAAGGAGCGGTCGAGAAGAAAAACGATGATCAGACTGCGCAGATGCCCCGTATCGGCCGGAAGGAGCGGCGCCACGCCCGGCGTTTCCCGATAGGCACGCACGAACGCGCGGCTTACCGTGTGGAACCAAAACTTAGCCCAGGCTTCGAGCGTGTTGAGGTTCTCCGGCAGCGCAATTACCCCAGGTGCTTCGCCGAACAGGACGGCATGAGAGGCATGATAAAAGGAATCCACCATGCCCGCCACGTCCTCTAGCGGCGATCGCTTGATGCGCCGCTCACTGATGGGCCGGCTCGGATCACCCTCAAAATCGATGATGGAGAAATCCTTGCCGGTATAGAGAGTCTGCCCCAGATGATAATCGCCGTGGACCCGAATACGCATCGCGTCGATACGCTGGTCGCGCAAGAACTGGAGCTTGCTGCGAATCGCCTTCTCGCGATCGAGCAGCGCATCGGCATCCTGGCGGACGCTCTCGGGCACGTGCGCCAAGCTCCCCCGGAGCGTCTCGATCACCCTCCCGCAGCGGGAGAGCGTCCCATGATATAGCCCATGGCGATAGAAGTCTGTGAAGGGCTCGGGGGCGAACGCGGGGTCTTCCGAGGCGGTGGCAAGGGTCACGTGCATTTCGCCCGTGCGGGTTCCAAGTAACCGGACATTTTCCAGGTAACTGCCGATCAGATCGCGGGCGGCCTCCTGGGGTATGTTATCTTGCGGCGGACCGCCCGGCCCGCTTGCGAGCGCGCGCTCGAAGAACAGGCCCAGGTGGTCCAGCGTGTACTGCCAGGCTTCGGTCGCGTCCCGGACGAAGCCGTGCAACACGGCAATCGTGACCGGCTCGTTATCGGCGGAGCGATATTCGAGTGATCCCGCAAGCGGCGGCACGTGCTCGAAACCGGCCTGCGTCAGCACCGCCCCGATCTCCTGTTCGGGATATGGCCCAGGCTCCACTTTGCGCAGAAATTTCAGCGCTAAGCGATCGCCGAAGAAGACGGTGGTGTTCTCCTGGTCCGATTTTGAAACGCAGGGTTCGAGGCTGGGATGGCCGGTGCCCAGCAACCGGCGCAAGGCCCGGGTGTGAGAAGCCACCAGTTCGCCATCGCCTCCCGAGACACGTCTTCGCCGCAAAATGGCGGTCAGCATCTCTTCGGACGATTCGCGATCTTGAAAAGCGCTGTAAAGGTGTCCTGTCGATCCATCGGGCGCTTGCAAGCGGGCAAGCACATAGCGCGCGTCCGCCGGTTCGCCCATCAGCAGCGCGACCGGAACCGTGTAGAGTTCCGGATCGCCGTCGCTGTACTCCACCCGTATCAAGAGCAGATAAGACTTCGACCGGAAGAACGGAATGACATCGGTGATCTCGGCGATGCGAATGGTACGGTTCCGTTCGCGAAACCAATGCCTGGCTTTGAGAAACAGGGGTACGAGGTTGTTGAGAGCGTTGCGCGCGGAATTGACGAATACTTCGTCCCAGGACTGCACGGCGATCGTGGGCGGGTCGCCGCGGCGGATACGCAGAGTTCCCGGCGATGACTCCTTCGGTTGCAGCGCGAACCAGTAAAACGCGTGCGGACCGAGCGAAAGAAAATACGGCCGCTCCGTGACTGCCGGGAACTCGGATTTGCCGAACAGTTCCTGAGGCACCGTATTGGCGTAGCGGGAAAGGTCGAGTTCCGTGGCTTGGGCGAAGCGGGAGAGGTTCGCTATTACGAGAATGCGTTCCTCCTGGTGGCTGCGAATGAAAGCCAGAACCCGGCGATTCTCCGGGTATAAGAACTCCAGGGTCCCACGACCCAGCGCCTTCCACTGCTTGCGAAGCGCAAGCATCCGTTTCATCCACCAGAGCAGGGAATGCGGATTATTCTGCTGTGTCTCTACGTTAATGGCTTCATAGTGATATTCCGGATCGATAATGACCGGCAGGTAAAGCTTTTGCGGGTTGGCGCGGGAAAACCCGGCGTTGCGGTCGCCGCTCCACTGCATCGGAGTACGCACGCCGTTGCGATCGCCGAGATAGAAGTTGTCGCCCATGCCGATCTCGTCACCGTAGTAGATCACGGGCGTGCCCGGCAGCGAGAACAGCAGCGCATTCATCAGCTCTATACGCCGCCGGTCGTTTTCCAGCAGGGGAGCCAGACGCCGCCGGATGCCCAGATTGATCCGCGTGTGGGTGTCCTGAGCGTAGACGCGATACATATAATCGCGCTCCTCGTCGGTGACCATTTCGAGCGTCAGTTCATCATGGTTGCGCAGGAACAGGGCCCATTGGCAATTCTCCGGAATGGGCGGCGTCTGATTCAGAATCTCGGTTACGGGGTAGCGATCCTCCATGCGAATCGACATGAACAGCCGCGGCATCAAAGGAAAG
Source organism: Terriglobia bacterium (assembly GCA_019242155.1). Lineage (GTDB taxonomy): Bacteria > Acidobacteriota > Terriglobia > Bryobacterales > Bryobacteraceae > PSRJ01. The sequence continues at coordinate 13,578 of JAFAWA010000448.1, read as the reverse complement.
TGGAACGCCATGTGGCATTCATCGCCGGAGCCGAAGTAGGCGATGGCGTCTTCCGGCCACTGGTTGGCTTCGGCGAGCAGTACGCGATTGCGGTACTTGGCGTCGATGTGGGCGCGCAGTTCCTTCAGGAATGCGTGTGTCTCGGGGAGGTTCTCGCAGTTGGTACTTTCCCGTTCATATAAGTAAGGGACAGCATCCAGCCGGAGGCCGTCTACTCCCATTTCGAGCCAAAAGTCCATCGCATCGAGCATGGCTTTGCGGACGTCCGGGTTGTCGAAATTCAAATCCGGCTGGTGAGAGTAGAACCGGTGCCAGTAGTAAGCCTTTGCCAGCGGATCCCACGTCCAATTGGAGGTCTCGAAATCCTTGAAGATGATGCGCGCTTCGCGATACTTTTCGGGGGAGTCGCTCCACACGTAAAAGTTGCGCCAGCGTGAACCAGGGGCGGCGCGGCGGGAGCGCTGGAACCAAATATGCTGGTCCGATGTATGGTTCAAGACCAATTCAGTAATGACGCGGAGACCTTGCGCATGGGCCTCTCTTAAAAAGTTTTGGAAGTCGCGCAGCGAACCATAGGCGGGATGTACAGCCGTGTAATCGGAGATGTCGTAGCCGTCATCGCGCCAAGGCGAGGGACAGAACGGCAAGACCCAGATTGTATTAACGCCGAGTTCGTGTAAATAACTCAGCTTCTGAGTAAGCCCGGCAAAATCGCCCATGCCGTCGCCGCTGTGGTCGAAGAAAGCGCGCGCATGAACCTCGTAGATCACCGCGTCCTGGAACCATAAAGGATCGTCCTCCAATGCGTTGGATCCGCGGTCGGTTGTCATGGGCTTGTTGGGATTAGCAACCTTTGTTCCTAATCCATCTTATACGGTCGAATTCGGCGATTGACGATTTATGGGGCAAATGACACTCGGCAGGCGAGTGCGGTTGCTGACGATCCTTTACGATTTTTATCCAAAAGCTTTACAGCACCCTTCAGAAGGGCGGCGTCCAATGGAGTGGAAGGGGAACCAAAATGGCGGCGGTGGGGATGTTACTAGATCCGACAAGGATGGGTAGGGACGGAGAGGCATTCGAGAGCCAGCTTCGCAAACGCATTGTCGGCCAAGATGAGGCGATTCGTCAGGTTGTCGATGTATATCAGACGTTTCGCGCAGGGTTGGGCGCTTCCGGCAGGCCTATCGGTTCATTCCTGTTTCTAGGCCCGACGGGTTCCGGGAAGACCCGGACCGTGGAAGCGGTGGCAGAAAGTCTGGTAGGTGAGAGCCACGCAGTAATTAAGATAGACTGCGCAGAATATCAACACGGGCACGAGATCGCCAAGCTGATCGGCTCGCCCCCGGGATACCTAGGGCACCGGGAGACTCACCCGCTGCTTTGCCAGGAGGCGCTGAACCAGTACCAGACTGAAGAGGTAAAGGTCAGCTTTATCCTTTTTGATGAGATCGAGAAGGCGAGCGATACGCTTTGGAATCTGTTGCTCGGCATTCTGGATAAGGCAAGTCTCACCTTGGGAGACAATCGCCGGGTAGACTTTTCCCGCACGATGATTTTTCTCACCAGTAACTTGGGCGCGCGGGAGCTCGAGGCGTTGACCCGGCCCAATCTGGGATTCGCTCCGAGTGCCGCCGCGGAGCAGGCACAGGGCGAAGCTGGTAAAGCAGCGCGCACCGGAACGGAAGCGGCGCGGCGGCGATTCTCGCCCGAGTTCATGAACCGGCTCGACAAAGTAGTCGTGTTCAATTCGTTAGGCAGGGAAGAATTGACGCGCATTTTGAAGCTGGAGCTGGAGTTGGTGCGCGACCGTGTCCACAGAGCGACAGGCACGACGTCTGTAAACTTCGTGGTCAGCGACGCTGCACAAAATTTCTTACTGCAAGAGGGGACGGACTCGCGGTACGGAGCGCGGCATCTGAAACGCGCGGTAGAGAAGCTGATAGTGCAACCGCTGGCTAATCTCCTGGCGACCGGACAAGTGCAGGCCGGGGACTCTGTTCAAATTGAGCTGGATCGCGCGCAACTCCTGTTTTTCAAACAGACAGGGGAGTCGGCCGCGGCCCGCGAACCCTCACGGCCGCAATCTATCGCCGCATAGGTTTAGTTATGCCTTACACCAAACTCCCCTCCGGTGCTCGAGCGGAACTTACATCACGGGCGGTTTGGTACATCGGTTGCATCTTCAATAAGCGTGCTGGTCGCGGTTACTTATCAAACAGTCGAGAGGCCGGCGCGCTTGCTTCAACAATATTAGAGGAGTTGCAAAGGTGACTAAAATGAAAAGCTTCGTAATCGCAGCGGGCACGATGGCCCTAGGGCTCGCTACGTTAGTGACGCCGAGTATGGCCCAGGGCCCAATGTATGACACCGTCTATGTAAATCTGCCGTATACAGTGACCGTTGGGAATAAGACACTCCAGCCTGGAGACTATGTAGTGCGGGAACTGCCTTCGCAAGACAAGAGCCGGGTGCTGGTCGTCTATAGCGATCATGGTCTGAAGTTTGAAACTTCCACGATGACCATACCCGCGTATCAGGTACAGACGCCGGACGACACGAAGGTCGTTCTGCATCACTTCGGTAACGATTACTACTTCGATAAGGTGTGGATCCAGGGGAAGAATTACGGATATGAATTCCCGCTGCCCAACAGCGTGAAACAGCGTGAAAAGGAACGGCTAGCCCCAGTGACGGTGGCCGCGCAGTACCAGGCTACCCCGACCCCGCCGCCGGCGCAGACAGCCGAAGCAGCACCGGCCCCCGCTCCGGCAGCCGAGCCCGCGCCCGCACCGGCTCCCGCCCCAGAGCCGCAGCAGGTCGCACAGAATACCCCTCCGCCCCAGCCTGAAGCAGCGCCCGCACCGGCTCCGGCTCCGGAACCGAGCGCGAACCGCGAGTTGCCTTCCACGTCGGCTGGTTGGTTGATGATGTTGCTCAGTGGCGGCACGCTCTCCGGCGCTGGTTTGATGCTGCGCCGCCGAGGCTAACCACTAGGGCACAACCCACGAGCGCCGCGAACAGGAGCCCGGAAAATGCGAACCGCCATTGCAAAGCGCGTAGTAAGTTATCTACTGCTTCTCGGTGGCGCATTTCTCCTGTTCGAAGGCGCTCGTGACTTTTTAATTTCGCGGTGGGGCCAGTCCACCGCGGAAAGTGAATTCGCAGAACTTCAGACAACCACGAAGTCTGCCGGTCCCCAGCATTTTCATTTGGGCGATACCGTGGCTAAGCTTGAAATTCCAAGACTCGGTGCAGCCCTGTACGTGGTCGAAGGAACCGATAAGCACGACCTACGTCTAGGCCCGGGTCATATGGTAGGTACGGCCTTGCCGGGAGCCGATGGCAACTGCGTAATCGCAGGCCACCGCGATACTCACTTCCGAGTCTTGAAAGATGTTCGCCGCGGAGACGATCTCATCCTGGAGACCGGCTCCCAACGCTTCGTCTACACAGTCAAAGATACCGCCGTCGTCGATCCAACAAACACGCATGCGCTCCAACCCACACGCGGTGCCGTCGTCAATCTCATCACGTGCTATCCGTTCTATTACGTCGGAAATGCTCCCAAGCGTTTTATCGTAGAGGCTGAATTAGTACCGCCCCAAAGCGCATCTTTAGTTTCGCCGGCACACAGCGTAAAATAGGTGAATGCCCGACGAGACAGATGAGTTTTACCGGATCCAAAAACTTCCCCCTTACGTTTTCGCTGTTATCAATGAGATGCGCGCACGCGCACGGGCAGCGCAGATCGACGTCATCGATCTGGGAATGGGAAATCCGGATGGCGCCACTCCCAAGGCGATCGTCAGCAAATTGGTAGAAGCGGCGCGCAGCGCCAAAAACCACCGGTACTCGCAGTCGAAGGGCATTTCGAAGCTCCGTTGTGAGATCACCCGCCGCTACCGTGAGAATTACGGGGTGGAGTTGGATTCCGAGAAGGAAGCCATCGTCACCATCGGCGCTAAGGATGCTCTCGCCCATCTGCTATTCGCTACGGTTGGTCCGGGCGATATTGTCGTCTCACCGAACCCCGCATATCCGATTCATCAGTACGGCGTAATTATGGCCGAAGGGCAGGCGTGCATGCTGCCCATGCCCGATGCTGCTACCTTCCTGAGCCGCCTCAAGGACTTCTACCGAACCTCGTCCCGAAAACCGAAGATCCTGTTGATCTCGTTTCCGCACAATCCTACGACGACTTGTGTCGACCTCGATTTCTTCCGCGAAGTGGTCTCGCTCGCAAGAGAGCACGGCACTATGGTGGTACACGACTTCGCCTATGCAGACTTATGCTTTGACGGCTATAAAGCCCCGAGCATCCTACAGGTCGAGGGCGCAAAGGAAGTCGCAGTCGAGATCTTCTCGATGTCCAAGAGCTACAACATGGCGGGCTGGCGCGTGGGCTTCTGTTTGGGAAACCGGAAGATGATTGCCGCGCTCGCGCGCATCAAGAGCTATCTCGATTACGGAGTATTCCAGCCAATTCAAATTGCGGCAATTATCGCGTTGCGTGAGTGTGAAGAAGATACTCGTAAAATCTGCGCCGTATACCAGAAACGCCGCGACGTGCTGGTCAGCGGCCTTAGGCGGGCAGGCTGGCCGGTAGAAACGCCGAAAGGTTCCATGTTCTTATGGGCCCCCTTGCCCGAGCAGTTTCGCGGCTTAGGTTCGCTCGAGTTCTCCAAGCTATTGCTCGAGAAGGCCCAGGTTGCCGTCTCCCCGGGAATCGGGTTTGGTCCGATGGGAGAGGGCCACGTGAGATTTGCGCTGGTCGAGAATGATCACCGCATACGGCAGGCTACTCGATCGATCGGCCAGTTCCTGCGGCGGACGCCGTCCCGTTCCGCGGCCTAACTCAGATCCCGTTTACTGAATCGAGTAAGGAACCGTCACGTCCAGTGTCTTCGGCGGGAAACAGGCGCGGTCGTTGCACGCCTGATAGCGTAGCTTACCCGCCGCTGATCCAGGCCCGGCCTGCGCGTTCCCGGCCACTTTGAAACTGACTGTCAGGTCGAAGTTACCGGTGAACACCGAAAGCGACTGGTCGCCCACCTTTTGCATCGTCGGCTTCGGGTACGTTACCTTCTGCGGCTGCAAAGCCCCGGGCGACGTCCAAGTCAACTTCAGCGGGATCAAGTACTCCTCGCTCGGCTTGTCGCTTTGCACGTGGTAACCGCTCTGGACCGAAAGAGGAATCTTCGTCTCGACCGAAGCATTCCGCTTACCGGTCACTTTGGCCGGGTCGCCGACCGTTACGTAAACACCGCTACCTTGGGCCAACAAGCAGGGCAGGCACAGCAGGCTGAGAAGAAGCGTTCGCGGGTGCCTCCAAAAGTTGTTCGATGCCATTTTCGAATTCCCTCCGGTCTACAAGACCTACGTGTACCGCCGCGATTCTGCCCTCCCGATCGATCAGGAACGTAGTCGGCAGCGCATCCACGCCCCCATACATCTGGGCCGTCTGATCGTTTCCAATCACTACCCGGTAATTGACCTTTATGCCGGTGATGAAGGGCTTCACAACCTCCCACCCCTCGTCGTCCATCGAGACCCCGACAACCGCGAATCCCTTGTCCTGATGTTTGCGTTGGAACTCCTCGAACCAGGGAATTTCGAGCTTGCACGGACCGCACCAGGTCGCCCAAAAATCGAGAAGGACCACCTTGCCCCGGTAGTCGGAAAGCCGAACGAGCTTGCCGTCCGCATCCTTCAAGGCGAATTCCGGAGCTTTGTGCCGATCCTTATCGGGCTTTACGGAACCGGCAGCATTCACCGAGCGCTGCGGCCCGGAACAGTTCGTAATGAGGCAACCCCATACGCAAACCGCGGCAATGGCCAAAGAGAGACGGAGCGCAGTCACTGGATCCTTCCTTTCTATCTATTATATGGGTAACGCGCCGTCACCCGCGAAACGAGCGAACCACAAGCGCCTCACCTTCCGGCATGAGCTTGGCAAGGTATACTCTTCGTGGTTCTTGACTCCGGAGAAGAGCCAGGCCGCCGTATCGCAAAAGCTTTCGCAACAATATTCGCGCCAGGAACGGCTGCGCGACTTGATGTCCGCGCCGGTTAACTCTAGTTTTCGCCATTCGGCCGACCAGCCCAGCTCCCCTGGAGCACCCGTCCGGAACTCTTCGTTCAGGAGGTTTTCGTATGCGCGCCGCCTTGTGTTACCGAGCCGCCACCATACGAAGTGAAACAACTCGTGAACACAGATACGGGCGAATTCACCAGGATGACAATTAAAGCCGATGGCTCGTTCCCGCAGAAATGCCCCGGCATGTACCGGGCGGCGGCCGTCACGCAAGGCTCGGGCACGGAACAATCGGATGGCCTTTCCGGTAAGAACCGGTAGGCCAGGCAAAAGCGCTCTGGCGCGTACGGCGTAAGGGGAACGGGACGGAACAAAACGAGCGCTACCGGCCGGCGCGGACCGCCGATTGTTCCATTTGCGCGATCGTCTCGGCATGTCGCTTCAGTTCGGGTGCAAGCACCGTGATCAGATCTTTTTCGATATCTTCACCGGTTTCCACCAGGTGAATGAGGTGCAGCGCCGCGATGCGCGCGCACCAGGCGTCGTCCATTTTCCTGCCGGTTTCTCTGCTCACCCGTTGCAGCTCGGCGTGCTGCAACGCGATCGTCTTTTCGGTTCTCGTTCCGTTCTCATCCGTGAGAACGAATTTCACGTCAACCGTATCGGAGTGACGGAGGGAAATGGCGGTTTGCAGCCACTTAAGCAGTACCTGGAATTTGCGGCCGAAAGGATCGGGTCCTGCTTCAAACTCGCGAAAATTGAGCATGTTCTCGGTATGGTAACAGGCTGCAACCGGCGGCCGGCCCAACGCCTGCTATCGTTTTGCGCTTACCGTACCTCCGCTCGCGTCATCCGGCACCAGCATGCGAATCATGCCGTCCTGCCTGGAGGTGAGAAACAGCTCTCCGTCGCGGCTGCGGCTGATATGCAGATCCGCTCGCGGCAGAGTACCGCCCATCGTCTTTTCCACCAATTCGCGAAACGATATGTCGGCGCGTTTGCCGCTCGCATCGCGAATGTAGAGTTGCACCTCTTCGATCGGTGCCACGGTCCTCGGGATACCATCGTCAGCCGCTTTCATGGCGGCTAGGTCCGCGGCAAACACGCGCCCGTTGAATATGTCGCCGAAAACGAATTTACCTTTGAGCGCGGCGATGCGGCCATGATAGGCGAATCCATCAGTCACCGAGCGGCCTTCGTCGTGGTCGTAGACCAGAACCGGGTAAGTGAAGCCGTCCTTTACACGCCCGTTTAAAATGTCCGGCGGAAGCGGATACAACTGGTTCAGTTCCCCACCGCGCGCCCTGCCGTTTTGGAAATATCCTTCCCGCTTCATCCAGCCGTAATTCTCACCGTTGCGGACGATATTGATCTCCTCGATATTGTCCATTCCGATATCGGAGGCGAACATGGTTCCATCGGTGTCCCAGGAAAGCCTGTGCGCGTTCCGGAAGCCATACGCATAGATTTCGCCTAATGTTTTGGGGTCGCCATCGGCGGCGAACTTATTTCCCGGCGGAATCGTGTAATCGCCCAAGCCCTTCTGCCCATGCGTGACCGAGGGACTGCGCGGGTCTATGCGTAGAATCGCAGTAATTATCGAGTCGAGCCGCTGCGTTTGCGCCGGATTACTTGCGTTCGGGCCGCCGCCGTTGCTGAATCCATAATCGCTGCCGCTGGTGTAGAGGAGGCCGTAATCCGCATCGCCGGGCTTTGCCGTCGGGTTAAATTCGACTGCGCCCATCGGATGGGTTAGATTCGCGACCACGTGAGCCGTGCGAAGAAGTTCCCGCCGGGTCCCTGTGAAGGTGTTGGCCGCGGGGTTGGTGGCGTGCCACTCGGTGATGACGTTGTGGTACGTGACATCTTTCAAACCGTAACCGAACGGTATAAAATCCGGCGTCTTAGGATTGCCTGGGCCGATCTCGCTGTGCACCGTGTAGAACAGCCCGTTTTTCGCGAACTCCGGATGGAACACGAACCCTATGAAGCCACTCTCCAACCGGTTATAGACTCCGTAGGTAAAGGCCGCGGCCACATCCGCGTACACATGCGGCTGGTTGCTCGCGTCGATCAGGTACAGAAATCCCCGGGAATCGTTGGCGAAGCGCCGGCCGTCGGGTAAGTCGCGCACGTAACTTACACGGGCCCATCCTGACGGCATAACGTCTTTATCGGCGGGCCGCAGTCCGCGGGTGTCGGGCAGCCGGACCAGATCTTTGATCTCGACCGCGAGTCCGCGCTTGACGATGGGTTCCGGGATAGGATTGCTCGTGATCGCTACATCGTCAGCGCCGACCAGCCCCATTGCAAAGAGCGCTATCATGCCGGCCAGCATTTTTACGCGCATGGAACCTCCTGTTCTGGACTTGGAGTGATGATACCAGACCCGCGGACCGGCACGTTCGCTTTGCGACCGGTGCTCCGGGTCCTATGCGATCATCGTCTCCATGATGGGAAGGCGCTTGTGGATCGCGCTCGTTCTAGCCTCGACATTAGGCGCACAGGTCCCGCGGAAACCGAAACTGGTGGTAGCGGTGGTGGTCGACCAGTTTCGGTACGACTACCTGACCAGGTTTCGCGCCGACTATCACGGCGGCCTTGATCGCATGCTGCGGCAGGGCGCAGTTTTCACCAATGCCCACTACGTCCAGGCCCCCACTGTCACCGCCGTTGGGCACAGCATCATCATGACCGGCGCGATGCCCTCGGTCAGCGGGATCGTGGGCAATACCTGGCTCGACCGGAATAGCGGCAAACACGTCACCAGCGTTTGCGATTGGGATTACCAGGTGGTGGGCGCCGCAACTCCGGAGCAGGGGAAGCGCTGTGATGATGCCGATCCGGCCTCTCCCAAAAGGCTGCTGGTGAGTACCGTGGGCGATGAGCTGCGCAATCGCGACGAGCGCTCGAAGGTGTTCGGCATCTCGCTCAAGGCCCGCAGCGCGATTTTGCCTTCCGGCCACAGAGCCAACGGAGCCTTCTGGTTTGATGACAAGACCGGCGTCTTCGTTAGCAGTACTTATTATGGCGAGCAACTGCCGCTGTGGGTGCGGGAGTTCAATCAACGAAAGCTTCCGGATCAGTTTCTGAACGCCAACTGGAAGGGGTTCGAGTCCTGGAATTTCCATCCGGATCCGGGTAGCTTAAGGCCCTATGAAAAGCTTCCTGCGAGCCCCTGGGCCAATGAACTCTTAGAGGGCCTAGCTGAGAAAGCTATAGATGCTGAGAAGCTGGGCCAGAGAGATGCCACCGACCTGCTCACTCTTTCGTTTTCGGCGAACGACTATGTGGGCCACCAGACCGGTCCCGATACGCCGGAGGTCCGGGACATGGCGATTCGCACCGATCAGCTTCTCGGAAAACTAATGGATCTGGTGGCCGAGCGAGTAGGTGCGGAAAATGCTCTCTTTGTGCTGAGCGCGGACCACGGAGTCGCGCCTGCTCCGGAAACAGAGCAGCAGCGCAAAATGCCCGGCGGCTACATTTCCGTGGACGTGGAAGACCTGGTACGCACAACTCTGGTAAGAAGCTTCGGGCCGGGCGATTATATTCAAGGCGTCGTGGATAATGCGATCTACTTGAATCACAAAACGCTCGATGACAAAAAGATCGATGTAACGCCGTTGTACCGCGCGGTGAGCGAAGCTCTGTTTCGCGTGCCGCAGGCCCATGTCGCGCGTGTCTTCACCAAAGAGCAGCTCTCGGGCGGGCTGGCGGGAGATCCTATCGGCCGCGCCATGAGCAACGGCTTCAACCCCGCCCGGAGCGGCGACATCTTGTTGCTGTTTGAGCCGTATTTCATGCCGAAGCAAAGGCCGTCTGCCAAAACGACGCACTTCACTCCGTACAATTACGACACCCATGTCCCGGTGATCTTCTTCGGCGCGGGCGTGAAAGCGGGATGGCGTCAGGAGAAGATCGAAGTAAACGACATCGCACCCACGTTGGCTGCGTTGATGGATGTAGAGACGCCGAGCGGTGCGTTTGGCCGGGTTTTGACAGAGATCTTAGCCGCGCAGTAGGTTTTACGTGTGGTACAAGGAGTGGAGTTGATATGCGGGGCCAACGGCTACGACGGGTAGTTCTAGCGACTGTGCTGGCGGCCTGCTTCGTTTGGGCGCGGAAACCCGGAGACCCTTTTAAGCCCGGCTACAACGTTTACTCTCGGCAGCAGGATATTCAACTCGGTCAGGCGGCCGCGGCGCAAGTCAGAGCGAAATATCCTGAGGTCGCAGACGCTTTCCTGCGGGATTACATCCGCCGAGTAGGGGAACGGCTGGCGAACACTCAGGAAGCGCGTCTCAGCCAATTCCAATTTCAATTTGCCCTGTTGAACGAACCGATCGTCAATGCGTTCGCGTTGCCGGGCGGACCCATGTTCGTCTTCACCGGCCTCGTAAAGGCGACCGACAACGAGGCCGAGTTGGCGGGCGTAATGGCTCACGAAATGTCGCATGTGATTTTGCGTCACGGCACACACGAAGCGAGTAAGGCCAAAACCGTCAGTTGGACCACGAGACTTGGCGCCGCATTGGCCGCAGCCGCTTTGGGCAATGCGGCCGGCGCTGCCCAGTTGGCAACTATGGGCGTGGGTTTGGGGCAGAATTCGCTCATCCTTCACTTTTCGCGCGAAGCCGAAACCGAAGCCGACCTGCTCGGCTCGCATCTGATGGCGGAATCCGGCTACGACCCTCTCGAAATGGCGCATTTCTTTAAGAAGCTCGGCATGATGCACAGCGCAGGGCTGCAGTTCTTTTCGGACCACCCCAACCCGGGGAACCGCGAGCATGCGATTGAAGAGGAGGTTCGCGGACTGCCCCAGCGCACCTATGGCTATGAAACGGGGTTATTCGAGCGCGCCAAGGTGGAGCTCGCGGGGTTGCCGCCGGTCGGTCCCGGTTCGGCGGGCACGACGACCACGCCCTTGCCTCCGCAAGTGGAACCCTCCGGCGCATGGAAGGAGGCGCAGGTCAAACCGTACCGTGTCCAATACCCGGCCAACTGGACCGCGTATGTCAATTCCGGCACGTCGATCATTGTCATCGCACCTGCCGGCGGCGCGGCAACCTTGCCGAACGGGCAGATCAACCTGTCCCTCGGCAGCATGCTTGGGTACTTCCAGCCGGATTCCAAACAGATGAGTTTGGGAACCGCCACCCTGAACCTGGTAAACCATCTGCATAACCAAGACTCGAGTCTGCAGATGACCTCTACCGAGCAGCACGCCGTTAAGGTAGACGGGTCCGATGGCCTGGTCAGTGTTCTGCAAGCCAGATCGCCTTCACTCGGTCCCGAGACCTACGTGCTCCTGACCGTCGCCCGCCCACAGGGCCTGTTTTTTGCGCTTTCCATGGCCCCGGTCGGAAACTTCGCGCAGCTACAAAAGCCGTTCGATCAGATTTTACAGTCGATCCGGTTTTTGGAGTAGGCGGGCCGGCGCGGCTGCATTGCAATCTCGGTTCACCGAGAATCGTCGGGGCTATTTCACCTCCGACAAGCTATCGATGAGGGCGCTGCAAACGCGCAGCCCTGGCGTTGGAGGCTTCGTTGGCCGCCGTTTCTGCTCTTGGAACTGAATCGGGTAGAGTGATGCGCGCTACGTTGCAATGCAGTCGAGTTCACTGAATTGGGTCTGCGCGCCGACTGCCGGACGATTCATGGCGAAAATGCAGCCAGGGTTCAACGAGAAACATCACTCAACCGTCGGCGGACCAGGAATCCCGCGAAGATTATTGATCCACCTAAAACTAATCCGAAGGCCGCAGGCTCCGGAGTAGGCACTATGTCGTACACGATTTGAAGCATTCCCGTCGCATTGCTGCTCGTACTGAAGAACGGGATCGGAGGCATCGTTCCTTGAGGTATAGACTGCTGGGGATAGAGCCACGCGAAAAATATTTCGGACGCCTGGCCCCCGATCGAGATCGAATAGGTACCGTTTGTAGGGATCGCGTTGGGGTCTATCGAAAGCGGGAACACAGAAGAGGGATTCGTAGAAACCCCCGGTCCATTCACAGAAAAATTCACCGTATCATCGAAAAGTGCGTCGGGGTATGACAGGTTGGAATTCCGCGCCGGTACGTCGGAACATCCGGTGACCTGGCCGACAAGGTTCTGTACACTAGCGGAAGGTGGAAGGCAATCGGATTCCTGGAAGACTGAATAAAAACTAAGGGTCGATAGTTGAGAGAGATTCAACGTGGCAGCGGAGATTACGGCGTTTGCGGGAAGATTTACATTGAAGGTCATCGGTGTACTGCCTGTTCCGCTTGCGTAACCAACCACGCCTGTTGAGGCAATCGACCATGAGGCGCTAGCTGACATATCTACCACGTCTGCCAGTACAACTCGACAGAGAAGAAAAGCGATTGCGTATATGTAAACCATAAACTCCCTGGACGTAATGGTACTTCCGCAACCAGGCGAAAACAAGTGCGCAGAAACCTGTAGCCGTAAGCTTTACGCCAGCTGCGGACCAACTTCCTAACCCATGTGCGGCAAGGTAGGTTTGTCTTTCATATCCACAAAACTCGATCCAACCCGGTATCTAGCGTCATCCCGTCTTTGGGCTTCATTGTCCAGCGGTCTCGCCCCTCACCCCAGTGCCACCCTAACCCGCTCCCCCTCCGAGCCATTTCGGCCTAAAATGAAAAGGCTCACGGGAGAGCGCAATTCTCGAGCGTGCGATCGATTGATAATATATGAAGCATTTGTTTCCGGTGAAGGCTCTTCTCATACTGACCGCGGCTCTGGCTATCTTAGGGGCTTCGCGGCCGGCTCTGGCCGATAACGCGGCTGCCGCGCCGGATCCGCATCGCGCCATGCTGGCCACTTACTGTTTCACTTGCCACAGCACGCGCGCGAAGGTTGGCGGCCTTGCCCTGGACGCCTTGGACCTTCAGACGCCCGCCGGCAACGCGCAGATCTGGGAAAAGGCCTTACGCAAGCTCCGCGGACGTTTGATGCCGCCACCGGGCGCTCCCCAACCGGAGCAGAAAGATATCGATTCGTTCGTTGCCTGGATGGAGAACGCTCTGGACTCGCATGCCCAAGGTCCAAGAGCAGGGTTCGTTCCTATCGAGCGCTTAAACCGCACCGAATACGCCGCTTCGGTGAAAGCCTTGGTGGGGGTGGACCTGGACCCGAAGGACGTCTTGCCGCAGGACATCCAGGTAGACGGCTTCGACAACATTGCCGCCGCCTTGAGCGTGTCGCCGGCGTTCCTCGATCAGTACATCACCGCTGCCCGGCACGTTGCCCAACTGGCGATCGGCGACACGGGCGGCCGTGTTTCGCATGTGAAGTACCCGATCGCCGCTATTCAGAACAGTGATGATCCGCTGCCGCCGGGCACGCGGGGCGGTGTACGATTCAAGCACAACTTTCCTGCCGACGGCGAGTATCGCATCAATATCGGGGACCTTTCCGTGGGCCTCTACACCAGCACTATGGAGAATGAGAGCACGCTGGTCCTCATGATCGACGGCAAGATCATGTTCCGGCAGCCGGTGGGCGGCCCCGGTGACCTTGCGCTCGCG
>JAFAWA010000303.1 GCA_019242155.1 Terriglobia bacterium | reverse complement strand
GCCTGTCAAGGTGAAGAATGTGGTTCCGAACAGGCTTTGGCTGACGGTTATGTTCTGCTGATAGAGCCGAGCGTACTCGAGAGTTTGCCCGACCAGAAACGCCGCAGCGAGGACGATCGTGGCGATCAAAAAGGCTCGAGAGCCGCTCTGCGCGGCGCGCCACATGGTGAAGCTGCTTGCTAACAGACACACAGTGTAGATCGCGGTCTCTGCAACTCGCAGACGGCCGGAAGCGGCGGTCACGGTAGAGCTTCGAAAGTAGACATAAGCGAGAATCAGGAGGAAGAAAAAGACGGCTTCGCTCAGCAGGAAGAGAGCCATACCCAATCGCGCACGCTGCCGCATGATTAATTCACAGCCCAGTCCGGCGCCTCGGGATGTTTGCTATCCCAGAGGGGCCGGCGGCTTCTGACTTCCGGGACGGCATCGAAATTCTCCGGCGCGGGCGGGGAGGTGGCGGCCCATTCGAGCGTCCAAGCGTCCCAAGGATCGTCGCCCGCGCGCGGGCCGAAGAGCAGACTCGAGCAGACATTAGCCACGAATACGAGCGAGCCCAAACCGAGGATGACAGCTCCGAAAGTAGAAGTCATGTTCCATACACCCCACCATGGCAGATCGGGGTAGGTGTACACGCGCCGCGGCATTCCCAGCAGACCTAGAAAGTGCTGCACGAAGAAGGTAAGGTTCAGACCAATGATCACCATCCAGAAATGCCATTTGCCCATGGTCTCGTTAAGCAGGCGGCCGGACATTTTAGGGAACCAATAGTATGCGGCGGCGAACAGGGCGAGGGCTGTTCCGCCGAACAGCACGTAATGGAGATGAGCAACTACGAAGTAGGTGTCCGTCAACTGCCAGTCCAGAGGGACGATCGCGAATGCCACACCGCTTAAGCCGCCGATTGTGAACTCGAGGAGGAAGCCGACTGCGAACAGCATAGCGGTAGTGAGGCGGATGGAGCCGCCCATCATGGTCGCGGTCCAATTGAACACTTTCACACCGGTGGGGACTGCGATCAGCATGCTGGACGCTGCGAATGCCGACAAGACTACCCGGCCAAGGGCTACGGCGAACATGTGGTGGACCCAGACGCCGTAGCTTAGAAAGGCGATCGCGAGTGTGGAGCCGGCCACGAAATTGTAGCCGAAGATGGGCTTGCGCGAAAACACCGGAATAATTTCGGAGATCATCCCGAACGCCGGCAGAACGAGGATATAGACTTCGGGGTGGCCGAAGAACCAGAAGTAGTGCTGCCAGAGTAAGGGAGAACCGCCATTGGCAGGATCAAAGAAATGCGCGTGCAGGCGGCGGTCCATCAAGAGCATTACAAGGGCGGCGTTGAGCGCCGGAATGGCGGCAATGATGAGTACAGAATTCACCAGAGTCATCCAGACGAACAGCGGCACGCGGCGGAGGGACATGCCGGGTGCGCGGCAGGTGGCGATAGTGACGATGAAGTTGATGGCCGATACGATCGTGCCGGCTCCGAGGATGAGCAGAGCGAGCGCCCAATAATCGAGGCCGGCGTGCGCGGAATAAGGCGGCTCACTTAAAGGGGCGTAGCTGAACCAGCCCGCATCGGGCGCGCCGCCAGCGGCGAAGCTGACGTAAAGCAGTATGCTGCCGCAGAGTTGCAGCCAAAAACCGAGAGCGTTGAGGCGCGGAAAAGCCATGTCCCGCGCGCCGATCATGAGTGGAATTAGATAGACGGTGAAGCCGATGAGGACGGGTGTCACGACCAGAAAGATCATGGTGGTGCCATGCATGGTGAAGACCTGGTCGTATGCTTCGGGCGAAAGAAATTTCAAATTAGGCAGGGCGAGCTGGGCCCGCATCAACATTGCCTCGACTCCGCCCACGAGCAGGAAGAACAGCGCCAAAAGCATGTACAAGACGCCGATCTGTTTGTGGACGATGGTGGACAGCCATGCGAGCAGGCGAGAGCCGGGCTCGCGGCGGGGAAGGGAGAGACTTCCGGCGGCGACATCACTCATCGCAGGCTCTCCAGGTAGGCGGTTACGGCCGCGGCGTCTGTGTTCGAAAGATGCTGGGCGGGCATGCGATTTCCGGGCTTCACAGCTTGAGGAGTGAGAATCCAGCGGCCAATATTTTCGGGCGTGTTGGCCAGATCACCGGCGAGGCGGTTTCGGCCGGCGATGTGCGTCAGCGGCGGACCGTTACGCGGGGCTCTATCGGCAGCGGACACGGCATGGCACTCACCGCATTTCTGGTCGCGGAAGATGCGCGCGCCCGCGGCAGAAGGACCGCCGGTCGGCTCGGGAGGCGTTTGTGCTTGGGCTTCCACCCAGGCCGAAAATACGGCGGGCGGCTCCGCGATCACCTGGAAGCGCATTCCGGCATGCTGCATTCCGCAGAATTCGGCGCACGTCCCTTGATAAGTGCCGGGAGCGTCGGCGTCGAGCCAGAGGAAGCTCGGGCGGCCGGGCACGGCATCGATTTTTCGCGCCAGTTGGGGAACCCAGAAATCGTGAATGACATCGGCAGCGTCAATGCGAGCGAGCAAGCGCGTGCCTGTGGGAATGTGAATCTCGTTCACCGCGGTTGCCCCATTCGGATACCGCGCCTCCCACCACCATTGGTGTCCGGTGACCAGCAGGCCGGGGTTTGCGGTGAGATCCTGCGGCGCATCCACAAAGGCCATGGTGCGTACGGTGAGGACGAACAGTGAAGCGACAATTAGCAGCGGAATCGCCGTCCAGGTAAATTCGAGCGGGCGTGACCCGGTTACTTGCCGGGGCTGTTGGGTTCCCGCTCGAGCGCGATAGCGGATCAGAGAGTAGGCAATCAGGCTGCTGACTATCAGGAAGATGGTAACGGCTATGACCAGGTACGACGCAAACAGTCGAACGATTGCTTGCGCTTCGGGCGATTGCGGGTCGAGCCAGGAGGCCATCAGATAGAGATCAAGATAAGCCTCAGTCTATATCGCGCTTGAAGAAGGGGTCAACAGCGGCGACGTGCTTAGCGTGCTCACCGGGTGGTAAGCGGGCTGTGATGGCGGCCGCGGCTTGTCTGAAAAAAATATGACGAGCAAAGCCAATTTGCGGGGAATTCCGGATGGTGCGGACGCTTGCGAGACAAAGTCGCCGTTCGCCGGCTGGGAGAGCCTCCTTTCGTGTTCAGAGTAGCGTGTGGGATAACGCGGACGGAGACGCGGGACGGATAAGACCTTGAGACTATTGAGCGAACAGAGTGGAGAGAGGGTGTGATCGTGGGGGCGGGAGCGGCAGCGCCGGAAAGGGATCGGCGGCGGGGCTGGGCCTAGTTCCAGTAGTTGCGATCGAGGCTGCGATACTGCACGGCTTCGGCTACGTGCTTTGCGGAAACGGTGTCGGCTCCATCGAGATCGGCTACGGTGCGGGCCACTTTGAGAATGCGGTCGTGGGCCCGGGCGGACAGGCCCATGCGGCGCACCGCCATTTCGAGTGTTCGCTCGCCAGAGGCATCGAGGGCGCAATGCTTGCGGATGAACCTGACGGGCATACGGGCATTGGAGTAACCGCGCGCCTGCTGGATGTCCCGGGCGTGTTGCACGCGGGAGCGGATTACGGCTGAAGTTTCGCTATTGGTTGCGCCGCGCAGTTCCTGATAGGGGACGGCCGGCACCTCGACATGAATGTCGATGCGGTCGAGCAGCGGCCCGCTGATCTTGCCCAAGTACCGCTGGATGAGCGCGGCGGTGCAGCGGCATTCTCGGGTCGCGTCTCCATAAAAGCCACAGGCGCACGGATTCATAGCAGCCACGAGCATGAAGTTGGAAGGGAAGCATAGGGTCATGGCGGAGCGCGCGATGGTGACCGAGCCGTCTTCCAAGGGCTGGCGCAAGAGCTCCAAGACATCCCTGGGAAATTCCGGGAACTCATCGAGAAACAGCAGGCCGTTGTGGGCCAGGCTAACCTCACCGGGCCTGGGCATTCCCATTCCGCCTCCGATCAATCCGGCATCGGAAACGGTGTGATGCGGCGCGCGAAAGGGCCGTTGGTGCAAGAGGCCGGCCCCGCTTGGCAGCAGACCGGCGATGCTGTGAATCTTGGTTGTCTCGATGGCCTCGTCGAAGATGAGCGGCGGCAGAATACCGGCGAGCCGCTTGGCCAACATGGATTTGCCCGAGCCGGGCGGCCCGATCATCAGCACATTGTGCCCACCGGCGGCCGCAACTTCGAGGGCGCGCTTGGCCATGGTCTGGCCGCGAACATCGATGAAATCGGGAGCAGCGGCGCTTTCGGGAACGGTGGAAGAAGCGCGGCGCGCCGCGGGTTGAAACTCCTGGGGCCGCGTGAGCAAGGCGACTACTTCCGCCAGGTGGCGCACGCCGTACACGTTCACACCCTCTACTACAGCCGCCTCGGCGGCATTTTCCGCGGGTAGAATCAGATTCGGAATGCCGTGGAGGCGCGCGCCGACGGCCACAGAGAGCGCTCCGCGTATGGGCCGGATGGCGCCATCGAGCGAGAGTTCACCGAGGAGAATGTGGGTTTCGAGCGGGGGCACCGAGCCCATGGCGCCCATGATTCCCATGGCGATGGGCAGATCGAAGCCGGCACCTTCTTTGCGCACATTGGCGGGAGCGAGGTTGACGGTTACGGCTTTGTTGGGGTAGCCGAATCCGGAGTTGAGCATCGCGGATTTGATACGCTCGCGGCTTTCGCGAACCGCGGTATCGGGCATGCCCACCATGACGAAGTCGCGCGCCGAGCCGGACGAGTACATGTCGACTTCGACATCGATCAGGTGAGCATCGATGCCATAGACGGCGGCGCTGCGGGTCTTAAACAGCGCCATTGGGAAAGCTCAGTATAAATCATGGCGCGGGGGAATGGAAATTCACTCCGGAGGAAAGTTTTGAGCCCTGATTCAAACTACATTGTTAAACCGCATTTGCAGCCACGGCAGATTTCCTGTAGGTGAGGGCATGACGGTAACCCTTGATATGCCGGAGGAGATCGAAGCGAAATTCATCGCTGCTGCGCGGGAGCGAGGTGTGCCGCTGTCCGATTACGTGCGGGATTTTGTCGTGGAGCATTATCAGGAGGACGCGGACGATCTTCGCACGGCGCAAGAACGCGTTGCCACCCTCAGGCCGGCGTCACCTCTCATCAGTTGCGCAAGAATCTTGGCCTGGACGGTGACGTACCACCCACGGGTCGAAAAAGATCGGAAGGCGATTGATCGGGATCCAGCGGCGATTCTCGACTACATGGATAGGCCCTCGCGGCCGGATGTTATCATCGCTCGCGGGAGCCCGAATGTTGCTGCTTGTCTTATTGGCGCTGGCTGTCCAGGTGCTCGCGGCGGAAACGACTACGGAAATGCGCGACGCGGCTGCGCGGGCGCTGCCGCTCCTCGAGCGGTCTACGGCAACTTTCGTCGGCAAGCGGGCGTGCGTGTCGTGCCATCATAACGATCTCGCGGTCCTGACGCTGCGCTTGGCGCGGGAGCGGGGATTGGCGGTCGGCAGCAGTGTTCTCGAGGCCGTGGAGCGGGCGACATTGCAGGAGTTGGTGAGTCCCAAGGCTCTCGATGACGCGGTGCAGTCTGCGAATTTAGCGGATCCGACGCCTAACGACAGCTACCTGTTAATGGCTGCGCATGCCGCCGGGTTGCCGCAAAGTCTGGTGACCGGCATTTATGCGCGCCGCTTGCTGGGTTGGCAGCGGGAAGGGCACTGGGTCACTTCCGATTTCCGTCCACCGCATTCGAGCAGCACGTTTACGGCGACGGCCACGGCGATCCGCGCCATCGGGTTCTATTTGCCCGGCGAGCTTCGGGAGCAGGGTGAAAGATCACTGGCGCAGGCGCGGCAGTGGTTACTAGCGGCGCGGCCCATCTCGACCGAAGATGCGGCATTCCGGGTGTTGGGTCTGGTTTGGGGCAAGGGGACGTCCGCGGAAATCGATATAGCGCGGCGGGATCTGCTCGCATTGCAGAAGTTGAGCGGAGGCTGGCCGGAGCTGCCGGATTACCAGGCGGATGCATACTCTACGGGTGAAGCTCTGTTCGCCTTGCACGAGTCGGGGATTGCGCCCGAAAGCAGCCAATGGCGCCGCGGCGCGCGTTTTCTAGTTTCGACTCAGGCTACGGATGGCAGTTGGCATGTGCGCACGCGCATGCTCTCGCCGGCGAGCGTCAGCCCAAGATATTTTTCGACCGGATTCCCGTATGAACGGGACGAATACATCTCGTACGCGGCGACTTGCTGGGCGGTGATGGCGCTCGTGAGCGCGCTGCCGCAGGCGCCCGTGAAGGATGAGGCTCCTGGTCTCGCCACAGCTTGGGACGCGCCGCCGTGGGCTGCAGCCGCTCTATTCGGCACTCCACAGCAGCTTGGCGCGCTACTCGATTCGGGGCTCGATCCGAACAGCCGGACGAGCGACGGTACCACTCTGCTGATGATGGCTGCCCCGGATGTTAGGAAAGTGCGGCTGCTGCTCCACCGTGGAGCCGATGTGAAGGCCAGGGCGGCATCCGGCTGCGATGCTCTAACGGCGGCCGCCGCATATCGTGGGACGGCTCCGGCACTAGAGGTGATGCTTGATGCGGGGGCCGCAATCGATCCTCCGAAAGATGTGCACGCGCGCAGTTCGGCATTGGTGTTGACGTCGATGACGGGTGATCCCGATGCGGTGAAACTGCTGTTGCAGCGCGGCGCGAGTGCTTCGGCGGCGGCGGGCGCAAACACGCCGCTTACGGCGGCTCTAACCTTCGGCTACCCTGACATCGCTCGCGCGCTCATTGGCGCGGGAGCTTCGGTCAACATCACGGAAAGCACAGGCATCAACCTGCTTCACTGGGCGGCGATTACGAACCGCGCGGCGGTCATACCGCTGCTCGCGACGGCGGGAGTCCCGGTCAACGCTACTGACGAAAACGGTTTCACACCCCTGATGTACGCTGCAACGATTGATTTCGGCGATGACGCTGTGGTGGCGGCTTTACTTCGCGCCGGTGCTGACAAAAGCATTCGGAACGGGGATGGGCGGACGCCGCTCGAGCAGGCGCGTTTTTATCATCACGCCCGTCCGGCGGCGGCGCTTCGCTGAGCCACTATTGTTCGGGCGGAGTTTGCAGAGCGGTGGCCTGCTGTACGGCGGTCGCAAGCTCGGGAAGGATGCCCAACTGGCGATAGATCGGGCGCATGCGTTCGCGAATGGAAGGTAAGCGCGATGCAAACCAGGCGCTGCCGAGCAGGCACAATACGCCTCCTATGGCGAGGGTGGCGGGCGCGCCGATCCGTCCGGCGGCCACGCCTGCGATTAAGCTGCCGAAGGGCGCCATCCCGAGGAATGCGACGCCGTAGAAGGCCATCACGCGTCCGCGCTTTTCGTCTTCCACGATGGTCTGCAGGATGGTGTTGCTGGCGGCCATCTGCTGCATCAGGCCGAAGCCGGTGAAGGGCATGAGAAGAAGCGAGAGCCAGAAAACGCGAGAGAGCGAGAAGGCGATGAGGGCAGCGCCGAAAACCGCGGCTGAGATCTGGATGGCTCTTCCCAAGCCGATCACTGTCCTTCGCAAAGCCAGGGAGATGGCGCTGACGAGAGCGCCTACTCCGGATGCCGCCATAAGAAAACCGAGAGTGTGCGGGCCGCCATGCAGAATGCGCGACGCAAAGATGGGCATCAGAACGGTGTACGGCATTCCCACCAGGCTAGAGAGCGCGAGCAGCAGCAGGATCGACCGGATGGGCACCGAATCGACGACATAGCGCCAGCCTTCGTAGAGTTCCGCGGCCACTTCGCGGGGCGCGCTGCGTGCTTGCGCCGTGGTGATTCGCATTAAGAGCAGCGAAATGATCACGGCGATATAGCTGATTCCATCGATCAGGAAGCAGTAAGCCTCGCCGACGGCTGCAATCAGAACGCCCGCTATGGCGGGTCCGATTAAGCGCGTGGCATTGACCATGGAGGAGTTGAGCGCGATGGCGTTCCCGAGATCCTCGCGCTTTTCGACCATCTGGATGAGAAAGGCCTGCCGCGAGGGCATGTCGAACGAATTGATGATCCCTTGAAAGAGCGAGAGCGCGACGATTTCCCAGATGTTGATAATGCGTGAAAAGGCCAGAGCCGCGAGGGCGAGCGATTGGACCATGGAAAGCACCTGGGTCCAGACCAGGGTTCGGTGACGGTCCCAGCGGTCGACCCAAACCCCGGCGATGGGGCCGAGAAAGAATGCCGGCGCCTGTCCGGCGAAACTGACGATTCCGAGAAGCAGGGCGGAATCCGTGAGACGGTAAACCAGCCAACTCGTGGCGACACGTGTCATCCAGGTGCCGATGAGCGATATGGTCTGTCCGCTGAAGAACAGCCGGTAATTGCGCGCGCGAAGGGCGCGAACTGCGAAGCTCCAGTCCGCCATCAGTTCCTATTTTCGAGGGAGAGCCGGGGGGGGCAGGCGCGGCCCAACGCCAATCGAGTCGAAGTTCCACTCTTTTTTCCTAAAATCGATGCTAACCAACTGATAGTGCAGCACGTAACATTCTCCAGGCGGTTCCCGCCTAGTCACATAGCAACACAATGACCGATCGCTTTCTTCATAGTTTCAAGTGGGCAGTTGTCACATGGGCTGCTGTGTCTTTATTATCGGCGGCAGAGCACCACGGGGTGGTGAAATCTGCCGGGTTGCCGGTGCCGGGTGTGACGGTAACGATGACGCAGGGCGAGAAGAAGTTCACGACAACTACCGATGAGCAGGGGGCGTACGCGTTTCCGAATCTGGCCGATGGGGTCTGGCGGCTCGACATTGAAATGTTCGGGTTCGAGAAGATCACACGGGAGATTGGGATTCAGCCAGGTGCGCCGAGTCCGGAATGGAGTTTGCAGTTGCTGCCGTTGCGGGCGTTCGAGCAAAACAGGACGCCACCAGCGCAGGCGGCGGCTTCATCTAACGGACAAGCCGCGGGAGCGACGCCGTCGAATGGCACGCCCGGCGGCCGTTTCGGAAATCGGGGCGAGTTTCCACGGCGCTCCCAGGCGGGGGAAGGGAACGCGCAAACGGCGGGCGGCGGCGCGAGGCCCTCGCTGCGGCAGAGCCTATCGCAGCAAGGTTCGGCGCAGGGCGGATTTCAGCAGTTGAACGTCAACGCGGCGGGCGAGGGCGTTGCCGCGCTCGATGGAGAGAACGGGGCGAATAGCGGATTGGATGGCCTCACGGCTGCCGATCTGAACCAAAATGCGTCGTCCGCATTCGTCGTTAATGGAAGCGTGAGCAGCGGGCTCGATGCGCCGCAACGGAACGATTGGTTCGGCTTCGGTCCCGGAGGATTGGCGGGAATCGGCTTCGGCCCCGGGGGGCCTCCAGGGGCGGGCGTTGAGGGAGCGAACGGGACGCCGCAAGCCCTGGCGTTCGGAGCAGGCCCCGGTGCGGGAGCAGGGCCGGCAGGAGGGGGCGCACCGGGCGGCTTTGGCGGCGGTGGATTCGGCGGACCGGGAGGTAGAGGAGGCTTTGGGGGCGGAGGGCGCGGCGGCTTTGCAGGCGCGCGACCGGGGAACCGTCCCAATTTTCGCGGCCGCGACGCGAACGCTTTTGGAAACGGACGCAGAAACCGGCGGGCGCAGTATAACGGAAATCTCGCGTTGATTCTGGACAACTCGGCGCTCGATGCCAAGCCGTTTTCGCTCACCGGCCAGGAGACGCCCAAGGCAGCCTATGCCCGCTTCCGTTCCACGGGCACCTTTGGGGGACCACTCAAGATCCCTCACCTGATCGACGGGCAAAAGACATTCTTCACGATCAATTACCAACTGACGCGCAGCCGGAACGGCAGCGTCGATACAGGTCTGGTGCCGACCGCGGCAGAGCGAAGCGGCGATTTCTCCGGAGCGATCAATCCTCTGACGGGAGCGCCCGTGGTCTTGCCGTTCACCAACAACCTGATTCCGGCCTCGCAGATCAGCCCCCAGGCGCAGGCCCTTTTGAACTTATATCCTCTGCCGAATTTCACCGGCAGCAACCGTTATAACTATCAGATTCCGGTTACGGGGATCGGCAACCAGTCGAACGTCAGCACGCGCATTACGCGAACGATTAACAGTAAGAACCAGGTGAACGGCAATTTCGCATTCCAGAAGAGCGATACCACCAACCCGAATCTATTCGATTTCGTGGATTCCACTTCGACGACGGGTTACAACACCGGAGTGCAATGGTCCTACCACTTCACTACGCGGCTGATCAGCAACTTGAATTACCGGTTCAGCCGCTCGGCCACGCAGAGTACGCCGTTTTTCGCTAATGAAAGCGAGCCCGAAGTGGCTGCGGCGCGCGCGGCTTTGACCTCGCCTGTAACGGGCATTGCGGGTAACGACCAGGCGGCGCAGTTCTGGGGACCTCCGACGCTCAACTTTGCGAGCGGCTACAGCGGGCTCGCGGACGGCAACTTCACCCTGAACCACAACACAACCAACCAGATCGGCGAAAGCATGCTGTGGGTGCGGAACAAGCATAATCTTACGTTCGGGGCCGACTTCCGGCGGCTGGATTTCAATCAGCTATCGCAGCAGAATCCGCGCGGCAGCCTGACGTTTACGGGCAGCATGACGGGGTTCGATTTCGCAGATTTTCTGCTCGGATATCCGACCACCAGTTCCATAGCCTATGGAAACGCGGACAAGTATTTTCGGGAGTCGTGGGTCGATACGTTTGTCACGGATGACTGGCGTATCAATTCGAAGCTGAGTCTCAACATCGGTTTGCGGTGGGATTTCCAGGGTCCGGTAACGGAGCTGTACAACCGCTTGGTGAACCTGTCGGTAGCGCCGGGTTTCACATCGGTAGCGCCGGTGTGCGGCGTGGCCGCGGCCGGTTGTACGGCAGCGAGCCAAGCGGGCTACCCGAACGCGCTCGTGCGGCCGAATTATCACGAGATTCAGCCCCGCATTGGTCTCGCGTGGCGTCCGTTTTCGAAAGCGTCTACAGTGATTCGCGCCGGATACGGCATCTACTACAACACCTCGGTATACCAGCCGCTGGCGAATCAAATGGCACAGCAGTCGCCGCTCTCTTACAGTGTGACGCAGGCCAATACGACCGCCAGTCCTTATACAATCGCGAACGCGTTTCTGATGCCGGCGATCACTTCGACGGCCCAGACATTCGCGCTCGATCCCAATTTTCAGATCGGCTACCTCCACTATTGGCAGCTTTCGATACAGCAGAACCTGACGAGTTCGCTGGTGGCCACGCTCACTTACAACGGCGACGTAGGGCTGCATCAGGTGCAGGAGTTCTTGCCTAACAGTGTGCCTCCGGGAGCGCCGGCGAGCGCATATCCGGCGGGCTATATTTACGAGACTTCGAACGGAACCTCGAGCTACAACGCGCTAAGCACGCAAGTGCAGCGCCGGTTTCGAGGCGGATTCTCGTTCAATGGAGTTTATACTTTCTCGAAGGCGCTTGACGATTCGCAAGCCACGGGAGGCCGCGGCGCCGCTTCCACTACGCTCGCGCAAAACTGGCTAGACCTTACCGCGGAACGCTCGCTCTCGAGTTTCAACCGGACCCACACACTGAACCTGAATACCCAGTTCAGCACCGGACAGGGCGTGCGCGGGGGCGGTCTGCTGCCGGGCTGGAAAGGCGCGTTATTAAAAGACTGGACTCTTTCGGCCACCATGCAAGTGGGAAGCGGACTACCTTTGACACCTGTGGTGCTCGATCGCGTAGCCACCGGAACGGGAATTACAGGCACAGTGCGCGCTGACCTGACAGGCCAGCCGATCTACGGAGCTCCGGCAGGATTTTTCCTGAATCCCGCGGCTTTCGCCGCGCCTCCGGCCGGCCAGTGGGGGAACGCCGGCAGAGATATTATTACGGGCCCCGATCTTTTCAGTCTGAATGGTTCGGCGGGGCGTGTGTTTCGGATCGGCGAGCGGCGCAGCATCGATCTGCGATTCGATGCCACGAACCTTTTGAACCACGTCAATTTCAGTACCTGGAACACCACGGTGGGCAGCGCGCAGTTCGGATTGCCGACCACTGCGGGCGCCATGCGTTCGCTGCAGGCTACTCTGAGGCTCAGGTTCTGATGATGCGAATCACTCTATTCGCGCTGATTGCGGCGCTCTTGGCCTCGGGGCAGCAGGCTCCCGAGGTTGCAGTTACGGGCAGCGCCCGTTTCGGAGCGACCACACAACTGGTAGTGGAGGACGTGATCGTTCGCGGAAAAGACGGCCAGCCGGTCCGGGATCTGAAGGCGTCGGATTTTGTGATTACCGAAGACGGCAAGCCGCAGAAGATCACGATCTTCGAGTTTCAGAAGCTGGAAGAGCAGGGGACCGCGGCGGCTCCGCCCATCGCACAGCCCACCAGACTAGAGGCCGATAAGCCGGCGGTTCCATCCGTCACCGGTAATGCGATTGCGCCTGAACAGCCGGGCGATTTGAGGTACCGCAACCGCCGCCTGCTGGTCTTGTTTTTCGATATGACCTCGATGCCGATTGCGGATCAGATTCGCGCGCAAGAGGGCGCTTTACAGTTTCTGCGAAAGCAGATGACGCCGTCCGACTTAGTGGCCATCATGACTTTTTCGAGCGATATTCGGGTGGTTGAGGACTTCACCGACGATCGCGACCGCTTGGAAAGAGACATTAAGAAACTGACCATCGGCGAAGGCCAGGGTCTTGAGGAGACCGTGAGTGATGACAGCGCCGCCGATACGGGCGCGGCCTTTCAGCAGGACGACACCGAGTTCAATATCTTCAATACCGACCGGCAACTGGCAGCCCTGCAGAATGCGGTGAAGATGCTGGGAACGCTGAACGAAAAGAAGGCGCTGGTTTACTTCTCGAGCGGCATTACGCGAAACGGGTTAGATAACCAGGCGCAGTTGGAAGCCACCGTGAACGCCGCGATTCGATCGAACGTGTCGTTCTATCCGATTGACGCGCGCGGCCTGGTGGCACAAGCGCCGCTCGGAGATGCGACCAAGGGCTCACCGGGCGGCCAGGGCATGTACTCGGGCAGTTCCGCGCGCTCGGCGCAGAGCAATTTTCAGGGCCAGCAGGAGACCCTATACACTTTGGCAGCCGACACGGGCGGCAAGGCGCTGCTTGACAATAACGATCTCTCGATGGGCATCGTGCAGGCGCAGAAAGATATTGCCAGTTATTACGTGATTGGCTACTATTCGACGAATGAAGCGTTGGACGGGCATTTTCGTCGAATCAAGATTTCGCTGAGCGACAGCGTGCGCTCGCGGGTTGCGAAGCTGGATTACCGCCAAGGATACTTCGCGGGTAAACAGTTTAAGAAGTTCAACGACAGCGATAAAGAAAACCAGCTTGCGCAGGCGTTGGCGTTGGGAGATCCGTTGACGGAAATGAATCTGGCCATGGAGGTCGATTATTTCCGCCTGGCTCGCGACCGCTATTTTGTCCCGCTTGCGGTGAAGATTCCCGGAACTGAGATCGAGTTGGCGCGGCATGGGGGCGCCGAGAGCACACGGCTGGATTTCATAGGCCAGGTCAGAGACGCGAAGGGCACGGTTGCCGCTAATGTGCGCGACAACATCGAAGTCAAGCTCAAAGGGGAAACGGCGCAGCAGCTTGCGAAGACTACATTGGCATACGATACAGGCTTCACACTCGCGCCCGGGGCGTATAACGTCAAGTTCCTGGCCCGCGAGAATCAAAGCGGGAAGATGGGTACCTTCGAGACAAAGTTCGTCGTGCCCGATTTAACGACGGAGCAGAAATATCTTCCGATCAGCTCCGTGGTGCTCAGTAATCAGCGGGAAAAGCTGACGGCCGCAGTCGCGAGCGCCGAACGGGATAAGAAACTATTGTCGGAGCATCCGCTGATTCAGGATGGCTCGAAGCTGGTTCCCAGCGTCACTCGGGTGTTTCGAAAAGACCAGAACATGTATGTGTTCCTGGAGGCATATGAGCCGTCGGCGGACGCGGCGCAGCCGGTAATCGCACGTGTCAGCTTTTATCGTGGAAAGGCGAAGGCATTCGAAACCGAACCTCTGCAGGTATCTGAGGGCCTGAATTCCAAGACCAAGGCGCTCCCTCTGCGGTTCAGTGTGCCGCTCGAAAAACTTCAGCCCGGGCGATACACGTGCCAGGTGAGCGTAGTCGAGCCGACCGCGCAGAAATTCGCGTTCTGGCGTGCCGGGATCGTGGTGCTACCTGTGCAGGAACAAGCTGCGCCCGTAGTGGAGAAACGGGAAAACTAAAAAACCGGTGGCCCATCTCTCGTTCCGTGGGAACGCTTTGGGGTGGGCCACCGGTTCGCGCCACTTCAACTGTCATTTGGGATTGCAACAGTGGGGCCATTCCCAATGACAGCTTCCACGGTTAACCTTTCTATCAGCTTACGAGCACGCGGGTAGAACAGCGGCAGGCGTTACCCCAGATCGCGAAGACAATTTACACGGGAAAGTAGATCGTCTGGCATATTTACGTCCTCAAGGCGCGGCTCAGTATACTGGTATTTTCATGGTCAGAGTCCGCTTCGCGCCTTCTCCCACAGGCTTTTTACACATAGGTAGTGCGCGCACCTTTATTTTTAACTGGCTCTGTGCGCGCCATACCGGCGGCGCGATGATACTGCGGATCGATGATACCGACCTAGGCCGCAATACTGAAGCATCGCTTCAGTCGATTTATGAGGGACTACACTGGCTCGATCTTGCATGGGACGAAGAGTACAAACAGTCGGAGCGTTTGGATCTTCACCGAAGGTACGCAGCTCAAATATTGGAGAAGGACCTGGCATATCGCGACTTCACGCCCGCAACGATGGAGGAAGGCGACAAACCGCGAGAGGAAGGCGCGTGGCTGTATCACCGCGAGATGCGGGAACTGTCGCGCGGCGAGAGCGACCGGCGGGCGGCTCAGGGCGAACCGTTTGCGTTACGTTTCCGAGTGCCGCGGGATCCGGAGCGCATCATCCGCTTTCGGGATGCGGTGTATGGGGAGCAGGCGAAGTCGACGGCCGATGTCGAGGATTTTGCGATACTGCGCAGCGACGGTATGCCGACGTACCATCTGGCTTCGTGCGCCGACGATGCGGGCCTCGGGATCAGCCATATCATTCGGGGACAGGAGCATCTCTCGAACACGTTTAAACATGTGCTCATCTTCGAGGCGGCCGGAGTTGCGCCGCCCCAGTTCGTGCATCTTCCTTTACTAATGGCGCCGGACGGCATGAAGCTGTCGAAACGCAAGCACGGTCCGGTGGTGAGTGTAACTACATACCGCGATCAAGGCTTTTTGCCGCACGCTTTTGTGAATTTCCTTTGTCTGCTCGGCTGGTCGCCGAAAAACGATCGCGAGCAGTTGGCACGCCAGGAACTGGTTGATGCATTCTCTTTCGAAGGAATCAATCGCAGTAACGCGGTGGTGAATTTCAAAGAAGAGGATCCGTTTGATCCCAAGGCCGTCTGGCTGAACGCGGAGCTGATTCGCGCTCTGCCGATGGAAGAACTGGCGGAGCGACTGCTGCCGTTTGTGGCAGCGGCGGGTTTCGAGACAGACATGCCGAAGATGCTACGGGTGACTCCCTTGATCCGAGAACGGATCAAGCTGCTGCGGGAGGTCGCAACCGCGGCGGATTTCTTCTTCCAGGAGGAACTCGCGCCCTACGACGCATCCGAGCTGGTGCCGCAGAAGGGCGACCGGGCGCTGGCGCTCTCGGTTTTGCGGAAAGGCTGCCAGGCCCTCTCGCCGGTGTCATTCGAGCATGATTTACTGGAGGCGGCGCTGCGAACCGCGGCGGACGAACTCAAGATCAAGACCGGCCAGATGTTCCAGCCCATCCGCGTAGCCGTCTGCGGCCGCAAAAACGCGCCTCCGCTATTCGCTACACTCGAAGTGCTTGGCAGGAACACTTGCCTCAAGCGCATTCAACAAGCAATTCACAAGCTGCAATAGGAAGCAGAAGGACCCGATCATGAATAGTGCGAGCCCCACGGAAACCAGTACATCCAACTTTATCCGCGATACCGTAATCGAGGATCTAAACTCCGGCAAGTACGGAGGCCGCGTGCACACACGCTTTCCTCCGGAGCCGAATGGATACCTGCATATAGGGCACGCCAAATCGATCTGTCTAAATTTCGGGTTGGCCGCGGAGTTTGGCGGAAAATGTAACCTGCGCTTCGACGACACCAATCCTTCCAAGGAAGAGACCGAGTACGTCGATTCCATCAAGGAGAATATTCGCTGGCTAGGATTCAATTGGGAAGACCGGCTGTTTTACGCGTCCGACTACTTTGAACAGTTGTACGAGTGGGCCGTGCAGCTGATTCAGGCGGGCAAGGCGTATGTCTGTGATCTGAGCGCCGAAGAGATGCGGGTGTATCGCGGGACGCTGACGGAGCCCGGGAAGGAGAGTCCATACCGCAACCGGACTTCCGAAGAGAACTTGGATCTGTTCCAACGCATGCGCGCGGGAGAGTTTCCCGACGGAGCGCGTACACTACGGTCCAAGATCGATATGGCGTCGCCGAATTTAAACATGCGGGACCCGGTGATGTACCGCATTCTTCATGCGGAGCATCATCGCACCGGCGATAAATGGTGCATTTATCCGATGTACGACTTTACGCATGGGCAGTCCGATTCGATCGAGCGCATCACGCATTCGCTATGCACTCTGGAGTTTGAAGATCATCGGCCTTTGTACGACTGGTATGTCGAACAGCTTGGTATTTACCATCCGCAGCAGATCGAGTTCGATCGTTTGAATCTCACTTACACCGTACTGAGTAAGCGAAAGCTGCTGACGCTGGTGAAGGAAGGCTATGTACGCGGCTGGGATGATCCTCGCATGCCTACGCTCGCGGGAATCCGACGCCGGGGCTATACGCCCGAAGCCATCCGCAATTTCTGCAATTCGATCGGCCTCTCGAAAACCAACGGTACTTTGGAGCTGTCGCTGCTCGAGCACCATGTCCGCGAAGATCTGAACGTCCGGGCGCCTCGCGCGATGGCCGTGCTGCGGCCGCTTCGGGTGGTGATCGACAATTATCCCGAGAATCAGGTGGAAATGATGGAGGCGGTCAACAATCCCGAGGACGCATCTATGGGCACCCGCTCCGTGCCGTTTTCCCGCGAACTCTACATTGAACAGGATGATTTTCGAGAGGACCCGCCGAAGCAGTATTTCCGGCTGGCGCCCGGACGCGAAGTGCGGCTGCGGTACGGCTACTTCATTACGTGTAAGGGAATCGTCAAAGACGAGACGACGGGTGAGGTGGTGGAACTGCGCTGTACCTACGACCCGGCTACGCGCGGCGGCAACGCACCGGACGGACGCAAAGTGAAATCGACGATTCACTGGGTATCGGCCAAACATGCCGTGGACGCAGAGGTGCGGCTGTACGACTACCTGTTCGACCGGCCGAATCCGAACGAGGAGGGTATTCCGTTTACGTCCTTCCTGAACCCTAACTCGCTCGAAGTGCTCAAAGGGTGCAAGTTGGAACCGTGCCTGGCTGACGCGCCCGCTCTCAGCCGCTTCCAGTTCGAGCGGCTGGGCTACTTTTGCGTCGATTCAGATTCCGCTTCCGGCAGTCCCGTTTTCAACCGGACAGTCGCCCTGCGTGATACCTGGGCCAAGATCGAGAAGCGGGGAAAGGGCGATCAGTAGACGGCATGATCATTCTTGGAATCGGGGGCATTCTGGGGAACGCTGCCACGGCGTTGCTGCGGGATGGGGAACTGGTGGCCGCGGTCGAAGAATCAAAGCTCGCGCGGAGCGGCGCGAGCTACAGCCGCGGTGACTTGCCGGAGCGCTCGATTGCGAGTTGTCTGGCGATGGCCGGAGCGGAGCCGGAGCAGGTCGATGCCGTGGCGTTGGTCAGGCCGGTACCCGAGGCAGGCTTTCATCTCAAAGTGCGAGCGCATTTTCCAAACAGCCGGATCATTCTTCTGGAACATCATCTGGCTCATGCCGCCTCTGCTTATTACGCATCCCCGTTTGAGGACGCGCTGGTGCTGACGCTCGACCGCGAAGGCGACTTTCGCTGCGGGGCCCGCTGGCGCGCGGAGGGGACGCGGATCGTGGTCGAGCAGGAGCAGTATTTTCCGGATTCGCTGGGCGATCTCTATGGGCGCGTGACGGAACTACTCGGCTTCGAGGCCAACGTGGATGAGCACAAGGTGCAGTGGCTTTCGGTATTGGGCGATGACCGTTACCGCGAACTGTTCCGGGACATTCTCGGCGCGAGCGAAACGGGTTTCAGCGTGGACCGCACATTTTTTAGCACCGAACGCTTGAGACTTGGTGGTTTCGGTGCGCAGTTCTATCGGCGGCTCGGTTTGCAGGATGGCCAGGCGCTCCCCGAAGACCTGCGGCCTCACGTCGCCGCCGGAATACAAAGGGCAACTGAGGACGCGGTGATTTGCATGGCAGGCGAAGGCCGGAACCTGTGCCTGGCGGGTGGACTCGGATTTAACGCATTGCTGGTCTCGGCGCTGGAGACACGTTCCGACTACCAGCACATATTCGTGCAACCGGCTTCCGGCAATGCGGGGACGGCGATCGGGGCTGTTCTCGAGACGTGGCACTCGGTATACCACCAATCGAGGCGCGTGCCGCTGAATACGATGTGTTTGGGTCCGGCTTTCGGCGCGGCTGAAATTAAGCAGGTTCTCGAGAACTGCAAATTACGATTTCAGTACTTGCTCACGACAGACGAACTGATCGCGACCGCAGTGGCGCAACTCAGCGAAAACCGCATAGTCGGCTGGATGCACGGGCGCATGGAGTTCGGGCCCCGGGCATTGGGCAATCGAAGCATACTGGCGTCTCCTTTGGATCCTTATTCCACCGAAAACCTAAACACGTTCATCAAGCGCCGCGAGCCGTTCCGTAAGTTTGCTGCTTCGGTTCCGCTGGAATTGTGCCGGGAGTACTTCGAGGCAGGGCCCAACTCAGGTTTTCTTTCGACGGTAGGCCATGTCCGGCCCGAATACCGCAAGCAGTTTGCGGCTGCGATCTTGGCTGAGGACCTGGTGCGGGTGCATACGGTGGACCGCGCCGAAAATCCGCTCTACTGGCAGCTTCTGCACGCCGCCGGAAAGGCTACCGGACTACCGGTTCTCTACAACACCTCATTCAATCTGTTTGGGGAACCGCTTGTCTGCACGCCTCGAGACGCCGTCCGCAGTTTCTACTCTTCCGGGATCGACGTTATGTTCATTGGCAACTTCCTACTGCAAAAGTAGCTTGGATTCGGCAGAACTGCGTCGGACGAGTGTGCTTCTGGGGACTCGCGGCTAATGGGAGAACTGTTTCCGCACCTTCGCAATGTCCTCGCGTGATGGCGGCCAGTTCGCCTCGCACGTGTTGCAATGAAACACCAACTCTCCCGACTTTAAGGCCGCTTCGAATTCATCGCGACGAAAGTTCAAGGTGAGATTGTGATTGTTCGGACAGACTGTATCAAGTTCCGCGCGATCGTCCATTGAAGAAACCCTCTCTCTATGAACTTACATTATCGTCTGGCCCGAAGCGCATTGTACTGACTGTTCGGGCGGATTGCGAGGTGCGTGACAGTTGGGGAGAAGAGGGTAGCCCGGGCAAAGGCGGGGAAGGGCGTGGTAACTTAGTTCTGGAGAGCACCGCTAGGTAAAGGCGGGAGTAACTCAGTGGTAGAGTCACAGCCTTCCAAGCTGTTGGTCGCGGGTCCGATTCCCGTCTCCCGCTCCAGTAAATTCAACAAGTTAGAACGCCTTTCAATCACCTGTTCCGCCCTGTGCTCCGTTTGTGCTCCGATCACATCACTTTCAGCGACTTCTCCAGTCGATTAACCGCGGCCTGCCGGATTTCAACAGGCGTTTGCGTGTAAATGTTCTGGTTCACGTCCAGGGTATGCCCGAGCTGGTCCGCGACCAGTTTGCCGTCGATGCCCAGGACCTTCATCAGGGTGGCATGCGTCCGCCGCATGACTAAAAAGTTCACCCAGCCAAGGCCCACCTTTCTTAAATGCGACCGGAAATGCCGCTTCCAGCAGTTGTCCGGCCGTAAGGGCGTCATCCGCTCCGAAGGGAACACCCAGGCATCATCGCGGGTTACCACCGCCATCATGCGCCAGCGCTCGATGTCCGCCAGCAGGCCCTCGGAAAGAGCCGCCTTTCTCATCGAGTGATCCGTTTTGGGCGTGTCGATCGTGCCCTGGTACACCCGTTGCCGGATGTCCGCATAAGACGCCGTCATACGGCCCCATGTCAGGGCAAAAATCTCTCCGGGACGCATCCCGGCAATGACAGCGAGTTTCGCAATCAGGCGTTCCCGTTCATTCAGAACGCCGAAACAAATTTGCACCTCCTTCATGGTCATAACCCGGCGCATCGGCTTTCTCGCCTCTCTCGGCGTAAACAGCAGCAGCGCCGGATTCCGTTCAATATGGCCTTCGGCTACGGCCATATCGAAAATCTGTTTCATGTCCCACCGCAGATGATCGACCACCGAAAACGAAAGTACCTTCGCTTTCGAGTCGAGAAGGTCCTGAAGTTCATCGCGCCGGAAGTCGTGAAGCTCCCTGTCGTCGAATGGCGCGACGAGATTTGCTTTTATCCGGTTCACGTTGTTGTACCGCGTGGAATCCTTCCATTTCCGGGTGTAGAAGGGAAAATAGACCTGTTCGACAAACTCGCCGAAACGCCACAGATCATTTCTTTCCCTGTTGCCTTGTTCTTCGGCGACGATCTTACTCACCGCCGCGCGCGCCTCTGATTTCGACATTTTGCTGACGAGGCCGAGCACGCGGCTTTTCCGTTTGCCATCGACCCACCACATGCCGATCCAACGGCCACGCTGTTTCTTAATACCTCCTGTCTGGTACCGTTTGCGCATCGATTTCTCCTATGCGCGTTTCGCGGCACCCCGCACTGGCGATACCGGAATCTTAGCATTAGCATCGGACTGCTCATTGCGCTCGATCCAGGAAAGCAGCGACGAGCGGCGCACCAGCTTGCGCCGGCCGAGCGAGACGGCGGGAATAGGGGGGCAGCCAGGCACACGGCCAGCGACAGCCTTGCCGACATGCGCCTTGGAGCAGTGAAGAAGCTCGGCGACCTGTTTAAGAGT
>JAFAWA010000239.1 GCA_019242155.1 Terriglobia bacterium | reverse complement strand
TGCTCGAGGTCAATAAATTCCAGAACGCCAAAGGAGACATGGTTACGGACGTGCTTCGCATGGCCCACTACGGCCTTATGGTGAAGGCGTTGATGATGGTGGGATTCGATCATGACGATCAGACGATCTTCGAGGAGCTTTACCAGTTTCTGCAGAACGCCTGCATTCCGAGCATCCAGCTTTCTCTGCTGCAGTCTTATCCGGGCACGCCGCAGACGGCGCGCCTGCTGAAGGAAGGCCGCGTGATCGATATGGATCGCTACGCCGAGATGGATGACACTTACGGCGTGTCCAATGTGATTCCGAGAATGATGACGCGGGAGGAGCTGTTCGAAGGCTTCCTGGCGCTCGAAGAGCGGCTGCGATCGTGGCGGGCGTTCGGCGACCGGCTGCTGGGCGCGATTCGGGCGGTGCAGTATGTGCCGGAGTGCGCAAAGAAGGTGACGCGTCCGGACCCGTCGCGGCTGATGGAGATCCAGGCATTGGTGCAATCGCTCGAGCCAGAGGCACAAGAGGTGGCCCGCGAAGTGATTCGCGAAACCTTACAGAAAGTGCCGTGGCTTGCGCCCAAGGTTCTGTACAAACTGGTTCTCCAAGTGGATAAACAGCGGGCTCTGGACCGTATGCGGCGGCGCTTGCGCAAACGGCTGGAGATCGAAAAGGCTCCCGGTTACCGGCACACGATTCTCGCGGCGGTACAGATTCCACCGAATTTCAAGAAGCTCTACAGGGAGCACTTCACCGTCACTCTGAACTGGCTACGCGAAGGACTGGCGGACCACAGGCTGACCGCCGAAGGACTGGTGCGCGTTTGGAAGGACTTCGTGATTCGATTCGGCGCCACGTTCGAGAAGTTCGAGGACTACCACATGACCTCGCTGCGGGAGTTGGTGGACCGCACGATCGAACAGGCGAACGAGGGGCAGTTTTCGCATACCAGGAGCGTGGCCCGCGTGGACAAAAATCTGAGCTCGATCGAAATTCGCCAGTTATCGGAGATGGTGATGCTTACGGTGGAACAGGATTTGAAGAGCGATCACAGCGACGATGTGGTGAAGCTGACGCTCGGACCGGGCCAGACCGCGGGCGCGGTTGCGGTGGCTTGAGATCGGCAGATTGAGCGGGCGCGGCCGGCCGGGTGCCGAGATTATTTCGCAGGTTTCGAGATGTCGACCACGTCGACTTTGAGGCCGTCGCGCACGGTGTCACTCGGGTTCGCGGCGATCATTTCGCCTTCGCGCAGACCGTTTAAGACCTCGATGCGGTCGCCGTAATCACGGCCGACCTCCACCTTTTGCAGTCGGACGGTGTGGTCCGGAGTGATGACGGCGATCTGGGCGCCATCCGCGCGAACGATCATTGCCTCGGTCGGGACGAGCAGGGGCGGGTCCGCGCGAATGCTGCGAAAGCCGACCAGCGCGTACATTCCAGGCAGAAGCAGGTTAGAGGGATTGGGCACGCGGACTTCGACCAGTAAGGTACGGCTGCTGGGATCGAGCGCATTGGCGTTCCTTGCGACCTCACCGGGAAATTCGCGGCCAGGCAGATTGGAGACTGTAAGGACGGCGGACTGGCCGGCTTTGACGGAATCGGCGTAGGTCTGCGGCACGTTGACGTAGGTTCGGAGAATGCCGGTCTGCGCGATGCGGAACAGCAGCGTGCTTCCGGAATTCACCAGCGCGCCCACATCCACGTTGCGGAGAGTGATGACGCCGTCGAAGGGCGCCTGGACGAGGGAATAGCTCAGCATCTTCTGAAGACGCTCGAGATTCGATTGGGCAGCGGCGATGTTGGCGCGCTGCACCTCGATAGCTTTTTCGAGGGCCTGCAAAGCCGCCAACTTGGAGTTGTATTGGGCCTGCGCCTGATCGTCCTCTTGTTTCGAGACGGCGCCTTTGGTGACCAATTGGGAGGAGCGCCGCGCCATCACGCGCGCGAGTTCCATGTCGGTCCTGCCTTGTTGCACGTTGGCAGTTGCCTGTTCGAGGGCTGCCTGGGCCTGTTGGACGGTAGCTTTGGCTTGGGTTACCTGGTCGGTGAGCTCGGGTGCGTCGATTTGGGCAAGTGACTGGCCGGCCTTTACGCGGTCGCCGATATCGACCATGCGCTTTTCGACGTATCCATCGGCGCGCGCGAGGATAGGGGCTTCGGTAATCGGCTGGATGTTGCCCGGTAATTGGAGACCGCTTTGGCGCGTGGATCGGGCGACCTTGATCACCTCGACACGCGGCAAGGCCTCCTGCTCCTGCCTGGCTTCGCTCAGAACCACGGCGCGACGCCGTTCGAGGGGAATGTAACCGGCGAGGAAGGCAATGGCGAACACAACCAGGACCGATACGGCAATGGCCCAAATAGTGATGGCGGAGGGCCGCCAGAAATTGCGCTGGGCGGGGGTGGTGTGGCTGCCGCCGCGCAACTCTTCGAGTTGCCGTTTGAGTTCCCAGTTTTCGCGGCGCAGCCGCTCCTCGGCTGTTTCGGCGGATCGCGCCTTGGGATCGGGTTCGGTGTAGTGCATCAGAGAACTTCCCGCTCCCGCTCCAAGAGCCGCTGCTGATAATCGACGGGCGGCAGTTTGCGGAAATAGGTGTAGATGATGGGAACGACGAAGAGCGTGGTTACGGTGGCGAACATGAGGCCGCCGATCACGGCACGTCCGAGGGGTGCGTTCTGTTCCCCGCCTTCGCCCATGCCGAGCGCCATAGGAAGCATGCCGAGGATCATGGCGGTGGCGGTCATGAGGACGGGGCGCATGCGCGCCTGGCCGGCGGCGAGCATGGCGGCCCGGGCAGAGACGCCGTTTTCGCGCTCATCGTTGGCGAAGGTCACGACCAGGATGCTGTTGGCTGTGGCGACGCCGACGCACATGATGGCTCCCATTAGGGAAGGGACACTCAGGCTTGTGCCGGTCACGAACAGTATCCAAAGAATTCCCGCGATGGCGCCGGGCAGCGCGGTAAGGATGATGAAGGGATCGACCCAGGATTGAAAGTTCACGGCCATCAGCAAGTAGACGAGAATTACGGCGAAGACCATGCCGAGACCAAGCCGGAAGAAGGAGGATTCCATGGTGGCGACCTGTCCGCGTAAGGCGAAGGTAGTGCCGCGCGGAAGGTGGGCGGACTCTTCGCGCATGATCTTGCGCACCTCCGAGCCGACAGCGCCGAGATCGCGGCGGTCGAGGTTGGCATAGACGTCGAATACGGGCAGGACGTTATAGTGATTCACGATGACGGGGACGTAATCGCGCTGCACGGTTACCAGATTTGAAAGAAGCTGTGTGTTGCCGGAGACTGCGCCCGGGTTTCCGTACGCAAGCGAGGAGCCGTTCGGAGAGGCGGCGACGAAGGAGTTGGTGGCACCGGCGGCACCGACCATGGCGTTTTCGGTAACCCCGGTTTCCGCGCTGTTCGCGACGGAGATCGGGGTGCGGAGCAAGGCGTCGAGCGAGTCGAGGCGGTACTGCGGTGTTTGCACGCCGATGTTGTACTGCACGCCGTTTTGCCAGTTGACCCAATAGTTGGGCGCAAATGTCGAACTGCCGCTCAACGAGATGAGCATACTGTTGGTGACATCGCGCTGAGTGAGACCGAGTTGGGACGCCTTGACGCGATCGACGTTGAAGTTGATTTCCGGTTGCGCCGCGACCTGGTGCACGTGGACGTCGGCGGCACCGGGGATGAGGGAGATCTTCCTGGCCAGATCCTGCGCGATTTTGTAATTGGCGGAGGCGTTGCTTCCGCCAACCTGCAGGTCGATGGGCGCGGGTAATCCGAAATTCACGATTTGGCTGGTGATGTCGGCGGGCTGAAAGAAGAACACCATGTCGGGGAAGTCCCGGCGCAGGCGTTTTCGCAGCAGCACTTCATAGTTTCGCGTGGGCGAGTGGTGTTCCTTATTGAGGGAGATGAGGATCTCGCCGTCGGCCGAGGAGATGGTTGGAATATCGCCCTGGGCGAGAGCCGGCCAGCTTGTGGGGATGCCGATGTTGTCGATCATCATGTCGAGCTGGCTGGGAGGGATGACGGACCGGATCTCACGTTCGAGCGCAGCGAACCGAAGTTCGGTCTCTTCGATTCGCATGCCGGCGGGGCCGCGGGCGTGAAGCCGCATCTGGCCGGCGTCGACTGCGGGGAAGAAATCCTCTCCGATCACGAGGGCGAGCGCGAAGGAGGCGATCGAGAGGCCCATGAAGGCGGCGAGGACGCGTCCCCGATGAGCCAGCGACCAATCGAGCAGACCGAGATAACGGTAGCGCAGCTTTTCGAAGAGACTGTTGAACAGATGATGCGCTTTCCAGATGGGACCGCGTCCGCCGCGGGGAGCGCCGTCCGTGCCTTCGCGGTAGGCATCCAGTTCCGATTCGAGAAGGTACGCCATCATGGTGGGGACGAGCGTGCGCGAAAGCAGATAGGACGCGAGCATCGCGAACACCACCGCCATGGCGAGCGGAGTGAACAGATAGCGGGCGGTGCCGGTAAGCAGGATGACGGGGACGAAGACGATGCAGATGGAGACGGTGGCCACGAAGGTCGGAACCGCGATCTGAGACGCGCCATCCAATACCGCGCGAACCAACGGTTTCCGCATGGCGATATTGCGGTGCGTGTTCTCGATTTCAACGGTGGCGTCATCCACTAAGATGCCGACCGCCAAGGCAAGGCCGCCCAGGGTCATCACGTTCACGGTTTGACCCAGCAGGTACAAGATGCAGAGAGAAGTGAGGATGGACAGGGGAATGGAGATACAGACGATGAGAGTGCTGCGCCAACTACCCAGAAACAGCAGGATCATGAGGCCGGTGAGACCTGCCGCGATGAGCGCTTCACGCACGACGCCTTGTATGGATGCACGAACAAAAACGGACTGATCCGCGAGCGCCGTAACCTTCAGCTCCGGCGTTATATTGGCCAGGATGTTGGGCAGGGCAGCTTTTACGGAGTTCACAATGGATAGAGTGGACGCTTTGCCGTTGCGGGTGACTGTGATCAGTACGCCGCGAGAACCGTTGGTGCGCACGATATTGTTCTGCACGGAGTAGCCGTCGTGCACCTGCGCGACATCTTTGATGTATACGGTTGCGCCGTTCACGGTTTTGATCGGCAGGTCGTTCAGCTCTTCGAGCCGCACGGGGCTGCTGTTGACACGAACCTGATATTCTGTTTTGGCGATTTTCGCGGTGCCGGCGGGCAGAACGAGATTTTGCAGGTTGAGCGCATTCGAGACATCGCTGGGGGAGAGCTGTTTCGCGTAGAGTTCGTCAAGGTTGAGGTCGACCATGACGCTGCGCTGCTTGCCGCCGAACGGGTACGAAACAGAGGCTCCCTGCACGGTGCCGAGCGGGGTGCGGATGAAGTTATTGCCGAGGTCGAAGATCTCCTGCTCGCGCAACGTTTTGCTCGAAAGGCCGAGCTGGAGAATGGGGACACTCGCGGCATCGTACTTGAGAACGTTGGCGGGAAACATTCCGGTGGGCATGTTGCGGAGCCCCGTCTGCATGGCGGCAGTGACCTGTGCGACGGCCATGTCGATACGGACATTCGGGTGAAAATAGATACGCTGGACCGAATAGCCGCTATACGACTGGGACTCGATGTGTTCGATATCATTCACGTTGGACGTGAGGATGCGCTCGAAATTCGTCGAGACTCGTTTTTCCATCTCCTCGGGGCCAAGGCCGGGGTAATACCAAAGCACGCTGACAATGGGGATGTCGATGTAGGGAAAGATATCGACGGGCATGGTGGTGATCGCCGCGACGCCTAGAATGGCGATGAGCACGGCCATCACAACGAAAGTGTAAGGGCGACCGAGGGCGATCCTGACGATCCACATTAACTTTTAACCCGGGCTGAGGCGTTCGGATTGATGAAGAGGCTATTTGAAACCAAAACACGTATCAACATTCAGGCGGCTTGACGTTCCGGTATGCACAGTATACATCCGGAGCCCGGCTTCGAAATGCTGTTGCGGTATCACTCCTTCCTTTCTAACCTGCAATTCTTACTCGATACCGCGGAAATTCGGCTGTCTGCTGTGGAGTAAGATCGAAAGCCGCGATTAGGGGCGGGAGGGCACGGCAACCGATTAACGGTTCGGGAATATCGGAGGCGGGGCACTTTGGATCCGCCAGATGGGGCCGTCGGCTTCGAGGGGCGCTTCGGTTCGGACTAGGAACGGCGCCTGCCCGGCGACGGTCCAACTGTTAATGTCCGGGGGCTGTTTGCCGATCAATGGGGCAATCACTCCGGCAATCCCGCCGATTTCAAACTTCAGGACAAAATGGTTGGCCTGTTTGTGGAGGGTTCCTACCGAGAACGGGACTGTACCTTCAGGGATTATGTGAATCTTCACGAGCCGGGGCTTAGGGGTGGTTGCGACGTACGAAACCGTCGTCCCGCCCGCGTCTGAAGGGACATCCTTCACAAGGATGAAGATCATGCCGTTGGCGGCATCATCGGGAATCTCGAGATGTTGGGATTCCTCCTTCTGTTTGCCGTCCTTGTCGCGAGACCGGACACGGACTTCGCCTTTTGAGGCATCGATGGTGGCATCCAGTTCCGTCTTGAACGCCGGCCCCCTTTGTATGACATGGTCGCGGATAAGGCGAAAAGTACGCGTCTGCGAAAATTCAGTTGTCTCCTCAAAGAGAGAACCGTCGATGAAGCGGAACACCAACTGGCCGGTGACGGTATCTCCGCGGACCATCTGGATGGTTTCGCCATAGGCCATATTTTGACCGGTGAGCGTCTGCAATTCAACGAAACCGTGCAGTTCCCCTTCGCGGTAGCGGACTGGGACGGGGGCGGCTCTGAGGCCCATTGTGAGGGAGGCGGCCAGGAGGAGGACGGTTAATTGCGGGACGAGAGCTTTCATGGCTATCGAGACACGAGAGTCACTTGGAGCTGCACGACCGCCAGTTACCGAAGGAACCCTTGACGGCTCCGGTAACCCGCAGGCTAGTGGGCCGGCTTCCCCACCGACCGGCGGACGCGATTCCCCTATGAAGCAATCGAGGCACCAGAGTCGGTTGGGGGCCGGTGGGGGGGCGGGGCAGTCAAACT